>CAIRTW010000160.1 GCA_903881585.1 uncultured Bacteroidota bacterium | reverse complement strand
TATTGTCTATAAACTATTGAAAATACCCCCCATAAACGGGAGAAATATGGGAGAAAATTGGGAGGTTTAAATCACTTCATTTCTGCTCACTTTTCGAAAAGTGAGCAAGAAATGAGCAATAGTTATCCACATTTCTTACATAATCAGTTGATTATCAATACTAAGGTGAGCAAAAAAGTCTTTTGAAGAAAAGTGTGCAAATAATACTTCTTGTGGGAGAAAAACGAGAGGTTTAGTTCACTTTATTTCTTGCTCACTTTTCCCAAAAGTGAGCAAGAAGTGAGCAATAGTTGTCCACATTTTTCGCTTAGTTTGTTGATTATCAATGCCAAGGTGAGCAACAAAAATGAGCAACAATATGGCGCAGCACTCAGTAGATTAAGCGCTCAAAGGAACGAAGTCAGTTGTCCGAAAAAATCGGACAGCTGAAAATGGCCGCAGAAAATGGAAAAATGAGAATGACAGATATCGCTGATACCAGGCAGCTTTTTCGCCTCATACAGTCTATACCCCTGTATCAGCCATAATCAGGTGCTGCAGGATATTTATCACCAGATTATCTACCCTTGGGTTACCTTTTTCTCTTTTTGGTATTAACTGTATAACATAACCAACTAAAAAGAGAAAATTATGAAATTTGTAAAATTAAGCGTGCTTGCACTTGCGATGGGTCTTTTTGTAACTTCTTGCGGCAACAGCAGCACTGAAGCAACAAAAACTACTGATTCTACTTCCAGCACATCGTCTGCTACTGCAGCTCCAGCTTCACCAGCTCCAACTCCAGCTGATACTATGGCCGCAGGTCCTGCTAAGCCAGCCGCAGATACAACTAAGGCTGCCGGAAGCAAAATGGAAACTAAGACTACCACTACCACAGAAAAGACTAAGACTAAGACTAAATAAGTTTTACTGTAAAAAAATAAGCAATAAACCACCTGCTAACCGCAGGTGGTTTATTGCTTATTATGTATCATTGCTTCGATGGAAAAGGAGCAGTTGTAATGCTATGGCCGCATAATATTCAGATCGGAGCGTATCAAAAAATGTGAATCAGGAAAATCTTTTAATCAGGAGAATCAAGGTTCAAGCTACTTACTCATCTCCACCGGCAGCACCATTTCCTTGCCGTCCCTGGTAATGGTTACCTGGGTCTTATCACCGGGCGAAAGTTTGTTTAGCGCCTCCATATAGCTCTGCATCCCATTTATATGGGTTTCGCCGAGGCGGGTAATGATATCACCTTGTTTTATCCCGGCCTTCATGGCGGGGCGGTTGTCACTTACGCCATCCACACGCACGCCCCCTTCCTGGAAGGAGTAGTCGGGCATGATGCCCAGCGACACTTTGTAGTTTCTGCGTCCGGTTGCGGTTTGTTTGGTTGCTGTGAAGGCGGGTTTCACTCCCTGCTTGTCCATCCTGGTCACTACATTTTTTACATAGTCCAGCACCATGGCCTCACCTGGGTAGTTGAGCAGTTCGGCTTTGTCGCTGGGCTTGTGGTAATCCATATGCTGGCCGGTGAAAAAGAACAGCACCGGTATGCCCACGTTATAAAAGCTGGTATGGTCAGATGGCCCCACACCCGAGCTGTCCAGCTTCAGCTTGAAATCGCTGCCATCGGCTACTACATCGGCCCAGGCTGGCGAGGTGCCCACACCGCCCAGCTCCAGGTAATGGGTGCTGTCGTTCAGGCGGCCCACCATGTCCATATTTATCATGTAGGCTATATGCGCGCTGTCTATGTTCTGGTCCTTCACAAAGTTCTTGGAGCCATACAGCCCCAGCTCTTCGCCGGAGAAATTGATAAACAGGTAATTGTAGTGGTTTAGCTTCTTACTGTTCTTCTTCACCCACCTGGCCATCTGCAATACTGCGGCGGTACCACTGGCGTTATCATCGGCGCCATGGTGCACCTGGTGTTCTTTGCCCGCATTGGCATACAGGCTGTTGCCATCTTCGCCATAGCCCAGGTGGTCGTAGTGGGCGCCCAGTATCACGGTATAGCGCGCATGGTTGTCTATGTAGGCAGCAAGATTTGTGCCCGTGCGCTCTACCTTATTTACAGTTACGCCCAGATCTACAGAAGTGCCTTTCTGGGCGCTATCGGGTTGTTTTACATATTTCAGGTAAGCATTGTGGGTCAGATAGACCACCGGTATTCCCAGCTGTTCCAGCTCTGAATGCTTGTTGAAAGCCGGTTCCCATTTACTGCCATAGCCATCGTAAAACAATACTGCCGATGCTCCCTGTTTCAGCGCCTCTTTGCTGCGGTCAAACATGGACTGCTCCCACTCAAAATGGGGGTTATTGGCCTGGTCCTGGTCGGCATAAAGTGGCAGCAGCCATATGTTGCCCTGTTCCATCACATCGGGCAGTACATCGCCGGTTACATGCTTATTAGCGGTGAAAGGCAGCGGAAAGGCTTCCTCGTCCATCTTCATAGCCGTGCCATTGATCAGCACCTGTGTACCAGCAGCTATTTCTTTTCCATAGATAAAATGAAAGGGATAGCGGTATTGGTTTTTATAGGGGGCTATTTCCTCGGCTTTGTAGCGCTGTTCCAGGTAGTCAGCGGCTTTATGCTCACCATCTGTGCCGGTCCTGCGGCCCTCCAGCTCATCAGATGCCAGGAAGGCCACATCAGCCTGCAGTTCCTGCGCTACTTTACGGTCTGCTTTCTTCTGCGCAAAGACAGCGGATTGCAGCACAAAGAAGCAGGAAAAGGTGAAAGTAAAAATACGGATCGGCATAACTGTATTTGCTAACAAATATACGGAGAGAAGGGCTACAATAAATAAAAAAAACCGCCTCTGGAGGAGGCGGCGAGTTGTGAATATGCAATATTATTCGTGTACTATGTATTAAGACGCTTTTTTCAATAGAGTGTGTTCCGGTAGCAATGCTATTCCGGGTGTGTCCTGCGGCAGCGCTTCTTCCGCCCTGGTTGGCGTTACCAGCTGCACATCAGTAATATCCTTCAGCTGTGGCAGCTGCGATGGCGAGTTGATGCCGAGGTAATCCATGAAGCTCTTCGATGTCGCGTAGATCAATGGCTTGCCGGCCATTTCCTCGTTGCGGCCTGCTATCACTATCAGCTCTTTATCCAGCAGTTTCTGAATGCTGTAGTCTGCGCTTACGCCGCGTATATACTCAATATCGCTCTTGGTTATTGGCTGCTTGTAGGCAATAATAGACAGCGTTTCCATTGCAGCGGTCGACAGCTTTTTGATATGCTTGTCGCCATTCAGTTGCAATACTGTTTTATGAAATGCCTTCTTGGTGAGGAACTGGAATCCGCCGCCTGTTTCCTTCAGTTGGAATGGGTAGTAGTCAACGTCATATTTCTCGCGAATGGCATCTATACAAGTAGCTATGCGATCAGATTCAATGGTTGTTTCCAGTGCCTGGCCCAGTGTTTCTGTTATTTCCATTTGTGTTAATGGCCGGTCGCTTGCAAAAATAAGCGCCTCTACGTGTGGCATCAGTTGTTCGATATCCATGCTGTTCTCCTTTTCTTTTTCACTACCGAAATTAGGCTACCTAAGCAATCCTGTAAAACAAAGTAATGCACAACTGTGAATAACTTGCCGGTCATTGTTTGACAGAATTACAATCTATACAAAGGTACAAAAAAAGAGCTGCGTTGCTCTTGTGCAAAAGCACCAGACAACGCAGCGTACTAAGGTAATTTGAATTCCGGCAGGTGGTATCCGCACCTGGAGCCGGTTCTACTCAACACTGATACTAAAGTCGTAAAAGCCGCCTGCAAAAGGTGACTCAGCTTTGCCGATGTAGTAGAAGCAGTATTCGTCTTGGTGGAGTGGCTCCTTTGTGAATACCTTAAATATTCCATCAGATACTTTTTCGTAAGTGAAGTCCACCATCTGTTTTTCGTCAATGCCCTGTGATGATCCATATGCGTTCTGGCTGCCGGTAACCATCAGGCGGTCATGCTTTTTGGCTATCAGGCGCACAAGGGCAAACTGCTTGGGCGAAAGATTATCTGCCTTGAAGTAGAAATAGAACGTTGGTGTTTTGGTGGGTATAATGGTTTTGCTGGTCCCGCCCGATAGACGGGCTTCTGTCTTGGTTTTTGCAAATCCAAGGCTCGTGCTTTGCGCCACTCTCTGTCCATATCCGCCAGATTTTGAGCCATTGGGCATTGATGGGTCAATGAGCAGGAACGGGCTATTTGCATCACTCGCGTTGTAAAAGTAAAGTCCTTCATCATGCCATGTTTTAGGGTCTTTCTTGTCTTTCGGCGCATCGCCGGTTTGTGCATAAGAGGCAGAAAAAATAGAGCCAATAAGGATCGCAAGGAATAGAGCTGTTCTGCTTAATTTTCGTGTCATAACTACTGATTTTTCTTTTTTTTGAAATGGATGTTGGTTAAATATTGATTTTCAATTGTGGTTATTTCTTACCGGATTTCGGAGCCGGGCCTGAACTCTTAGGTGGTGCAGACTGGTGCTGGGCTGGTGCAGGCTGATGTTGCGTTTGTGCAGGAGCGTTGCTATGGCTAGCGCCTGGGTTTTGGGCTCCTGATTGACCTCCAGCCCCACGGCTGCTATTTTCATTTGCTTGTTCAGGACGGCCAGAACCGTTATTTGTGGGGGCAGGGCGCCCTGATGAATTGTTTTGTGTTTCAGCTGGCCTTCCAGATTGGCTTTCGCCAGTTCCATGCTGTGCCGGGCGTCCTGAAGGGTTGTTTGCCCCCTCAGTTGGTCGTCCAGATTGGCCTTCGGCAGCACCATGTTCTGTTGGTCGTCCTGAAGAGTTGTTTGCGCCTTCAGTTGGGCGTCCGGATTGGCCTTCGGCAGCTCCATGTTGTGCCGGGCGTCCTGAAGAATTGTTTGACCCCTCAGATGGTCGTCCAGATTCGCCACGGCCACTTTCTACCGGGCGTCCTGCTTCACCACGGTGTTCTTCTCCGCGGGCACCTTCCCCACGACGCTCTTCACCGCGACGCTCTTCTGCACGATGCTCTTCACCGCGACGATCTTCACCCCGGTGCGTTTCCACTTCGCGGCGGTAGCCCTCATGATATACATTTTCACGGCGCTCTCTTTCCATACGCCCTTCCATATACCTGCGGTCGTGGCTTTCGCGTATCATTGGCTCGTTGTAGTATCGCTCATGATACCCGGCATAATACTGGCCATAGTAGTAATCGTTGCGGTACCAGGGGTTTGGTTCGTTCACTACGAATTTGTAAGCATGGTACAAGTCGAAATCAGCATACTGCGGCGGTGGATAAGGGGAACTGATCCACTGATACCCATTGTTGTAATAAAATAGCTGCAACGGCACGCTGTAGTACGATTGAATGCCCGGTATGTAGTAATAATTTACATAATCATAGCCTACAGGGCCCCATGATGGCTGAAAGCTTACATTGATCTCCTGCGCACTTGCACGCTGTGAAAAACACGCGCCTGTGACCAGCATGAGCATTAAAAAGGATCTTTTCATTTTGGTTGGTTTTTTAAAAGATGATTGGTTAATTTTATTCCGTTTTTATTATTGATTTTCAATTGGCCGGCATGTCATTTGTTGATGCATCCCATTGTTTTTCGCCTATCTCTTTTACGTTCCTTTAAATGGCTTTATTTAAAGGATCATTATTTGATAAACATAGTAATATTATTCTGAAAAGCAAAAGTATGCTTTTTATTTTCATCATGATTGCGCGCTATTCCACTAAATAATATGGCAGATACAATGCTTGCCAAAAGCGTGAGTTATCTGCCAAAAGCAAGGAGCATCATCATACCTCAAGCCTTGCCGTTAGCGGTTGATAAATGAGTTTTTCCGGCAGAAATGCTGTTATTGTGAGTATTGGCGGGGATCATGTTATAACATTTTTTTAACGGGCAGATAACATTCCGTTTATATTAAAGTGGTCATTTTGTATAACCAAATGCTTCGTTGAAGGGTCTAATGGCTAAGAGAGAGGTGGACATCGTAGTATTGTCGGATATGCATCTTGGCACCTACGGATGCCACGCAACCGAGCTCCTGCAATACCTGAAAAGTATCAAACCCAAGGCGGTAGTCCTCAACGGCGACATAATAGACGTCTGGCAATTCAGCAAAAGATACTGGCCTGCAACGCACATGATGGTGGTAAAGCACCTCATCGGGCTTATAGCCAAAGATATCCCGGTCTATTACATTCCGGGCAACCATGATGAAATGCTGCGCAAATTCAAGGGCTTCCGCATGGGGTCGTTGAAGATCACCAACAAGCTCTCCCTTAAAATTGACAATGCACGGGTCTGGATATTTCATGGCGATGTATTTGATGTCGTAATGCAGCACAGCCGCTGGCTGGCTAAACTGGGTGCTGTTGGCTACGATATGCTTATCCTTATCAATCGCATGGTAAACTATGTATCGCTGAAAATGGGCAGGGGCAAAATATCGCTTTCTAAAAAAGTAAAGAACAGTGTAAAGAGCGCCGTGAAATTCATCAACAATTTTGAAGATACGGTTTGTGATATAGCTGCTGAGAACAATTACGACTATGTGATCTGCGGCCACATACACCACCCCGAAATAAAGGGAGTGGACACTAAGCACGGGCATGTAACCTATATGAACTCCGGCGACTGGATAGAAAACCTTACTGCCCTCGAGTACCAAGATTCAAAATGGCGTATCTACAGCTACAATGAGGACCCGGTGGCCCGGACTATTGACATCGGCAAAAAGAAGCAGGGTAAAGAATCGGCCAAGGCGCTGATGGCCAGCCTGATGCTGGAGATGAACATGAAGCCCGGCCAAATGAAAGAAGTTCAGGAGCTTGATGAGGAGGGAGAAGAAGCGGAAGCAGCATAGTCCCGATAGCTATCGGGAGGAATTAGTATTTTTGGAATCAGGAATCAGGATTGTTAGGTATATTCAATCCTTGCCTTCAACAGGAATGTGGATTTTGGGTATTGGCCTTTGGAATTTTTACTTTGGAATTTCTGTTTGATATGAAGATATTATTTGCGATACAGGGTACCGGAAATGGCCACCTGAGCAGGGCAAGGGATGTATATCCTGAACTCGTGAAGTATGGTACGGTGGATGTGCTGATCAGCGGCATACAGGCAGATGTGGATGTGCCATTCCCTGTGAAATACAAGATGTATGGCATGAGCTTTATCTTCGGTAAGCGGGGCGGGGTGGATCTGTGGGCCACTGCAAAGACACTGAAGCTTTTCAAATTGTTCAAAGACATCCGGAACTTCCCCATTGAGGAATATGACCTGGTGATCAATGATTTTGAGCCTATTTCGGCGTGGGCATGTAAGCGGAAGGGGCTGCCATGTATCTCAGTGAGTCACCAATGCGCAGTGGCCAATAAGAATGCGCCGCCACCCGAATCAGGCGATCCTGCGGGCAAATTTGTATTACTGAATTATGCGCCGGTAACCGCTGAATATGGCTTTCATTTCAAAGCTTTTGCAGAGAATATCTTTACCCCGGTGATACGCAGGGAGATACGGGAGCTTACACCTACTGATGATGGGCATTATACGGTTTACCTGCCTGCCTATGATGATGCTACCATCGTAAAGCACCTTTCGTATTTTAAGCATGTAAAGTGGCAGGTGTTTTCAAAACATAACAAGGAACCGTTTGTGGCCGGTAATGTATCCGTTAGCAGGATAGATAACCGCGCTTTTATAGAAAGTATGGCTGCCAGCACGGGAGTACTGTGTGGGGCGGGGTTTGAGGGGCCGGCAGAAGCTATATACCTGAATAAAAAAGTGCTGGTGATACCTATGCTGATACAATATGAGCAGCACTGCAACGCAGCAGGGGCAAAGGCAATGGGCGCAACGGTAATAAAAACGCTCAGCGAAAAACATTATGGCACCATCAGCGACTGGTTGGAAAACGGCAGAAAAATATCGGTAAACTATCCCGACATTACCGGTGAGATCATTGAAAAGATAATCATAAAACATGCCGGCGATAAGCTGCCGGTAAAAAAGCCCGAATTACAAACTGCATAAAATGATACAGAGCTTTAATCCTAAAGACTACTTTGCAATGATGTTCAACCACAGCCTGGACCTGGTGGTGAAACTTACGGAAGTGGTACGGGCGATATGCGCGTAGCCGACCCCGCTAATCCCGTTACCTCATTTTTCCTTTGCAGAAAAACGCTCACGCAGCTTCATTACCGGGTATTCAAAATATTTGTACAGGGCAGATGACAACATGATAATTATGGCCCAATAGAGCAGATAATACAAGGCTGCTGCATGTAAGGATACCGGGCTCATGTACGCAAAGAAAGGAATGAACGCCAGCGAGTAATGCACCAGGTACATAGAGTATGAGATCTTGCTGATGTGCGCAAAAAAGCCGGAAGCATATTTATTACGAATAGTGCGGATGCCGTTGAAAAATGGCAGGCACAGAGAGAAGAAAAATGGTATGAGCAAATAAAGGAACGCATCGCTGGCAAAACGCACGAGGTGATCTTGCGAGTCGGATATGCTTGTGTCCTTGTTGGTAATAAGCCAGGTAAGTAAAACTATTCCGGCTATCCCGACTGCCAGCAGGTAGTTTTTTAGTTTAGACAGTGTGGCGCCGCTGTAATAGTTGAAATAGGCAATAAGCACCCCATACATAACGGCATCGAGCCGGAAGAGCACCACTTTTCTGATCCCGGAATCCTGGTCCGGGCCATTGATGGGATGAAAAGCGTTGACAAACCTTATGATCAGAAAGACCACGAGGTAGCCTGTGAAAACCCTGAGCAAAAACCTCTTTTTGTCTGTCGGCCTGAAGAGAAGCGCAGAGATATACATGGCCACCGGCAGCGTGAGATAGAACCATTCTTCCACCGACAAGCTCCAGGCCTCGCCAAAGAAGTAGATAGGATGGGGATACCAGAGATTCTGGATAAAAAAGTAATCGAGGGCCTTATTCATCTCGTGGCTTCGCAGGTCCATGATGCGGTACATGATAATATTGACCGTAAGAATGAGCCAGTACAGCGGCAACGTGCGAAACCAGCGCCTTATACAGAAGCCCCGCACATCCTGCCAGGAGAAAGAATCTGAACTGATGAAGGTCTTGATGAGTATGTTACCAATAAGGAAACCGCTTAGAACAAAAAACAACTCTACTCCAAGTGAGCCAAGGGGGCTGACAAAGTTCACGAACCCCCGTATGCCATTGCCAATGCAGGGAGCATTGGCCAGCCGCAGCAGAAATTCTGATGAATGCGCGAGCACAACCGCCAGTATGGCGATAGATCTGACAATATCGAGCCCGGGTATTCTTTTGGAGGTCACAGGGGGCGTATTATACTGTTTAGACTTCGAAATCCGGCACGGGAATTTCCTCGCAAAAAAAGATTTCTCGCAAAGCTCGCAATTTCCTCCATTTTGTTTTTAAGACCGCCAAGCGCGAACGTACCTTTTAGGTATGGGCAGGCAAAGCGCGAGTACATTTGTTATGCCGATTTTGAATGTTCAATTGTTGCTACTATATATTTACAGGGTTTCTGGAGTAAAGTTGCACATTATTTCAGACAAATTCCCAATTGAGTTTCCTGGATAAGGTAGCCTTAAAAAAAGATCCCCGCAGCGTGGCTGCGGGGATCTACTGAAAACTGACTGAAACAATTACCTGAGCAGGGTAACATTACCCTGGTGGTGCTCGTTCTGGCCATCTTTGAATGTGGCGTCTATTATATAAACATATGCAGCTTCTGGTTGCGGCTGGCCGTTGAATGTGCCATCCCAACCTCTGCCATCGAGGCTGGTGGTTGTATATACCAGCTGTCCCCAGCGGTTGTAAATGTTCATATTGAAACTGGTTAAGCCCCTTGTCAGGAACTGGCGTGGGTAGAAGTAATCATTAACGCCATCGCCATTAGGTGTAAATACGTTGGGGATGTCCATGTAACAATCTTTCTGTACCCATACGGTGTCCGATGAAGAACAGCCATTCATAGTGACAACAGTATAATAGTAACCTGGTTTTACAACAACTATCGAGGATGTAGTCTCGCCTGTATTCCATAACCAGCTTGCACCAGATACGGCATCATTCTGGTTGTCTGCCAGTATTATAGAATTGCTGCCGGGGCATATAGTTGTATCAGCGCCCAGGTACACATCAGGATAACTGAATACATTGATGATCTTGGTTGCCGTTGTTTCCGGGCAGGCCCTGTACTGGGCGGTGACGGTAACAATAAATTGTCCTGCCTGGTCGAAGCCATGCAATATCGGGTTTACATTGACCATACTGAACCCATCGCTGATGGACCATACATTGCCCGTAGAGCCCTCACCTGCATACAGCGCCGTGAAAGTGATGTCTTTGCCACGGCATACAGTGGTATCGGTTGCCAGCATGTTTATATTGCTTATTGTATCCACGACCACTGTTTGAGTGAAGGTATCGCTGCACGGTACAAAGTTGGTTTCAATGAGCGTTACGGTATATATGCCGGTAGTGTTATAGGTATTGACCGGTGCAGGACCAATGGAAGTATTGCCGTTACCAAAATTCCAGGCATAGATCGTAGCCGCACTGTCTGGCGGGCTTAGATTTACAGATGTGTTTGTAAAATCGACCGGGGTAAGCTGGCACACATAAGGAGCCGGGGTGAAAGTATAGGAGGCATGTATATAGTTAAGCAGCTTTAAATTTCTAAAAACGCTATCCACACACTCGCCGTTGGTTGCATACAGCTTCACTGAAAACGCAGTATCTGTCTGGCCGTTAAAATAGATATGGTTCGGGTTTTGCGCTGTATCGGTATAGCCATCGCCAAAATACCAGTGGTAAGTAAGTAAGTGGTCTGAATCAGAATAGTTGGTGTTCGTGAATATAACGGTATCCCCGTGGCAGCCATAATCAATGTCTATCTTGAAAGAATCCTGTAGCGTTGGGCCTTTTAGCGTAACACCTACCAGCGTATTGGTAAGGCACAAGCTGTCGGTGCGTGCAAAGAAACTGGTATAAGTGTCTCCATCGCACAAACCCGTAAAGAGCACCAAACTGTCCGGCCCTACATAATAGCTTACAGATGTGGCTGTGCCGTTGTGGGTATAGTATATGGTATCCAGCTGGTTGGGGTTGAGGCCATAGATGGTGATAGCGCCATTGCAATAACCGCAACGGTTGGGGTTTATTGAAGAAAGCGTGCGTATAGGGAACGGAGGGTTCACCAGCACCAGCGGCCCTATGGGGTCTGAATGGCATAAACCATAGGTGACAACTATATTATCGTAGGTGCCGGCGGGCAGTGATATAGGCGGATCCGGGAAGGCCAGCGTTCCCCCCGCGCTCACCGAACCATAGAAAAGCGCTGCCGGTACTCCATTGTAATTATATCTCACGGTGTCAACAACACCGGGTGCAAGATTAGACAGCGTAATGGTTCCGTCCGTTGCACCGCAGTAAGTGGGGTTCGTAAATGCAGCAATGGGCACGATAGGAGGAGGTGGATCTATAGTGACAACAAGCCAGGCATTACATTGGTGCGAAACGTCGGTAAATATACTCATGGTGTCTGTGCCTGGGGCAAGGCTGTCGACAAACATGACTGAGTCCACAAATGTCTGGAAGGTATCCAGCCCACCACCTGAAACATCTATCGTCCACGGCTTACCCGTTCCTCCGGGTGTTATATAGACCACAGCCTTGTTAAAGCAGGTGGCCGCGAAGGCTATGGAATCATGTATAGTAGGTACCGGGTAAATATTAATGGATATAGCCTGAGTACTGACACCAGTGAGTGGGCAGTTATTATCCTGCATATGGAGGAAGAAGGTATAAAGCCCGGGCGGCATCGTCGATGTATTTCCACACACGGTCACAACAGGGTGATTAGTCCCATTTGCCGTTACCGAGTAGGTCATACCGCTTGAAAGCCCTGTTACAGTAAGTGTGATGAGATTAGATGTGTCTGGCTCGCTGGCATCATAGGTTACACACCACGCACCGGAATTGCCGCAAATGTGAAAGTGCGTGGTATTGTCGGAGTCCAGGCCGCTCAGACCTGCGTAGGTAGCAATAGGGCCCGTATTAACACAGGTAAGCACAAGAAAAGTCATTTCGCGCTGGCTGGTTCCCATAAAGGTATCGTTACGGAACTCTTCAATGTTGTAAACAACAACCGATCGCTGCAGGACATTGGGATAAAAACATATTTGCCCTGTTGTGGGGTCAAAAGCAAAAGACCCTGCCGTGCAGCTAAGCGGTGTAGCCGCGGTGACGGGCTGGCCCGGCCAGGCTGTGCCCACATATGATACCGACCCACCAACAGTTCCACAAGCGCTAGTTCCGTTACCAGCGGGTGTAAGCGCGAATATCAGGCTGTCGCCATCGGGAT
Source organism: uncultured Bacteroidota bacterium (assembly GCA_903881585.1). Lineage (GTDB taxonomy): Bacteria > Bacteroidota > Bacteroidia > Chitinophagales > Chitinophagaceae > Nemorincola. The sequence continues at coordinate 1,249 of CAIRTW010000160.1, read as the reverse complement.
CCACTGCCCCTGGGTTATAGCAATCTGTACTGTTTATACAAAAATAAGGTGTTGGCACTACCGTAAGCAATGGGCTGGTATTGTGGGTGTATATACCTGACCCTGAATTATTGAGGGTATCCTCCAGCTGTATCAAGCTGAAAGGTGAGATGTTAGTGATCGCAGCAGCTCTGCCCGCTCCTGAGGGGGTAGCAGCACCACTAAAGCCGCAGGACAATGTACCAGTAGCTCCGCTGTCGTTTCTGGAGGTGTAAATAAACCGCCAGTAGCGGGAAGTAGTAGGCAATGTATATTCTTCAGAGTAAACAAATTTCTTGATACCGGGATTCGGAGAGCTCGATATATGGCACTGGGTATTCAATGAGTCTGCAGGGCAGACAGGTGTTATTTCCACTCCGCATGAGGGCGCCTGGATAGGCAAGTAAAGTGTTTTTACAAAAGTATTGCCATTGTACACGCATACCTGTGGCGACGATATTTGAAGCGTCTGAAACGCGCCAGTACTTGACGGGCCACAGTCGCCGTAAAGGATCACTGTGATCCTATACGTGTTTCCACTTATCCATGTGTAGTTAAGGTCTCCACCAACTATATGTGATGCAAACGTGCTGAAATGCATGAACAACAATGCAACTGAACAGATAAGGCCACGGAAACAGGCTGGTAATAGTTTTTTCATAAAAAGGACAATAATAAAGTGAGCTATAATTTTTCAACCTTCTTCTACAAGAGTATATAGACGGTTGAAAATGATAAAATGGTTTGTATCAATTCCAAAATAAATCTTTCTCCCTTGCAAAAGGGAGAAAAGAACGGGATAAAGTTAATTTTTTTCAATCCATAAACAATGATAAGATAAAGATTTATTTTGCTTTAATCTGTTTTGGCTTAAAAATAAAATGGCAAATTGTCCATGTGTTGTTTTGCAACTTGAAATATTTTTTTGACACGAGAAACAAGTAGGTAATAAATAAATGTATGTAAACGGAAATCTTTTGGGACTTACCTTATTCCATGGAAAAAATTTAAAATTGTTCGGGGCTTTTATTTTTTATATTAAATCCTATCTTTGCAGCCCTTGAACCGGGAGGTAACATCCGGGCAGGCATTTTATTATACTGATAATCATAACAAGAACCCATGCATTTAAAAGGTTTGGTGAAGTTTTTTACTGTCGCGCTTATAGCCATATCGCTATACCAGCTATCCCTGACATTAGTAGTCCGTAACGAGGAAAAGAAAATGCACG
>CAIRTW010000159.1 GCA_903881585.1 uncultured Bacteroidota bacterium | reverse complement strand
TTTTTATGGCCTTCATTCTTGTTAGTCGAAAGTCTAAATTAAAAATATAAAGTTTGCAATATATAAGTTATATACTCCAGTCTATTGGTTTCTCGCCCGTCTCCCGAAGCCAGTTATTTGTTTTGCTAAAGTGCCCGCACCCGAAAAAACCATTGTATGCCGACAACGGCGAAGGGTGCGCGGCCTTCAGTACTTTATGCTTTGATGCGTCAATTAATACTTCTTTGTTTTGGGCAAACTTGCCCCACAGTAAAAAGACCACATGTTCCTTCTCCATGGAAATATGCTTAATCACTTCATCGGTAAAGGTATGCCATCCCAACTGGCTGTGAGACATTGGCGTGTTCGCCTGAACAGTGAGCGAAGCATTAAGCAGTAGTACGCCCTGTTTCGCCCACTTTTCCAAATTGCCTGTTTGAGGAATGGGAATGTCAAGGTCAGCGTTCAGTTCTTTGAAAATGTTGACTAACGATGGCGGTGGTGGTACCTTATCCGGCACCGAAAAGCAAAGCCCATGTGCCTGCCCGGGATTGTGATAAGGGTCTTGCCCGATTATTACGACCTTTACTTTATCGAACGGCGTACACTCAAATGCACTAAAGATCAGCTTACCGGGCGGATAAATCACCTTGCCAGCCTTCTTCTCATCCTTCAGGAAGTTTACGATCTGTACAAAATAGGGCTTGCCGAACTCTTCTTTGAGCTCCTGCTTCCAGCTTTGTTCTATGACTACATCCATGGTTGAAATTTGGCAGGGCAAATTAGGAATAATAAAGCGATAAATTCAACACATTTAACTTATGCGAATCAAGATTTTGACCCTCATGGCGCAGTAGTTGCATAGTCACTAATGCGTTTACTTACTGATACACAAATACATAGGTAAACACCTTTATTATGACAACTCCCTTACAAGTACATATGCGGATACAGGAAATGAGCAGGCATTCCAGTTACATTTCTACCTACACGATCATTAAAGAACTCCGGGACGATCCTAACACCCTGAAAAACCTGGAAGCGCTGGTAGGAATGGACCTGCTCGACGAGGCATTTTACCGGCTGGGCGAAATAAAACTTACCACTATGGGGGCGTGGGCGCAAATCGCTTTTTAGTCTGCGCGTCTCCCTGGCGCTCAGATCAGATAGCGATCGCTCGGGCAACACCCAGGGGAATTCTTCAGATAATGTCTCCCCTACCCGTTTTCTTTCTATTTTAGGGCCATGAACCTTACTATTTCGGGCGCCCTTGATGCCGACTGTTTTGCATACCTCACCGTATTCGCTTTCAATACAGATACCTATGAGGTGTGCAAGGACCTGAAGGCCATCATAGACACAGGAGCTCAGGACTGCCTCATAAAAAGATCGCTTGCCGCAAAGCTGGGCCTGCAGCCGGCGGACAGTTTTAAAGCGCTGAACCCCGAGGGCGGTATTATAGAATCTGATTGCTATAAGCTTGGCCTAATCACAGATACCGCCAACTATATGGATAACTCAAAATATGCGATACTAAAAATGGGCACACTGGAAGAAGAAGCTTTTCCGGCAGATATGATACTGGGCGGCACTTTCCTGCGGCATTGCAGGTTCACTTATGATGGGCCGGGGAGGGAATTTGAGATACATGTGGAGCTATAAACGAATAAAAAAGCCCCGTAGAAACGAGGCTAATATTGTCCTAACTATATGTAAAGTTATATAAGAGCAAAAATGATGCCATTCTTTATCTGGGTAAAAACTAAGCGGTGAATGAGGTTGCCCCCTACCCTTTCTTTCCTACCTGATATAACCCAGTATCTTCAGCATGCTCTGTGGCGTCTGTTCCTTGGCATACAGCCAGTCTTCCAGGTTGCCATCTTTGTCATACTCCACTACTATATGCTTGGGCGAGGGAATCATGCAGTGCTTTATGCCGCCATAGCCCGCAAGCTGGTCCTGGTAAGCACCAGTGTGGAAGAAGCCTATGTATAGCGGGTCTTTGCCTTTTTCTTTGTCTAGTTTAGGCAGGAACACGGCATTTATGTGCTCTTCGGATGTGTAAAAATCATGGCTGTCGCAGGTGAGGCCACCCAGGTGCACCTCCTGGTATTCCTTATCCCATTTGTTTATTGGCAGCATCAGGAATTTCTCGCCTATGCCCCACGTATCAGGCAGTGTGGTGATGAATGAGCTGTCTATCATGTACCATATCTCGCGGTCGTTCTGCATCTTTTCATCTAGTACACTATATACCACTGCCCCAGCCTCGCCTACCGTAAATGAGCCAAACTCCGTATAAATATCAGGGGTGTCCACCTTGTTTTTCTTGCACACTTTCTTTACCGTGGATACGATCTCATTGATCATGTAGTTGTAGTCGTAATCGAAATTCAGCGAGTGCTTTATGGGCAGGCCGCCGCCTATGTTTATGGCCTCCAGCTCAGGGCATACCTTCTTTAACTGACAATACAGATTCAGCACTTTGTTCAGCTCACTCCAGTAATACACATCGTCCTTTATGCCTTTGTTCATAAAGAAATGCAGCATCTTCAGCCGGAACTTATCATTGCCCTTTATCTTGTCCACATAAAATTCCAGCACATCACGGCTGCGAATGCCCAGGCGGGAGGTATAAAAATCGAACGTAGGCTCTTCCTCACTGGCTATGCGGATGCCTATATTCACAGGAGTCTTAGCCCTGATGGATTTTTTATAATCGTCAAACTCGTTCTTGTTATCAATGATCGGTATTACGTTCTTAAAGCCACCGTTTATGAGCTTAGCTATATTGCGGGTGTACTGCCTGGTCTTAAAGCCATTGCAGATGATGAATATATCCTTGGTTATTTTCCGGCGCTTATAGAGCGCCCAGATAATATCTATGTCGTAGGCAAATGATGTCTCGAGGTTGATGTCGTGTTTCAGGGCTTCCTCCACTATAAACTGGAAGTGTGAGCTCTTGGTGCAATAGCAATACACATACTTACCATCGTACTTATGCTTCCTGATCGCATCATTAAACATCTTCTTGGCCTTGGCTATCTGCATACCTATCTTGGGCAGGAACGTCATTTTGAATGGCGTGCCATACTTATCTATCATGGCCTGGATATCCACCCCGTTAAACTCAAGGGTATTGTTATCGTTGGTGTCAAAACCTTCCTGCGGAAAGTGGAAGGTCTGCTGTACGAGGTCGGAGTAGGTGTTGTTCATTTATTTAAGCCGTAGTCCCGCACGTGCGGGATTGTGATCATAATTTATTAAGTACAGACAAAAATAATTATTTGCAGCGTTTTAAAACGGTTTATTTTAAATAATAATTAATTAATGTGGGGTAGCAAATATGACCAAGATTAATTATAAACGTATTCACAAAGTTTTACGGTGCCAGTTTTGTCTGCGCAGCCTGCATCACATGATAGTCGCTACCGGTGCCCGGAGCATGCACAAATGCTACAACGCGGCAGTTGGCGGGATTTATAGTGCCATTGGCAAAGCTGGCAGGTAAGGTATAAGCATATCTTTTCCGCTGTACGCGGCCTGCTTCTTTTGTAGGCATGGTGCTGAGTACTGTATCGCCCAATGGTATAGGGGTAACCATACCGATAAAAACATTATTCGAGACATAAGATGAATCGATATGACCATTCGCATCGGCCTGGAGATCAGTAATACTGTCCGTAACCACGGCTATCGATAGATTTTGCTGAGCGGCTGTAGCCCGTGTATAAGTGACCGTGGCCGTAATAATGGCCACACGTGTGCCGGCATTATAGCTGCTGGCCACAGCAAGGTTCAGCGAATCTGCCCCTTCATTGATCTTGTGATATATGTCGATCTGCCAAAAGCCATCAGGCACCGCCACGGTATTGCTGCCACCTAAGTGGGCGGGAATGCGATCTATACCAGCTGCGGGTATTATCGCTGCCAAAATGCAATTGTCGTATATACTGCTGGTGGCCATCTGTGTAGCTATGGTACTTCTCAGGTCGTAAGCGGCCCCTGCGGGTGGTATGGTGGCGGCTATTGAGTCGTTCTTTAGGTAATAGGCTATAGTGGTTGCAAGTCCATTGCGCTCTTCGCTATCCAGCACATTATCATCATATGGCACGTGTGCGCAGCCCTGCCCGCTGAATTCTTCTATCAGCACTATATGCGGCGCCGTGGCTGTCACAGGGCTCACTACCCAGGTGCTGTCAACAAGCGGGTCATAGCTTATGTGCGTGCCGGATGAGTGGTGACATGCCGTGAACATCACTGCCGCAAAAAGGAAAACAAAGGATAGTTGCTTCATAAATTTTTATATGAGTGTGGGCATCAATGTAATAGAAGTCAGGAGATATTCATAACCCAAACCGAAATATATAAAAATTAGCCAGCCAAAACATTATGTCCACAGCTGCACATAGCCTTTCTGTCCCGCAAAGCCACTTACCGGGTAATCTGCGGCAACCTGCCTGCCGGTAGGCAAGCTGGGTAACTCAGTTTATGGTTTTGCCGTAGCTAAATCCATCACCCTCAACACCCCACAACATAATTGCCTATGTTTGCGCACGGAATGAAGAACGCGCTTATCCAGTTGAACATTGCTGTGGTGCTATGGGGCTTTACCGGGGTGCTGGGCAGGGCCATATCGCTGGATGCGCCGGTGCTGGTGTGGTACCGTATGCTGATGACTGCCGTATTTGTAGCGGCTATCATCACTTACCGCAAGGAGTGGGTGCCGGTGGAGCGCAAAGATGTGCGCCAGCTGGCACTGGTGGGCTGCCTCATGGGCCTGCACTGGGTGGCCTTCTATGGCGCTATTAAATTCGCTAACATTTCTATTGCGCTGGTTTGTCTGTCCACCGCCAGTATCTTCACCTCCCTGCTCGATCCGCTGGTGAACGAGGGCAAGCACGACCTGCGGGAAATGTTGCTCGGCTCACTCGCTATCGTGGGGGTTTATCTCATCTATCGCTTCCAGGCGTTTTACGGACTGGGCATTGCGTGTGGTGTCACTGCCGCTATTCTTAGCTCTGTGTTTACGGTGCTCAATAAAAAGATTGCCAGCAAGTACCCTTCCCGTACCATGGTGTTTTATGAAATGTCCACTGGCTGGGTGTTTATTTCGGCGCTCATCCCGCTGGTGTTTTACTTTCATCCCGCAACCAAATTTCTGCCGGCTTCTTCAGGTTTTTCCGCGGCTGGCCTCATCCATAACGACTGGCTCTGGCTGGTTATCATGAGCCTTTGCTGCACGGTTTGGGCACAATCATTTGCACTCAATGCGCTGAAAAAACTAAGCTCCTTTACCGTTACGCTATCTGTGAACCTGGAACCTGTCTATGGTATCATACTAGCTTTCCTGTTCTATAACGAGAACCGCGAGATCATATTCTACAAAGGCACCACCGACTGGAACTGGGGTTTCCTGGGTGGCATGGGCCTAATCCTGCTCTCCGTGGCCCTGCAAATGCTGCGCCTGCTGAAACCAAGGTTCTCAAAGGCCGGCTATATTAAAGAGAAAGGCGGGATAGATTAACCCCAAACCCCTAAAGGGGCTTCCCCATTCTATTGTATAATTTATTTTGACGTAGAGACGTTGCACTGCAACGTCTACGTTACCCTTACAATCTAGCTTTACGTGCGCTTTGCGGTCTTTAAAAACAACATACAGAAACTGCGCCTTTGCCCGTCCGAATGGCTTGCCTGGCGGGCGCCTTTGCGGGAGACATCTCAACTATGCAAGAAATTCCCTCACGGCAAAACCCTCACATACCCCGACTCCAGCTCCACCACATCCCGCCGCAGCACAAACCTGTATGTACCCCTCTTCTGAAAATTTCGCTTATCAATGATAATGTTCTGCGCATTTATCTTCGGCACTTCGAAGATCATAATGTTCTTATCATTATAGAACTTCACCGAATAATGGTGAGTCCCCACATCATCAGGCAGGTTCATGTGTACATGCCCACTAGTCTTGTCGGAGAAGATAAACCGGGATACAACCTCCGTGCCTGCACTGCTTGTCTGGTCGTCGAAGGCTACAGTTATCTTCTTTTTTACCGGGATCGCGGTGTTGCCATTACTGGCAAAAGATTGTGTACTGATCGTATTAGGGTCTACGTCAAATGAGATCAGCACTTTATGCTTTCTGGCCGTATCGGCAGCTGAAGCAACATTTGGGGTCGTTTTGTTTTCCCCTGTGTTATGCCGTCCCGTATCTGTCATCGTTTCGGTGATCACAAAATGCTGTATCGAATCATTAGCAGGTAATTCCGTTTTCGATTGTTCCAGCGTCGCTTTGTCCACATATACGCTGGTTCGGTTGCTGCTCCATACAAGGCCCGATTTAAAAACTATCGAAAGTTTGTAAAAGTTCTTCCCTGCCGCCGGATGCGCATCTGCAAAAGCCTGCACTCCTTTGTCCTGCAATTGCACGCTGCCTATTTTCTGGTTGATACTTGTGCTATCCTGCGACCGCAACACAGTTATCGACTTAATACCTGCATACTGGCTCACCCACGACAATATCACCACGCCCTTATCTGCAGACCCTGCAATATCGGGCAGCGTGGGTTGCGCAAAGGAGCGAAATGCCCCGGCAAGCAAAACAAACATTAATATAATTGGTAAAAAACGCCGCCGCGGAATCATATACCAAACCTAATGTAAATTCATGAATTTGTCTATAAGCTCTGCCCCCACCCTGATCATCAGAAACTAATTGATAAAAATATCAACTTAACTATTATCTTAGCTCTGCCTCCAAAGGATTATACATCACTTAATATGGGATTATTTACAAAAAAACCAATAGACAGCCTTATTCATGATTCTTCGGATGGAGAAAAAGGCCTGAGAAGAACACTCACTGCGGGTAACCTTATTGCCTTGGGCATTGGCGCCATAATTGGTGCGGGTCTTTTCGTGCGCACAGCCGCGGCGGCGGCAAATAATGCAGGCCCGTCTGTAACTATAGCATTCGTAGTTGCCGGCATTGGCTGTGCGTTTGCCGGCTTGTGTTATGCCGAGTTTGCATCCATGATACCTATTGCAGGAAGTGCCTATACTTATTCATATGCTACTATGGGTGAGCTCGTGGCCTGGATCATCGGCTGGGACCTCGTGCTGGAGTATGCAGTGGGTGCGGCTACCGTGGGCATAGCCTGGAGCGAATACCTGAACAAACTACTGGCCATTTTCCAGATGCACATTCCCTATAAGTGGTGCCACTCCCCGTTTGAGGTCTGCAATATCCATGAAAAAACAGGGTATTTCGCAGATGAGTTTGGTATGCATGGAGCTATTAACCTCCCTGCCCTGTTCATCATTTTCATGCTCACACTGCTGCTGATACGCGGCACCAAAGAATCGGCTTTTGTAAACGGCATCATCGTTATTTCCAAAGTGGCCATAGTAATCATATTCATATGCCTGGGCTGGGGCTATATGAACCCCGCCAACCACATACCATATATACCACCTGCTACCAAATTTGTAGATAGCTACGGAGTAGGCCATAATTATGGCGGCATATGGGGCATCCTTGGTGCCGCAGGGGTCGTATTCTTCGCGTTCATTGGCTTTGATGCCGTTTCTACAGCAGCGCAGGAAGCCAAAAATCCGAAGAAGGATATGCCAATAGGCATACTGGGATCGCTGGTGATATGTACCGTTTTATACATCCTGTTTGCCCATGTGCTTACTGGCGTAGCCAGTGTAAACGACTTCCGTACAGCAGGTAAAGAAGGCTCGGTGGTATATGCCATCCAGACCTATATGCACGGATACGGCTGGCTGGCCAATCTGGTTACGGTAGCCATATTGTTCGGTTTCTCTTCGGTAATATTGGTGATGCTTATGGGCCAGTCGCGGGTGTTTTACTCCATGAGCCGCGATGGCCTTGTGCCAAAAACATTCTCCAACCTGCACCCTAAATACCAAACTCCGTATCATTCCAACTGGATATTCCTCATTTTCGTAGGCGGTTTTGCTGCCTTTGTACCCGGAGACATTGTAGGTGACATGACCAGCATAGGTACTCTGTTCGCCTTTATCCTGGTTTGCGCCGGGGTATGGATACTAAGAAAAACCAATCCCGAAATACAGCGGTCGTTTAAAGTGCCACTCGTGCCGTTTGTTTCTGTAATGGGAATAGTTACCTGCGCACTTATGATAGCCGGCCTTGGCTGGACAAACTGGGCACGCCTTGGTGGCTGGCTGGTGATAGGGTTGTTCATTTATTTCTTCTATAGTAAAAAGCATAGTAAGTTGAAATAAAGAAAATTTGTTGCCGGGGTTGCAAATGATAATTCTTATTTTTATCTTTCTGATGTTCAATGGATTCGGCAACAATTTACGGCAGCAGGCCAGCGCAGGAATAGTGATGAATTTTAGGATACAAAGATTTATTGGGCTGAAAAATAATTGAGTTTTGCTACAGGGATTGAAAATATTGGTTGCAGAAGATAATGAGCTGAATCAGAAGATCGCAGGTTTCCTGTTGCAGAAACAGAATGCAACTGTTGACGCTGCCCTCAATGGCCGTGAAGCGGTAGAGCTATTGAAAAAGAATAGCTACGATATGGTGCTTATGGATGTGCATATGCCTGAAATGGATGGATTTGAAGCAACGGAATACATAAGAAATACTTTGAAAAACAATGTTCCTATCATAGGCGTTACTGCGAGCTACTGGCAGGAAGAATATGATCTGTGTCTGAAAGCCGGCATGAACACCTGCATCACCAAGCCGCTTTTCCCCGATAGTTTGTGCAAATTAATATTGAATGTAATAGCAGAAAATAAGCTTACCTCTTAAAACAACGCTTTTATGGAAACTCCACTACTCGATCTCGGTTACCTGCAGGAAATCTCTCAGAACGACAATACCTACATGTATGAGGTGATCACCTTGTTTCTCGATACGGTGCCGAAAAGCCTGGAAACGCTGGACCAGCTAATACGTGAGACCAATGACTTTGAATCCATACAGAGGCGGGCCCACTCGCTGAAATCGAGCTCCAATGTTATCAAGGTACGTGGCATGTTTGACAACGTAGCCAGGATAGACCTGCTGGCCCGCGAAAAGACCGGCAAAGAAGAAATGCTTGAAAGGATCAGCAGCACCCTTGTTAACTTTAATGAAGCACTACCCCTCATAAAAGCGGAACGGAAAAAGAATAAACCGATGAAAAAATAAGAGCGTAGCTCTCCACTTATCTCAAATCATTAGCCAAGCCATATATCAACGTATGGCTTGGCTTTTTTATCACATCTCAGCTGTTAGCGTATTTTACGCCCCATTTTCCCTGAACATGTTCCACACTCATATGTACAGTAGTTCACTAACTTAATATCAATATTCATTCACCCCAAAAACAATGTGGTTTACGTATTAGCTATTTCAACTACAATATCTGGCACAATTATTTCGTTACTCTCAGTAAATCCGAGCGTATGATCCTGCGAGAATATAAAGTATCGTTCCGAAATAACAAGGCCGTTGGAGCCGACTCCGTGCATGGCACCAGCTATCAGAACCTCATAGAATGCTCGAAAAAAGGAGCAAAGAGATTCATAAACTGGCTCGTAGTTTTCGCTACCGATGAGCGTGACGCTATCAAAAATGCAGACGAAATGGTGCACGACTACCTGGAGTCGCATCTGGGGCTCACAGCCTGATGAGGTTACTTCATCAGCTGCGTTATCGGCTTTCCGATACAACCGTTCGGCATCTGTATATGCAGTAATGCCGCCAGTGTAGGGCTGATGTCGGTCATGTCCACCACATCGTGTGTTTCCCCCTTCGGCACGTGCCAGCCATACCATATCAGCGGTATATGGGCATCATAAGGATTCCAGTTACCATGTGTGGTGCCTGCAAAGTGGTCACTCTCAAACCATGCCGGGTTGAATACGATCTGTAAGCAGCCGCTCCTCGCATAGTTATAACCGTTTATCGCCATGGTGCGTATTGGCTCCGGCACAGCGCCCTTACTCATGTCTTCCATATCTATAACATAAGATACAGGCACAGCATATTTTACAGGCATTACATTCAGCAGCCAGTTCCTTATCTGCTGCTTTATATCTTCACGGTTAAACACTTTATTACCAGCCAGTAGCGTATCGTTCAGGCATACCTGATAGTTCACTATTGCATCCACCAGCTTCACGTCCTTTTTATAGACATCCTTCAGATAATTATTAAGGTCGTCCGTCACATTGAACGCAATACCCGCAGGTATATTCTTATCCTTCAGGAACTGTGGATTGTGCGCACCGCCATGGTCAGCAGTCAGGAACATCAGGTATTGCCCCTTGCCTACATTCTTGTCCAGGTAGTTCATGAAGTCGGCTATCTCCCGGTCCAGGCGCATATACATATCCTCCTGCTCCATAGAGTTGGGTGCAAACTGATGGCCCACATAGTCGGGGCTGGAAAGGCTCACACACAGAAAATCAGTTTCCTCATCATCGCCCAGGTCTGCACCGTCTATACATGCCTCGGCCATTTGCAGCGTCAGCGTATTTCCCGCCGGCATACTCTTAATAGCTCCTAACCTATCTGCTTTGCTCATCTTATCAAACTGGTGCGGGAACACCGGCTCATTTTCCCCCTTGAAGGCATCTTCATATACATTGTTATCCTTCGTGCTTTGGGTATAGCTGGCTGGCGCGTCCATCAAGGTCCAGTTTAGTTTTACCAGGCTATCGGCCAAGTTCCTTTTGTTGAAAGCCTTCAGCCATTCCGGGTTTTGATAGGCAGTATCGTAATACGTGCTCGTCACGAAGTTGCCAGTCTTATCATTGTACCAGTAAGCTGCATTGGCAGCATGCCCGGCAGGCAGTATCGCCCCCCTGTCCTTTATGGCTATCCCATACACCCGCGACCTGAAATTGGTAGCCAACCTTAGCTCGTCCGTGATCGTTGTGGTGAGCAGGTTGCGCGGGCTGTAGCTCGCTTTCTTGCTGCTATCCCCTACCAGCCATACTTTATCATCATCTACACAATACACATTTTGGCCCGTCAGGTTATCGTGCCAGTTATTGCCCGCTATACCATGTATAGACGGCACAGAGCCCGTATAGATACATGTATGCCCCGGCGCCGTGAAAGTAGGCAGGTAGTTCACCATCGTATTCTGGCAGTTATACCCATCGCGCATCAGGCGTTTAAAACCATCATTGCCATAGCGCTCGTAGTAGCGATACAGATAGTCCCAGCGCATCTGGTCTATCACCAGGCCCACTACCAGCTTTGGCCTTTCCACACGTGCAGGCTTCTTCACGCATGAAGAAAAACCAATGACCAACACTAAAAAACAAAGAAGATAACGTTTCATTAATATTATTTGGTGCAAAAGTGCAAATTTCAAAATGAACGGCTAGTTATATTTTTATTAATTTCGCACCCGTATTCATTTAAGGACAGAGTAAACATACATATATTATGGACATATTCGCAAAATTCGAGAACAGATTAGGGCCAATAGGAGACTATGCAGAGAAATCACCTGGCTATTTCGCATTTCCAAAGCTGGAGGGCGAGATAGGCAACCGCATGAAATTCATGGGCAAGGAGAAGATAGTGTGGAGCCTGAACAACTACCTGGGCCTCGCCAACCATCCCGAGGTGCGCAAGGCAGACGCCGATGCTGCAGCTAAGTACGGCCTCGCCTCCCCTATGGGTGCCCGCATGATGAGCGGCAACTCAGATATTCACCAGCAACTCGAAAAAAACCTCGCTTCATTTGTAGGCAAGGAAGATGCGATGCTGTTCAACTTTGGCTACCAGGGTATGGTATCTGCTATCGACAGCCTTTGCGGCCGCCACGATGTAGTGGTTTATGATGCGGAATCACATGCATGTATTATAGATGGTCTGCGCCTTATACCAAGTCACCGCTATGTGTATAAGCACAACGACGTTGCCGATTGCGACAAGCAGCTGGCCCGCGCCACCGAACTTGTAAAGAAGACCGGCGGCGGCATACTGGTGATCACCGAGGGTGTTTTTGGCATGAGTGGCAACCAGGGCAAGATCCGCGAGATCGTGACCCTGCGCGAAAAATATGAGTTCCGCCTGTTTGTGGACGATGCACATGGCTTTGGCACTATGGGCAAGCGCGGCGCCGGCATTGGCGATGAGCAGGATTGTATTGACGACATTGATGTTTACTTTTCTACGTTTGCAAAATCTATGGCCAGCATAGGCGGTTTCCTTTCGGCCGATAAAAAGATACTCACCTACCTGCGCTACAATATGCGCTCGCAGATATATGCCAAGTCGCTGCCCATGGCCTTTGTGGCCGGCAACCTGAAGCGCCTGGAACTGCTGATGTCTATGCCCGAACTGCGCGAAAAACTGTGGCACAATGTGCGCCGCCTGCAGGACGGCTTCCGTGAGCGCGGCTTTGATCTCGGCACCACCAATACCCCGGTAACGCCCGTATTCATGAAGGGCGGCCTCTACGATGCTGTGCAGCTCACGTACGACATGCGCGAGAACTACAACATCTTCTGCTCGGTGATCGTGTACCCCGTAATACCCAAGGGCCAGATAGAGCTACGCATCATACCCACCGCCGCACATACCGATCAGGACATAGACGAAACCCTGGCCGCCTTCGCCGCAGTCCGCGAAAAGCTCGACAAAAAACTATACCCGCAGGAAATGCCGAATGTAATGGCGTAATGTTGGTTGATAGGTTAATTGGTTAAAAAGTTAATAAGGCCCTGCATCTTGCGGGGTTTTTTATGAAAGGAACTATATCAATGGTAGAGGTGGGGTTTTGATATCAAACCTCTTACTGATATCTTGTACTAATTCAGTAATGTTGAAAGTATAATTTTGGGGCTGAGGAAATTGAAGATATCTTTTATTCACTATGGGACTTATGAATAGAGCCTCCAGTTTTTGCTTTTGATTTTCGTTAAGCACTTTTGTGCCACCCTCATTTAAGGACAACGTGTATACATATAGCTTTGAAAACAATAACCTAAACCTTGTTTCTCTACTATTGCTATCTTTATACCAATGAATGTCTAAGCTATCAATGCTCATCATTACAAAATCCCAAAGCTTAACTCTGTCATCGAAATCGACAAAATTCTCTAAATAGGGCTTGCTAAATAACCTTCCAATCCTTATCTGTTTTATCTTTCGGG
>CAIRTW010000158.1 GCA_903881585.1 uncultured Bacteroidota bacterium | reverse complement strand
GCTTTGTAGCTACAGTAGATTTATTGAGCAAAACTGTCAGTTCTTCTATTGTTTCCTTGACACTAATTGTTTGTAAAATAGCCATACTAATCTATAGCAAAAATCATGCCGAATTATTTTGTCTAATTGGTATAAAATGGTTAAATAGCTTGCATTCATAAAACTAAATTTTTATGAAACAGCAACTATTACCTCAATTTCTACTGCCGCATAGCCCGCAGGAAGTATTAAGGGATGAACCGCTCATCCAGAGACGGCACAACCATTTTGAAAGAATGTGTGCTGCACGTATTTTACCTGTAAACAGGCGCCATTTCTTGAGGCTGACGGCAGCACTAATGGTATTGTCGGGCTTAAGCTTTAGCGCACTTGCCCAAAGTACATACACTGTTCCCTCGGGGTTTTCCGGGCTCCTTATCATTAATGCTACAGGAGGCGCCGGTGGCAACGGCGGCGCAGGAGGGGGCGCAGGTGGCTTTGGCGGAAATGTGGTTTGCTCACTGAACGTAGTCAGCCCAACCCCAATCACTTCTCTTACCCTGAAGAAGATGAAGTAGGAACATTAAGATAATAACGCAGAAAGGATATTTGTACTTTTTAACTCGCATTCCCAAATTCTTATTACCCGCCATCCCTTTTTTGATAGTGTTTGTTTAACATCAATATCTCTTGCTTGATTTCGTTTAATTTTATTTACCCAATAATCTTTGTTATCCTTTGGTTTGGTATTTCTGCAATTATGTCCGTGCCAAAAACAACCATCTACAAAAACCGCTACCCTTTTCTTCAAAAAAACAAAATCCGGTTTCCCGAACAATTTGTAATTTCTTCGCCACCCACTTATTTTATTATCCTTGAAATATCGAATAAGCTTTAACTCAGTAGATTTATTCCGGCTACTTTTACTTTGCTCATTATTTGACTGCGCTTGTCCTTAGAAAAAGTATCAGTCATTATTATTTGTAATTGTTATCCAAGACTTATCAAAACCAACTTTATTTAAAACAAAATTTCGTGGCACTTTTTCAGGCTTTCTTACATTGATAATTATCTTTTCTTTCGGAACTTGTTCAAATATGGTAAACTGCTGCCCACCTGATTGCCATGTAAACTTTTGACTATTATCTGTTTTTCTATAACCGTAAAGATTCTTCTTGTTCCATTTCCAGTAAAATAATTCAGGCTCATACCTTATAGCTTGCGTTTCATACACAACGCATTCCAATAAACTCTTTGATCTTATTAAAACAACCGTTCTGACATGCTTGTAATCTTTTTTAATGTCCTCAATTCTTGCATTGTATATATTCAACACCAACTCGCCATGCTCATCTGGAAGGAGCCCAGGTTGAACATTATAGTCAAATGAATTTATTAAATCATTCCTACCTGATATTAGTCTTATCTTACCCGCTTTAGATGGCTTGGCAGCCAAAATGGATTTTGCACCCCATGCCGTATTTCCCATTACTATATCATCAAGGCCAACAACTGATGGCCTCCATTCTGCACCAATCGCGTTCGCAAATATCTCTTCCCATTCTTTACCTTCAATGTCTGCTTGCCCTCTCGTTGCAAGAATATATACAACCTGTTCACCAACACTGTAAGGAAACTCTAATGGAAATTGGTTTAGTTCAAACGGTGGTTTTGCTTTATTTACTGATCTTAATTTCGGAGCATTTTTATCCATGTGCAAGTGTTACGATATTTCATAGTCTTTTAAAACCTGCGTCATATCGCACGATTTGGCAATATAGGGTAACAATTTTAAAATTACGGCCTTTACAAGATTTACAGGGACTGCATTGCCAGCTTGTTTCCTAGCTTGGCTGTCATTTTCAATAATCTTATAACTTTCAGGAAATCCCTGTAATCTGAACATTTCTCTCGGCGTTAATCGTCTTTCGCCATTAACTAGCAAATAGTTATAAGAAGCACCGGCGCGTAAAGCGCATGAATAGGGATATGAACAAATATTCCCAGATTTATTCTCATGCCATATCGAAAGTTTATATGCCGAGTTGTGTACTGCTTTTCTTTTCTCGACAATATAGTCGGAGGCATAATGTTTTTTAGCGACTTTTTTTTCTAAAACATCACTCAACGGCTTAAACGGCCTTTGTGGTGCAGGATAAGAGAATAAGATGGGTTCCCTATGTCCTACAATTACCACTCGCTCGCGTTTTTGTGGCAAGCCGTAATCCAAAGCATTTAAGACCGTGTATTGGGTATGGTAGCCCAAATCCCGCAACGTTTTCATTATCGTTTTTAGCGTCTTGCCTTTATCATGTCCGACTAATTGCTTTACATTTTCTAGAACAAACGCTTTCGGCCTTTTCTCTTTGATAATATTAGCTATATGAAAAAATAATGTGCCTCTTGTATCATCAAAACCCTTCATTTGCCCTATAATACTAAATGGTTGACATGGAAACCCTCCAAATAGAATATCGTGATCTGGAATAGACTTAGGATCTATTTGGGTTATATCGCCACTTGGTCTGTGTCCAAAATTTATTTGATAAGAATCTTGACAATACTCATCAATGTCAGATGAAAATACACATTTGGGTAAAATATTATTTTCATTACAAGCCTCGTCCATGGCTACTCTAAATCCACCAATCCCGCAGAAAAGGTCTATGAATCTTATCTTTTCCATGCTATTAATTATATTTTTTTAAAACTACAATTTATTTGAGAGCTATTTCTCTCCATTATCCACTATTCACATTTGGGCAATATTTACCTTAAAACTCTTACTTCGCCATCGGGGCATTAGGCTGCTTTACCTTCCGCAGCAATGCTTCCTGCTGATATACCTGGTACCTGTAGTTATTTGACGCTTCCAGGTCGCGCACTATTCCTTCCATCTCCTTATCATTGCCATCGGGGTCATAGTCCCTGTTGAGATTATTATTAAAAACCACCCCCACCGACTGCCATACCACAGCCGAGATACCGCCCTTCAATTCTTTGATAATGCTGTAACAACTCCTGCCGGTTTGCCGGTCTATAAGTTTTATCAGGAGATGCCCCTGGTCTATGGTAAGATTTTTCAGAGGCTGCTTGAATAGCATATCCAGTTGCCGGTCCACGCTTTTCAGGTATTTCTTCCGGTCCCGCCGGTCTGGTATGCGGTCAAGATTGGTATTTACATCTTTGAAAACAGCTGCTGCTGCCAGCGCATATGGATACACCTCATAAATATCGCTTCGCAACTTATTTCTATGGCTCTTTTCGGCTCCTGCCATCAGTACACCGGTCTGTGTGAACTCGGGCAAAAGTATCATAGGATATGATTTACCCTGTTCCAGCACCGCGCCCAGCCTTATGGTATCATTTATCCCCTGGGCATAGCTGTAATTTGCCGCAAGCAACAGCATTACACAAACAGGCCATATGGCAGATGATCCGGTACGCATTTCTTACGTAAATTTCCGACTTTTTATTGGTATAAAATGCTAAATGAAATTAAGATACAACAAATGTGAAAATGTTAATTTTTTCACTGCTGTTGCAATATCAGGTGCCATTTGAGCGTTCTTGCGGTAACTTTGCACCCGGATCATGAAAAAGATAGTATTGGCAATATTGGTGTTAGTATTTGGCCTGGTGGCTTGTAACAAAGAGCCCGAACCACTTACCAAGGCACAAATAAAGCAGAAGATAGATTCTGTTACCGCCGAGCGCATAAAAGAATCGGACGCACAGGCCCGCCTGGACCTGGAGCACCGCATAAAAATAGAAGTGAAGGTAAAGGTGGACTCCATGGTAAACGCCAGCCTGCACGCAGCAGATACCGCACACAAAAAGAACCCAGCCAAAAATTAAATGACGCCTGGCGATACATCCCCCATTCTGTTCTTCGATGGCGAATGTAACCTTTGCAACGGCCTGGTGCAATTTGTGCTCAAGCGCGACAAAAAAAAGCTATTCTTTTTCTCCCCTTTACAATCCCACGCTGGCAAAGAAGCCGCGGCAAAAGCATTCAGCACGGAAAGCGGAAGCACAGATAGCTTTGTACTGTATCTCAACGGCGCATACTATTCGCGTTCTTCGGCTGCGTTACATACTTTCAGGTTACTGGGCGGGCTATGGCCGGCGCTGTTTTTTGCAGGGATAATATGGCCTCCCTTTCTGCGGGACGGCATTTATAATTTCGTTTCCCGGAACCGGTACAAATGGTTTGGCAAGCGCTACAGCTGCATGATACCCACTCCCGATGTGATGGCCCGCTTCCTGGCCTGAAAAAATTTAATGATTATTTGCATCAGTGACCCTAAATTTGAGGTATGAAGTATTTGGTGGCAGCACTGTTGTTTCTTTCCTGTTTGCCGGTGTCAACAAACGCCCAGGAGGTAATATACTCGCAGTATGACAAGTTTGATTTTAAAAACGGTGAATATGCAGTAGTGGGTATGACCGGTGACCGCCTCTATACTTATCACAACTCGTCGGACGATGCAATGCTTGATGCATATGATGACTCCATGAACAAAATAGCCACAGTGCTGCTCGATTTTTTCCCACAAAAGATATATGAGACCCGCTTCATCTCGTACCCCGACAAGATCATTGTGCTTTACCAGGCCCTTGAAAGCAACAAAGTAGTGCAATACGCGGCCCTGCTGGATGACAAAGGGCGGCTACAGAATAAACCCATAGAATTGGGGAGCGTGAAAACAGGCATCTTCGGCGCTATGAAGACCTACTTCAAATCTGCCGTATCAGAGAATAAAAAAATGATCGTTATCTACAGCGCTAATGACAAAGGCGGCGAAATAGAGTTTGACGGCAAATGGCTCGATGATAAGCTGGCCATTGTAAAAAGAAGCCGCGCCGTTTTTAAAACCGATAACACGGTACAGCATACCGATGTAAATACGGACAATGATGGCAATATTTACATGGCGGCCTTCACCCCTGTTGGCACAAATAGTTATGCCGACCAGTTCTGGCTGCTTAAGCTATCGCCCGGCGCCACAAAATTTGAGCCTAAAGAAATGTTGCTCGATAGTAAGTTTGCGGCCAGCGGCTACATGAAGGTGGATAACATAAATGGCAAGGTTTACTTCGGCGGCTTTTATGCCGACAAGAAAAACGGCAGTTTCGACGGACTCATCTATGCAGCATATGATATTGCCGGCGGCTCTTTTCTAACCCGCAAACTCATTCCCTTCGACCGTGTACTTGTAAATGCCGCAGGTATCCGCCACAGAAATCATCCGTTTGACAATTACGAAGTAAAGCAGCTGATCGTAAAAAATGATGGTGGCTTTGTAATGGTGGCGGAAATTCATTTTGTGACCACACGCAGCAACTATACACCGGGCATCGGCTTCTATTCTTATTATAACTCCTATTCCAGCAGCATGGTGCGGGAGTATCATTATAACGACATCATGGCTTTGTCTTACAACAAAGACGGGGTTCGCGATTGGAACTCCATTATTCCAAAAGATCAGTATTCGCAGGAGGATGGCGGTGTTTTCTCGTCTTATGCCTTGCTGAATACCGGTGGCACGCTGGGCTTCTTATATAACGACTTCAATGCCTCGCATTCGCGCATCCAGTTGGCCACCGTAAGCCCGGAAGGCAAAACAGACGTCCACTCCTTCACGGCCGAAGGCAACGACTATCCCGACTGGCTGCCCCGCAATGGGAAACAAGTGGCCGGCAGAATAATGATCGTGCCTTGCCTCCATAAAAAGCAGATCTGTTTTGCGAAAGTTGTATTTTAGTATGCCTGTATCAGTACATCGGTAGGAATATTCAATTTATCGTGCAGCTGGCGTATTATATCAAGGGTGAGTTTCTTTTTTCTGCTGAGAATCTCACTTGTTTTGCTTTTTAATCCTATTACTTTGTCCAGATCAGACTGATCATAACCTAATTGTTCCATCCGGAACTTGATGGCTTCGACGGGGTCCGGGAAACCAATTGGAAAATGTTCATTTTCATAATTCTCGATCAATATTCCCAATATTTCAAGTTCATCCCCTTCCCTGGAACCTTTCTTTGCATCAAAGATAATTTCAAGCCTTTTCATAGCTTGCTCATAATCCTGTTCCGTTTTAATTGGCTTAATGATCATAATCGTTATATTGTATTAGCATCTATTTTGTCATATTCCGAATGGGCGCCTATAAACCTTATCCAAACCATTTGGTAATCGTAATTTATTTTTACTACAAGCCGATAGTTATTTCCTTTAATATTGAAAACTACCCTGTTGCCATTTAAAATACTGGCAGCAGGGTATTCTTTCTTAATATCCTTTGGATGAACCCATTCACTCTTACTTGTTTCGCGATACCATGTAGTTAGTTGTTGCTCACAGTCTGGATGTTTTTCCCAAAACGATCGCAATATTTTTTTGGCTACGATTCTCAAGTACCTTGTTTTTCTCAAAATTACCAAAAGTTCCACTATAATTTGAACTCCCCTAATCCCCACCTATTTAATACTTCAATTGTCTAAGTAGTTTTGTAACCTTACCTTAGCCTAAAATCTGTGTGTGCTCCGGTTATTCAGAAATAACAGCCCCTTTACCGTAATTATACTGTTCATATTTGCAATACTTGTGAAGATACAGGTGTTGCTTCATGCCACGGCTCCTGAGCAGGTGGCGGGCCACTTTATGTACAATTACATACTAAGGGCTTTTAGCGTATTGTTCAGGCATGGGGCGTTTGCATACACTATACTCGCAATATTTGTGCTGTTCATACAGTCGCTGTACCTTAAAAGCATAGCTACACGGCATAAGTTGTTTCCGCGCTATACTTATATCCCGGCCTTTGTGTACCTGTTGCTTACATCTGTGTATCCTCAGTTCAGCACCTTTAATGAAACACTTATACTCAACTGGTTGTTGCTGGGCGCGGTAGATATTATGTTCGGCTTCACGCAGACCACCCAGCCCCGCAAGCTCATCTTCAACGCCAGCTTGCTTTTGAGCATGGCAGCTCTCTTCCAGTTCACCCTGTTGGCTTTTTTCCTGCTGCTGCTGGTGGGTATGGTCATGTTCCGCTCATTTAATATCGGTGAGTGGTCTGTAGCCCTGATGGGATATATAACCCCCTTCTACTTCCTGGCCAGCGTACTCTTTCTCGTTGATAAGTTCTATCTCTTCTCGCATTGGCCGCACATAGGCTTTTCACTTTCGTCACACGTTACATCTGTGTTTTACCTCATTGTCACATTAGCGGGCATCCTTATATTGCTGGCAAGCGGCATATATGCTATGCAAAAAAATGTGGCCATGAGCAATATCTATATCCGCCGCGACTGGATCGCCATCTCGTTTTATCTCATTATTTCCATAGTTGTGGCCTTTCTTACCGACCGGTCTATAAAAAGTGCGTGGCTCATAACCATGCCCGCATTGAGTATTATTATATCTCATGCCCTTTTGCTTGAAAAAAATAAACGGTTTAGTAACTTTATCTTTTATTTCTCTCTTATTTTTCTGATTTTCTGCCTCACGGCAAATAAATAGCGAACTGAATGAAATTTGGTATTATCGTATTCCCAGGGTCAAATTGCGACAGAGACATGATGCACGCACTGCGTGACGACCTGCAACAAGAGACCATTATGCTCTGGCACAAAGACCGCGACCTGAGCATGTTCTCAACAGATGACTGTATAGTGCTGCCCGGCGGTTTCTCTTACGGAGACTATCTGCGGTGCGGTGCGCTCGCGCGTTTTAGCCCCATGATGGAGCAGGTGATCGAGTTTGCACGCAAGGGAGGCAAGGTGCTGGGCGTATGCAATGGCTTCCAGATACTGTGCGAGGCTGGGCTGCTGCCCGGCGTACTGCTGCAAAACGACCATCAGAAGTTTGTGTGCAAAAACGTGTACATAAAAAGCGAGGGCAACCGCAACCTCATAGGCCAGCACGTAGGCGAAAAAGCACTGAAAATACCAGTGGCACATGGTGAAGGCCGCTACCATGCCGATGCCGCTACACTGAAACACCTGCACGACAACAAGCAGGTTGTTTTCCGCTACTGCGATGAGCACGGCGAGGTACACATCAATTCGAACCCGAACGGTGCGATCAACAATATTGCAGGTATCTGCAATGATGGCCGCAATGTATTTGGTATGATGCCGCACCCGGAACGTGCATGCTCTGATGTGCTGCATAATACAGATGGGCGCAGCATACTGATGGCATTGAGCTACGCCAACTAGTCGTACGGTTGTTAAATCAACCGTTAAAAAAGACGAAGCTGTACCGTTACTAGTTCGTTTGTACGTTATCTTCATAGCTTATAAAAAGCAGAACCATTATGAGATCATTAAAATTTCTTTTGCTGCTCTTACCGGTGTTGCTCGCTGCGGCGCCATCATTTGCGCAAATGACAGAAGACCCCACCAGCTGGAAGTATGAAGTGAAAAAGAAGAGTGCTACCGAATACCAGCTTATATTTCATCTTACGCTCAAGCCGGGCTATCATATATGGTCACTGCACCCGGGCGGCGATGGCTATGAGATATCGCCTTCTTATACATTTAACAAAAATGCCGGGGTAAAGCTCACAGGCACGGTGACCGAAAGTGGCAAAGCTACTACCACTACCATGGATGGCATAGACGGTAAGATCACTTACCTCAATGGCAAGATAGATTATATACAGAACGTGACCGTGAAGGGACCTACCAAAATAACGGGCAAGCACCAATACCAGATATGTAACGACAAAATGTGCCTGCCGCCAAAGGACAAAGATTTTAGTTTTGATATAAAATGATGCTCGTGTAATGAGAATACTGAAAGCCTTACTTATTGTTTGTTTTAGCCTGTTCATTATGGGTGGGCTTCATGCGCAGATGACCGCAGATCCGGCGACCTGGACTATAGAAGCAAGAAAGCAAAAAGGCAATGAATATCAGATCATTTTTCACCTGAAACTTAAGGAAACGTGGCACATATGGGCCCTCAAACCCGGTGGCGATGGTATGGAAATACCGCCTACCTTCAAGTTTAAACCTGACGAAAATCTTGTACTTCACGGGCCGATAATCGAAAAAGGCAAGCGGTTAAAGGGTATAATGGATGGCATAGATGGCGAGCTTGCATGGTATGAAGAAAAAGTAGATTACTGCCAAAACGCTACTATCAAGGCAAACACAGTAATAAAAGGAAAGCATTCCTACATGGTTTGTGATCATAGTATATGCCTGCGTGAAAAGATAGTTCCTTTTTCTATTACCGTTACGGATGCGGGAGGTATAGTTGACACTACGACAGCCGCAAAGCAGTTAGAAACAGTAACAGATTCACAAACCGCAAACAATACTACAAAGCACGACGGCACAGTTACAGCTGATACTGCGAAAGCCCAAAAATCAGTCGCCGCAACAAAAGATACCAAGCCGGAAAATAAGGACAGTAAATCGCTGCTGTGGCTGTTCCTGGCAGCGCTGGGGGGTGGTATAGCTGCGGTGCTTACACCTTGTGTATATTCCATGATACCCATTACCGTTAGCTTCTTTACAAAGAGAAGCAAGACACGGAAAGAGGGCCTGCGCAATGCCTTTTACTACTCACTTTCCATCATCATCATCTTCACAGTACTTGGCGTACTTATCTCTGCAATATTCGGGGCAAACGCACTGAATGCACTTTCCACCAATTGGATCGCCAACCTTTTCTTCTTCGTTATTTTCATCGTTTTCGGCATTTCCTTCCTCGGCGCTTTTGAGATAACACTACCCTCCTCATGGACCAGTAAAACGGACTCCAAAGCAGGGGTAGGGAGTTTCGGTGGTATATTCTTCATGGCGCTCACACTGGCTATTGTCTCCTTCTCCTGCACGGGCCCCATCGTTGGCCCATTGCTGGTACTTGCAGGCAAGGGCGGCATCCTTGGCCCTACTATTGGCATGTTTGGCTTTTCAGTAGGCCTTGCGCTGCCATTTGCTTTATTCGCGGTGTTCCCGGGGATGCTCAACAAACTTGCGTCTTCCGGTGGCTGGCTCAACCAGGTGAAGGTAGTGCTTGGTTTTGTGGAGCTGATGCTGGCTCTTAAATTCTTCTCAAATGCTGACCTCTCACAGGGGTGGCGCCTGCTGGACCGGGAGCTATTTATAGCCATATGGATCGTATTATCTGTGCTGCTTGGATTCTACTTATTGGGCAAGCTCAAATTATCTCATGATGATGCACCGGCAAAAAACCTTTACGGCCAGGAATATGTTTCCCTTTTCAAGTTATTCCTCGCTGTAGCTTCTTTCACATTCGCAGTGTACTTATTGCCCGGCATGTGGGGCGCTCCGCTGAATGGTGTCAGTGCGTTTGTTCCGCCGTTGGGCACCTTCGATGCGTTTGGCGGCGTAGGCAATGCTCCCGCAGCAAATAAAGAGGCATCCGGTGATTCGGGGCCAGTAAAATATGTGGCGGACATGAAAATATACGAGCCACCTGTAGTGCGCAATCTCGGCCTGGTTACTTACTTCGACTATGATGAAGCGTTGGCAGCATCAAAGAAACTAAAGAAACCCATCATGCTCGACTTTACCGGTATCAACTGTGTGAACTGCCGCAAGATGGAATCGCAGGTTTGGTCGAAACCGGAAGTAGCCAAAAGGCTCAAAGAAGATTTTATCGTGGTATCTCTTTATTGTGATATCAACAGGATAGTACTGCCAAAAGAACAGCAGTATTTTTCCAAAGACCTGAACTCACAAGTCACCACTCTTGGCGATAAAAATGCTGATCTTCAGGCTTCTAAGTTTGGTTCCAATTCGCAGCCCTTTTACTTCTATGTGGATGAAAATAGTAGTAAGCTTATTGACGGCGGCTACTCATACGACCCTGATGTAGAAAAGTTCGTTGCCCATCTGGATAAAGTGAGAGAGAATTATAAGAAGACACACCCATAATATTGCCCGCTTTTAGGATAAACACCTAACGCACATGACAAGATCAATAACTATCTCGCTCACTCCGGCAGATGCCGCGGACGAAGCCACAATAAAAACACAAATCGCCGCCGAATGCGGTGTTACACCCCAGCGCATCAGCAGCTACACCATCCAAAAACGATCTATTGATGCCCGTTCACGCCAGGCGCGTATCATTATACAAGCGCAGGTATTTATTGATGAACAAACACCAGAAGCCCCTGCTTTCGATCCGCAATTACAAAATGTAGCCAATGCCCCTCACATCTTTATTGTAGGTGCCGGACCAGCTGGGCTATTTGCAGCACTACGACTCATTACACTGGGGTACAAACCAATAATACTAGAGCGAGGCAAAGACGTGCGTAGCCGCCGCCGCGACCTTGCAGCCATGAATAAAGAAGGCATTGTAAACCCGGAGTCCAACTACTGTTTTGGCGAAGGTGGCGCTGGTACCTACAGCGATGGCAAGCTCTACACCCGCTCCACCAAGCGCGGTAATGTGCAGCGCATACTGCAACTCTTCCACCATTTCGGCGCTGAGGCAAATATCCTTTTTGATGCGCACCCCCATATAGGCACTAACAAACTACCGCAGATCATCACCGCCATGCGCCAGCAGATAATGGACTGCGGAGGCGACGTATTATTTGAAACCAGGCTAACGGATATACTCCTGAATGGTGATAAAATCACAGGCATCAAAACAGCTTCCGGCGACACAATAGAATGCACCTCTGTCATTCTCGCCACCGGGCACTCCGCCCGGGATATATTTACGTTGTTGCACCATAAAGATATTTTGGTAGAGTGTAAACCTTTTGCGCTGGGTGTGCGCATCGAGCACCCGCAGTTAATCATAGATCAGGCGCAATACCATTGCAATGTCCGCGACCCTTACCTGCCGCCAGCCAGTTATTCGCTGGTGGCACAGGAGAATGGCCGTGGTGTATTCTCGTTCTGCATGTGCCCCGGTGGTATCATTGCCCCCGCCGCCACAGCCCCCGGAGAAATAGTAGTGAATGGCTGGTCACCCTCAAAACGCAACAACCCTTTCGCCAACTCAGGCACTGTAGTCTCTGTAGATGAGCGCGACTTTGCCGCTTACAACTTCACCGGCCCGCTCGCAGCCATGCACTACCAGCAAATGGTAGAGCAAAAGGCATTTGCCATAGGTGGCGGCAACCTCGTAGCCCCCGCCCAGCGAATGTCCGACTTCGTGAACAACAAAGTATCCGCCACCCTGCCCGACTGCTCCTACCTGCCCGGCATCCATAGCGCCGCGATCAGCGAAGTGCTGCCCAAAGAAGTAAATGCCGCCCTGAAAAAAGCAGTGGTAGATTTCGGTAAAAAGATGAAAGGTTATTTTACAAATGAAGCTGTTCTTGTAGCTACTGAATCCCGCACCAGTTCACCCGTGCGTATTCCCCGCGATAAAGACTCGTTGCAGCATGTGCAGATCAAAGGGTTATACCCTTGTGCTGAAGGAGCTGGTTATGCGGGAGGGATTGTATCAGCAGCTATTGATGGGGAAAGGTGCGCTGAGTCGGTTGTTGCTGCTGCCCGGAAGTATCTATAACGCCATATTCGTCTAGCTTATCGTTGTATAGATGGTCGAGAAATTCTTTCTTACTCGTTTGCATTGTGGATTTGAAAAATTCTTTCATCCAATCGACAGTTTCATTTTCATATAGAACTTCCAAGACACTATCACCTTCTTTATTTCTATCCGATAACTTAAGCGCCATAGCCATGTTCCCAACCGTATTTTTGTAAAATTTATTTCGCCTATTCATAGTATCTAAAACCGCATCATAATATTGCAATGCTGTTTTGAAATATGCCTGAGCACTATCGCTATTCCCAAGTTTGTAGAATATGATGCCTATCAGTTCTTCATATACAGGAGAGCGCTTTATACCTGCGATTTTCTTTGCGGAGAATAACGCTTTATCAAATTGCTGAAGATCAAGTTGAAATTGGCATTTGTTTCCCCAAGCCAGATCACAGTTACTATCTACTGCAATCGCCGAGTCTAATGATTGTATTGCCTGGTGTATATTAATTCTGTGTTTAGAGAATTCAACGATTACTCTATTGTTGATTTCCACGGCGTGCTTATGTCTGATTGATTCAGAATTAGGGCTACAGCCTGATACCAGTATGCCTATTGTAAAAAGTGCGATAATAATTTTCATTGAAATTCCGGCCGTTTTACGCAGCAATACTTTCTTTCTCATCAAATGGTACACTCATCTCATAAAGCACCTCCGGATCAATATCCAAAGGGGCATCAATTAAGTTTCCAGAAGTATCGCGCATCTTAACCAGATTTCCCAAAACAAGGTTTTCGATTCTGTATCCAGTTTTACCTGCAAGAACACATTTTTATCCAACAGTTGTTTATATATGCTTTGGGGCTCATCGGACCACTCCTTAATTTTTTGCGCCATTTTTATCGACCTTATTGCGCCATCTGTCCATTCACAAACCACTGTGTACGGCGCAACGCTGATAATTTTCCTGATCCTGTGCAGCATAAAGTTATTTTAATGGTTCTATCAATCACAGCACGATTCAAAATTCAGTTTATTTATGCACCCTCATACTCGTTAGATTTGACAACTTTTAAAAAGTTGTCAAATCTCTGTGTGATCGAACATACTCACCGCATCCCCCACACTCATCATCTTCTGCTCCCCGGTCTCAAAATTTTTCACGCTCACCAGATTCTTTTCCCGCTCTTCATCACCGGGCATCAGCACATAGGCTATCCCACGTTTATTAGCGTATTTCATCTGCTTGTCAAATTTTGCAGCATCAGGGTATATCTCTGCGGCAATGTTCGCGGCCCGTAGTTGCTGCAGTATCTGCAATGCATAAGTTTCATTTTCACCACCAAAGTTCACCAGCATAGCCTTCGTACCCTCGACCAGTTGTCTAGGAAAAACATCCAGCTCTTCCATAACATCATAGATGCGGTCTATCCCAAAAGACACCCCAACACCCGATACCCCTTTCAGCCCAAACAAACCCGTCAGGTCATCATACCTGCCTCCGCCGCCTATACTGCCCATCTTCACAGCCTCGCTGCTGCATACTACCTCCACTATCACGCCGGTGTAATAATTAAGGCCCCGTGCCAGGCTTATATCCACCACTATGCTTGACGTAGAATCTTGCGTGCCTGATTTTGTAGAAGGGTCAAGGTCGCTATAAAAGGCGAGTGTCTTGCCCAGCTCATTTATGCCTTCCATACCCATGGCGCTGTGCTGCATAATATCTGCATAGGCCACCAGCTTTTCGTCGTTAGTGCCTTTTACATTTATCACCCGTTCTATCTGCCATATCCCTTCATCGGCTATGCCCCGTTCTTTCAGTTCATTGGCCACACCTACCCAGCCTATCTTGTCCAGCTTGTCCAGGGCTATGGTTATATCCATCATCTTCTCCGGCATGCCGCAAAGGTCAGCCAATGCCGCCAGCAGCTTACGGCTGTTCACTTTTATTGTCACTGGCACCTTCAGCTTCTGAAAAGCTGTCTGGTATATGCACAGTAACTCCGCCTCATTTATCAGTGACGTACTGCCTACCATATCCACGTCGCACTGCCAGAACTCACGGTAGCGGCCCTTTTGCGGCCTGTCGGCGCGCCACACAGGCTGCATCTGGTACCTGCGGAAGGGGAACGCAATGTCGTTCTGGTGCATCACCACATAACGCGCAAACGGTATAGTAAGGTCATAACGCAAAGCACGCTCCGTAACCACCGGCGTAGAATATGGCCTGCTTAGCACATTATTCCATTCACTGTTCAACTTTTCCTTATCAGCATCCTTCTTTTCATGCAGACCATTGTTCAGTATCTTAAAGATCAGCCTGTCACCCTCCTCACCATACTTGCCCATGAGCGTGGTAAGGTTCTCCATAGATGGTGTCTCCAATGGCTGTGCACCGTACAGTTCAAATATGGTGCGAAGTGTATTAAATATATATTGGCGCCGGCGCACCTCTGCCGGCGAAAAATCACGTGTTCCTTGTGGTATTGATGGTTTGGACATGCTAATTCAAAATTCAAAAGTAAAAATTCAAAACTCAGTGCTATTTATTATTCCTGATTATCGCGTCACAGCCTTTGCTGATGAGCTCATACACCGGCTTAAACCCATCTTCGCCTCCGTAATATGGGTCCGGTACCGACTCATTTTTGCCGGGATGCAGCTCATTCAAAAAAAGCTCCACTTTGCTCATATCCGCATCCTTTCCGCCTATGTACTTGATCTCCTCATACACATCGGTTGCCAAAGCATATATCTTGTCGTAAACGGCAAAACTATCTACGGTGAATTTCGCTGCCCGCTGATGCGAAATATCCAGGCCATGCTCCAGGCATATCTTCTGCGAAAACCGGTGTGGCGCCTCCCCCACATGATACGACTCAGTGCCTGCCGACTCCACGATCCAGTCCAGCCCCTGTTCTTTTGCTTTATGTCTCATCACCCCCTCCGCAATTGGCGAGCGGCAAATGTTACCCAGGCAAACCATCAGTATGCGCATAGCGCAAAACTAAGAAAACCGTGGCGACTTCTCCGCCAGTGCATCCAAATACAGCATTATTATTAATTTCATTGCCGACCCAAGACCAAGTATCATATTACGTCAATTATAGTATAGCCGCTTTTTACTAGCTTTAACTCAAATACAGCCCATGCGGAAGCTATTATTCCTGTTCTTCATCTTAATTGCTGGCAATAATTGCCTTGCGCAAAGCCCCACTTTGCAGCAAAAACTCTACTATACCTGCAAAGTATGGGGGTTTGTAAAGTATTATCACTCCAATGTCTCCAGCTGCCATGTAAACTGGGACAGTGTGCTGATAAGTACTTTACCAAAAATAGAAGATGCGGCAACCGACAGTGCATTTAATGACGCCCTCGACACCATGCTCGTTGCAGCCGGTCCAATGACTATTTCAAGTACCTATTTTCCTGACACTCTTGCTCCTGACCTAAAGCGGAATAGAAATTGGAACTGGATAGATTCGTCTTCATTTCGCAGTGATGTGCAGATACAGTTGGATACGATCAGGAATAACTTCAGGCCGCACAGTGAGTGTTGGGTAGAAAATAACAACGGAACAACGAGCTCTGCTAGTTGGCTCATTTTTCCATACGATGATCCGGGACTAAATGTCAATACCTACACCAGCTATCCTGATGAATCCCATCGGCTGTTGCTTTTATTCAAATACTGGAATATTGTCAACTACTTCGACCCATATACTTATGTATTCGATAAGCCCATGGATACAATTCTGTCCAATAATGTGATGTTGATCGATACCGTATCCAGCGACTATAGATTTTACCTCACAATACGAAAAATAGCATCCGGTTTTGACGATGCTCATGTAGAGGTTGAAACAACAAGCACCTATTATCCATTTACTGGAAGCTATGCACCGGAACTAATGTTAAGGTACATACAAGGTAAGTATGTGGTCGTCAAATCAGGTATTACAGCTGTTCCTGTAGGTGATGCCATTATATCAGTAAACGGCCTCACAACTTCTCAATGGGAAGACAGTCTGCGCAATTATGTTTCGGCGGGCAATAATTCGGTTTTTCACAGAGAGATGTGTAAATGTCTGCTTGGCGGCACATTATCATCTGTGGTAAACATAGTCTGTGCAGATACAACCGGCGTGACAAACAGCATCCCGCTTCCCAGAACTACTCCGATCGGGTTGCCTGTATTCCCAAAATATTTCTATCCCGCCGATTCCCTGACCGGGATCACATGGACAACAATGGGCTGCGGTCTGGGTTATATCAACCTCTGGAACATTTCCATTGCAGGTACAGATTCGGCTTACAGTAACCTGCAAAATGCACCTGCTATTATCGTTGATATCAGGAATTATCCTGCTAACCTTTCGGCATGGGAACTCGGCAATCTTATGTATGCAGCCCCTCAGATGTTTTCCAAACTTACAATACCAGATACCTCCTATCCAGGCACTTTCAGTTGGGCCTACGATTCACTTGGGATTATTGGTAACGCCACCCCCTATACCGGAACAATCATATTGCTATTTAGGGTCTGCTGATTAACTACAAAGTATAGTAAATACGGGAGAATTTCGGAAATTAGGGGTAACCAAATGCAAGGAAATATGGCAAAGGCCCTCAAAAACCGTGCATCCAAGCAGAAATATGTCAGTCCATCCCAAT
>CAIRTW010000157.1 GCA_903881585.1 uncultured Bacteroidota bacterium | reverse complement strand
CAAGTTGGAGCAAAGATTACCTAATGGCCGTCCTAACTGGGGTTGACAAATTTTAATGCGTTTGCCCTGCCGCGCCCCGGATTTGCACTGAAACTTAAGTTTTTAAGTAATACATTTGGCGCATAAATCGTACACATGAAGCCTGTTCCCCTGGAGCAATTTCTTCCTTTTGCTCCTGTAGAAAGCAGCATTACCGGGGAAAACCGAAGATCGTACCTGATCTATTATTTGTGCTGGATGTGGGCTGCCGTTATTACTACACTGCTTGTGATCAGAATGCTGCTTAACCATGGTTTCCTGGTACATGATTCAACAATTATTCTGACGCTTGATATAGCCTTTACCATTACATTACTGGTCAATAGAAAAGGAAATTCGCCAATAGCGGCCTATTTGTTTATCGTTACCTGCGTCGCATTGACTACCGCTGCGGCCTTTGTTTCTGGAGGCGTAACCACGCCGGCAATGATGACCTACCCACCTGCAATATTTGCCGGGGGCATATTGTTTGGGAAAAGGGGGGGTGTGGTAACTGCCGCAGTTTGTATATCTGTCACTTTCATAATGCTTTTGCTCCAGCTGAACGGCCTTGTCCCGGTATCGCCGCTTTTTAAAAATCCGGTTGCGTACTGGCTGGGTTTTGTGGCGGCTGCGCTTGTTATGGGCGTTTTGCAATACATAGTAAACCACCAGACGAGCCTTGCATTTGAAAAAATAACCCATCAGGAGGAGCTTTATCACTCGCTGGTAGAGCAGGCCAGTGACCCGATATTACTTTCAAACGAAGACACTTCGATAATAGAAGCTAACAGCAGCGCCTGCAAAATTTTGGGATATACACGCGATGAATTATTGCAAATGAAGCTCACTGATGTGTTTTCCAGCGAAGAAATTCAAAAGCGCCCGCTGCAACTCGATTACCTCCGGCAACATAAAATAATACTGACCGAACGCCAGTGGACCACAAAAGACAGGCGGACCTTGGACATGGAAGTACACACCAGGGTGCTTGAGGGGCAGGGGTATTTGTCTATAGCCCGGGATATTACAGAACGGAAAGCAATAGCAAAAAAATTACGGGAAAGCGAAGAGAAGCATCGGGCGCTGACGGAAAACCTGAGCGATGCCATTATACTTATTAATGAAAGAGGGAAGATAATCTATCAAAGCGCTGCTGTGGGGCGTATAGGTGGATACGCCTCTGAAGAGATCAAAGACGAAACGATATTTGAATTTATTCATCCGGATGATGTGCCACGTAGTATCGAATTTTTCAAGAAAGCACAAGCCTTACCCGGTGTGCCGCTGAATGGACAGTATCGGTCTTTGCATAAAGATGGCAGCTATATATGGATAGAAGGAACAATTACTAACCTGCTTCATAATGAAAGTGTAAGGGCCTATATAATCAACTACCACGACATAACCGAGCGGGTGAAATATTTGAATGACATTGAAGAGCAAAATAAAAAACTGCGGGAAATAGCCTGGATACAATCGCATGTTGTGCGGGCGCCGCTGGCGAGAATGATGGGGTTGGTGAATGTGCTCAGGGAAATAGATATGGATTCCGAAGAGTTTAATAAATGGATCGGTTATTTTAATACTACCGCAGATGAACTCGATGCTATTGTGCAAGACATCAGTGTTAAAGCAAAGGATATACCTGTTGAGTTGTAGATTTTCTTTAACGTTTCTGTTTGGCTTGATTTTCCAGATTGCAGTATATTACGGTTCACGAGCATAATCAATGAGCACCCTCGACTGGATCGTACTATTCATCACCCTTGCCACTATGATCGCCTATGGGCTGTACAAGGGCAGGGGGCAGCGTGGTGCGCACTCTTATCTGCTGGCAGATAAGCAGATGCCGTGGTATGTGGTGCTGCTGGGCATTATGGCTACACAGGCCAGCGCTATTACCTTTCTTTCGGCACCGGGACAGGCATATACCGATGGGATGCGGTTTGTGCAGTATTACTTTGGGCTGCCCATGGCCATGATCGTGATCTGCGTTACGTTCATTCCGATATTTAGAAAGCTGAATGTATATACCGCCTATCAGTATCTCGAAGAGCGCTTCGACCGCAAAACCCGGTTGCTTACTTCATCGTTGTTCCTCATATCGCGCGGCCTCTCTACGGGCATAAGCATTTATGCTCCGGCTATTATTCTTTCGTCGATCCTTGGCTGGAACATTTACCTCACCAATGTGGTGATGGGGGGGCTGTTGCTCATCTACACATATGCTGGTGGGGCCAAGGCCGTAGCGCATACCCAGAAGCTACAGTTCCTTATCATTCTCGGCTCCATGGCTGTTGCCGGATTTCTTGTGGTTCATCGGCTGCCGCCCGGTATCGGAGTGAAGGATGCGTTATTTATCGCCGGGAAATCTGGTAAACTGAATGTCATCACCACCCACTTCGACTGGAAGGATAAATACAATATCTGGAGTGGCCTTATTGGTGGGTTCTTTCTCGCGCTATCTTATTTCGGTACAGATCAGAGCCAGGTGGGCAGGTATATCTCCGGCAAGGACGATCGCGAAAGCAAACTGGGTCTGCTGCTAAATGGCCTTATCAAGATACCCATGCAGTTTTGCATACTGCTGATAGGTGCGCTGGTGTTTGCATTTTACAGTTTCCTGCCTGCTCCTTTGTATTTTAATACTGCTGCATACAACGCCTACAAAACCAGCGAACCACAGGCTACCGCAATAGCCGAGGCGCGTTACGAACAATTGCACGGACAGTCGGAAAAGCAAGCATTTGCAATTGCTCATTTCAATCAGGAAAGCAATCGGGCCAGCGCTGCCACGCGCGATTCATCTGTACAGCAGTTCACCCAAAGCCGCCACCAGATACAGGCCCTCCGCGACAGCATTTCCAACAACATCTATTCAAAGAAATACGCGCCAGACAAGAACGACACCAACTACATTTTCCTATACTTCGTGAAGAATGCTTTGCCGAAAGGCATTGTGGGGCTTTTGTTTGCAGTTATTATCCTGGCATCGTGGGGATCTATATCTGCGGCACTCAATTCACTCACAGCCTCCTCACTTATGGATGTACAAATGATGAATGGCAAAACGATCACTGAAAAACAGGAACTGAGTTACGGCCGCCTGCATACGCTGGGGTGGGGGATATTCTGTATTTGCATCGCCATGTTTGCTGCTCGGCTTGGATCATTGATAGAGGCGGTTAATATTCTCGGCTCTCTTTTTTATGGCACCATACTAGGCATCTTCCTGGTAGCGTTCTATATGAAGCGCGCCAATGGTAACACAGTTTTTACCGCAGCGCTAGTAGCAGAGGGCAGTGTGATACTGATCTACTGCCTGGATATTGTTTCTTTCTTGTGGCTGAATGTGATTGGGGCGCTGCTGGTGGTGATGATTAGCTGCGTTTGCTATTTTAGAAAACAGGGCGATACAACATAACCGGTAGTTGTGCGGGTTGTAGAAATTTGCGTATTTTTGTAATAATGAACGGCACATATCATCATACCAATATTATTAAAGTAGGTAAATCTAAAGGTGTATGTATTCCCAAAGAATACCTCCTGGACCTAGGCAAAGATGTCGTTTTGGAAAAAACAAAAGAAGGAGTGCTTATCCGGCCTACTCATGACGTTGCGCCGCTGAAAGATTGGGAAAAGCTTTTTGCTGCCGCTGATAAATCTCCGGAGCCTGAACTTGCCGAATGGGATATAACTCTGGAAGATGGCATTGCATAAATACTATAAGAAATGGGACATAGTATTGGTTGATCTTAACCCTGTGAAAGGACGCGAGATAAACAAGGTTCGCCCTTGCTTGGTTATTTCTCCCAATGCCATGAACAAGAACCTGGATACATTAATTGTAGCTCCACTTTCTACTTCCCAGAAAAATTATCCGTCAAGATTGCGGACAAATTTCAAAGGCAAGCCTGGTGAGATATGCTTCGATCATATAAAAAGCATTGACAAAAGTAGAATCTTCCTAGTTGAAGGGACGTTGGACACTCGTTTGAGGAAACCTACGAACGAATTATTAATGACAATGTTCAGTGAGCTATAAAAACTGCCACAAGGCAAAAACCTCATGGCAGCTATCTGCTTCACTTAGGCCTTACATCGGCACCTTTTCATCTACAGTTACATCTGTCTTTGTTATCCGTGCTACTTTTTCTTCTTTACGTTCGGCTTTCCTCATCTTCCTGTCTGCTCTCATATAGGCATGCCTTTTTATCATTTTATACTGGTCTTCGGGCTTAGCATAACCTGTATAGCCGGAGATTTTTTCAACATTGATATCGGCATTAACTACAGCCGCTGAGTCTGGACAAACGGTTATATTCTGGTCCGGATCGTTCACGGTTACTTTATAGGTTTCCGGTACCACGTCTGTTTTTATCATAGTATTCAGCAATAAGGGTTTAGATGGGTTTACATCCGCAATAGCAGCGTTTGCATATTTTGGGTGTTTGTGGTGCCTCCTCATGTGGTAATAGACAAATACCTTGTCGGTAACTTCATTTTTCTGGCCTGTTGCGGTTATTTCTGCGGGTTTAGAAATAACGTTCACCGGGGCGTTGATGCAGGCTGTGCCCTTTGCGCCACCAGGGTAAAATGCGTTGCCGCATTTAGCCAGGAAGTACACAAAGCCTGATGGGCCGGTTACTTTCCATGCTTTTACTCCGTCATCGCCGAGGTCCAGTTTGGCATATGAACTGGTAAGGCTCCCGTCGCCCATGTTGCCTGTAGTGCCAGATGGCAGGTTGGCGGAGGTAACGTTAGCGGCCGCCACATCTTTAGCGCCATTGGTAAACCCAATACCTGCTAATATGTTATTAAATTCTGCCATCTCCAGGTTGTCTTTACCGGCATTTTTTTTAATAGCCTGGTAAACCTGTTGGGTGGAAGACAGATGTTGTAAAAAAGGAAATTCCGGGTCTGTGCCCAACTTTTGTATGTCTTTGGGCGAACCCGTGTTACTTACCGAGTAAAGCGAGTTTCGGTTAGCCTGGCCTGTTGTTTTATCCTGCGCGTAGCAGGCTGCTCCTCCCATCATAAGTGCGAAAATTACTAGTGTCCGTTTCATAGCTTTTTTTTTAGTTTTTTAATTAAGTTTTCTGGCGTAACCTCAAAAATACAGTGCCAATAGCGGAGGCCGATTGTTAAAAAAAACAGGCACGTTGAAAAACGCAGACACTGCAAAAACGAAGTATAGGTGCAAGCGCCTGAAAAGCATTCGCTTAACTATTTCCATGTTTTTTGCGTATGTTTGTATCAGTAATTATTTTTTAACAATTGGCTTGGTAGTGCAAATAACTGTGCGGAGTGGTACAACGATAGTTGGTGTCTGTTATATATAAATCGGAAAAGTTTTTGCACGCTTGCTCTATATAAACATATTTAGATGGGATGTGGCAGTTGCGGATCGGGCGCCAGTGGCAAGCCCGGCGGATGCAAGGGTAATGGCGGATGCAGTACCGGCGGGTGTAACCGCCTGAATGTTTTTGACTGGCTGAACGCCTTGCCCCTACACGATGGGGCAAAACCTTACCCGATAATCGAGGTGTCTTTTAATAAAGGCAGCCGGAAAGAATTCTTTAAGAACAATACCCACTACATGCTGGAAAAAGGCGACTGGCTCGCTGTGGAAGGTCTTGGTGGATACGATATTGGCCAGGTGAGCCTTACCGGCGAGCTGGTAAAACTACAGCTGAAAAAGTACGGCGTCAAAGAAGCTGAGGTGAACAAGCGTGTGCTACACCCCGCTACCGAGGAAGAACTGGAGCTTTCGTGCAAGCAAAAAGAACGTGAGCCGGAACTGCTTACCCGTTCCCGCGCGATCGCCCGCAGCCTGAAGCTGGATATGAAACTCTGCGAAGTGGAAGTGCAGGCAGACAGCAAAAAAGGTACCTTTTTCTACACCGCCGACCAGCGCGTGGATTTCCGCGAACTGATTCGTGTTTATGCCACCGACTTCAAGATGAAGGTGGAAATGAAGCAGATAGGTGCAAGGCAGGAAAGCGGCAAAGTGGGCGGCATTGGCTCTTGTGGCCGTGAGCTCTGCTGTAGCACCTGGCTTACTGATTTCAAGTCCGTAAATACCACTGCGGCACGTTACCAGAATTTATCCATAAACCAGACAAAACTCAGCGGCCAGTGCGGCAGGTTGAAATGTTGTCTCAACTATGAGCTGGATACCTACATGGATGCGTTATCCATATTCCCCGATCAGGCGGAACGCCTGGAAACAGAGAAGGGGATAGCCCAGTTGCAAAAAAAGGACATCTTCAAAAGTCTGATGTGGTACAGCTATTCGGATAACAATAAGCAGTATCCGCTGAGCATAACGCGAGTAAAAGAGATACAGAAACTAAATAAAGCAGGCCAGAAAGCCGGCGAATTGCAGCCTGTGGAGCTGGAAACAAGGGAAAGCAAAGCCGGTATAAAACCGGATATGGGCTATGTGAACGACGTAGGCCAGATAACCCTGAAAAACCTGGAGAAGAACAATAAGAAGAAGAAAAAACCAGGCGGCAATAAAAGCGGTGGAGATCCGCAGACAGCACGTGGGCCCCAGCAGGCAGGTGGTGCAGAGCAATCGACCCGCAGCCCGCAGCAAGGTAATAAAGGCCCACGCCCGCAAGGCGGAGGCGGCAGTGAGCAGGCAGCCCGTGGCCCCCATCCGGGCGGGCAGCAACAAGGTAATAAGGGGCCAAGGCCACAAGGTGGCGGTCAGCAGCAAGGAAATAAAGGTGGACAACCACACGGTAATAAACCACAGCAGCCAAGGAATCCGAACCAGCAGCAACGGCCACCACGGCCAGAGCAGCCAGACGGCGTTGTCCGGACGGATCAGCCTGCTGGTCAGCAACCAAGGCCTCCTCGTCCCGAGCAGCAGAACAGGCCACCAAGGCCACAGGCGGATGGTACACAACCGGCAGGCGATAGTCCGGGCGGGCAGCCAAAACAGGAGCGCCCACAAAGCCAGCAGCCAAGAAGAGACCGCCCAAACCGTCCCCAGCAGCAGCGCAGAGACAGGCCGGCTGGAGAAAACAAGGAGCCCCGGAAGGAAGGTGGCGAACCGCCAGCAGCTGAATAACATCAACAAACAGAAGCATAATTTTGAAAATATATACGCCCGGTTGCATTAAATGCAACCGGGCTTGTTATTTTTGCGCAACTTTTAAAAAATGTAAGTATGAAAAAATTGTTTTTACCTGTTGTATTGTGCCTTTCCTTTTGTTTTCCGGCCCAGGGCCAGATCAGTAAAAATGTTGACGACCTCAAAAAATCGCTGGAAACAACAAACAAAGACACTGTGGCCTGGATACATGAAGGCCTCTTTTCTATAGGTGTCAATGAGGGCTTTTTACATAACTGGGCTGCCGGGGGTGAAATAGCTTCATTGGCTGTAAATGGCCTTTTTCATGGCAATCTCACTTATCTCAACCACGGCAGTATATGGAGCAACACCCTGGAGCTGGCATACGGGCTCAACTACGCTTATTCCAATGACTTTATACCGCGTAAAACAGATGATCGCATCGACTTCACTTCTAAGTTTGGCAGCCGGCTGAATAAGTCAACCGACTTCTATTATTCCGGTCTGTTCAACTTTAAGTCTCAGTTTGCCCAAGGTTACGATTACACCATCCCTGGCTGGCAACATGCCCCCACATCCGATTTTATGTCCCCCGCTTACATGACTCTTGCACTCGGAATGGAATATAGGAAAGGCGCTGACATCAGCTTCTTTCTCTCTCCGCTTGCGGCAAGAGAGGTGTTGGCCAATTCCATATATACTTCTGCATCTCCACAGGGCGCTTTCGGTATAGACTCGGGCAAAACCAACAAATTCCAGCTCGGCGCCTACTTCTCCGGCAGGTATAAAGTGGATGTAAAAAAGAACATGACCTTTACTACGCGCCTCGACCTCTACAGCAACTACCTCGCAAAAAACACTACCAATGCTGCTGGCATCATTGTTAAAAAGGACAATCCCGGAAACATTCAGTGCCTTTGGGACAACCTGTTTGTACTGAAAGCATACAAGGCGTTGAGCCTCACATTTGGCCTCACTGTTATTTATGATAACAACTTCCCATACAGCTCCACATACGTTGATAAAACAACAGGCCTGACGGTAAATAAAAACCAACCGGGCGAAGGTCTTGGCTGGGCACAGGTAAGCCAGGTTTTTACTTTGGGGATAGCGTATAAGTTTTAGTTTTTTTTTGTCTAAAGTAGAAAGTAGAAAGTTCGCTAGTGAGTTTGCCTTGGCTAAAACTGTGGCGGGCCAACAGCCTTCGGTCTTTAGACGAGGATAGAAGAAAAAGAACAGGGATTTAGCCAGAGCTGCTATGCGAGTTAAT
Organism: uncultured Bacteroidota bacterium; assembly: GCA_903881585.1. Lineage (GTDB taxonomy): Bacteria > Bacteroidota > Bacteroidia > Chitinophagales > Chitinophagaceae > Nemorincola. The sequence goes on along the minus strand of CAIRTW010000157.1, from coordinate 8,895 downwards.
TTTAAAGCCTAATTGGTATCTGCCTTTTTAACGTTATTTTTGTTCCCCTCATGTGCAAGCGAAACATGGGTTTTTGATTTTTTACTTTTGATTTTTAATTTTTAGATGTCCGCCTCGTACCAGATAAAGTTGCCCCAGTTTGAAGGGCCGTTCGACCTGCTCCTGTTCTTTATAGAGCGGGATGAGCTGGATATTTACAATATACCTATTGCGAAGATCACTAACGAATTTCTCAGCTACATACATACGCTCGAAAATCTGAACATAGAGCTGGCAAGCGAGTTCATTTTGTTTGTGTCCACGCTCATGCGCATCAAGGCGCGTATGTTGCTGCCGCGCCGGGAGGTGGATGCAACCGGGAAGGAGATAGACCCACGCCAGGAATTGGTGGACAAAATACTGGAGTACAAAAGGTTCAAAGAGGCATCTGAGACCATGATGGTGATGGAAGCCGAGCGCCTGATGCAGCAGAAACGCGGCAACATAAAGCTGGAAATGGACCGGTTGGGTGAATCGCATTCTGAGGGTACAGAGATACAAGCGGTAACCATGTACAAGCTGCTGCAGGCTTACGAAAAAGTCGTAAAGAAATTCAACGAGCGCAACTTGAAGCCGCAGCACGTGGTGGTAAAATACAACTACAGCCTGGAAGGCCAGCGCACCTTCCTCATAGGCCACCTGCAGGATAAAAAGCGCGTACCGTTCGAAATGCTGTTTGCTTCCTGCGAAAACAGGATACATGCTATCTTCACCTTCCTCGCCATGCTGGAACTTATACAACAAAAATTCATGGCCATTCTCATAGGCACAGGTAGAAATAATTTTATTGTAGAGTGGACCCCGGAAGGTGAGCGGCAAGATGTGCCCCTGGCCGAGGAGCGAACTGAAGGCATGTTGCCTCCGGCAGAAAGTGAAGCTGGCACAGAAATTGCAATATAGTAATTGCAGAGAGTTCGCTGCACGAAATTTCCCCCAATGCGCTGTCGGACAGTGGCTCCCGGGGATTTTTAGTTTTCAGGAGATCAGGCCACCATCCCTTTGATCTCGTTCGTTTTTTCTACGATGGAGTAGATCACATCGTCAAATGCCAAGGTGGCCACCTGCAGGTTCATGATTATTTCTGTATTCATCGGGTCGCCGGGCTCATCAAAATTAAATAGATTGATCAGCCCAAGAATGCTGGCAATAGGCCCGCGCACCTGGTGCGACTGCAACGAGGCTATTTCAAAAAGCGCCTTGTACTGCCTTTGCAATATCTCATCAGAAATTCTTTTCTCTTTCTTTTTCTGTGCGTCCTCCAGCGCACGTCCTATTTTCGGTATCAGGGTAAACAGCTTATCCTTGAGCACATAATCTGTTGCACCGTTCTTTATGAGTTCTACAGCGTTTTCTTCACCTATTGTGCCCGATACAAGAATAAAAGGAATATCGGGATATTTTTCCTGTTTGATCTGTAATGCGGTCAATCCATCAAATGAAGGGAGGGCAAAATCCGACAGAACTATATCCGGTTTGAAGGTATCAAGTGCAAGTTCAAAATCTTCCCGGGTTTGTACATGTTCAGATGTATATGGCACCTTGTTTCTTCTTAATTCAAAGTACAACAGATCAATATCTGAAGCAAGGTCTTCAATAAAAAGAATTTTCAGCGATTTTTCCATAGTCACGAATTGAATTTTGTTTCAATTTTTTCCTTGTTTGCCACACATCTGGTCATCTATTTCATAGGATATGTAAACAGTTAACAAACAAAAGTAACTTTTTTGAGCCACCACAAAAAGGTGAAAAACACCCTTTTTTTCAGCTTTTCAGACGTATCTCTCCAGCTTTTCGGACATAAAAAAATATAAATGAACTCTTGGCGCGATTTTAGGGGATATGGAAGGAATCTTTCAAATAAATTATTTATGTTCATTCCACCTTATTCCACCTCTAATAAATAGACCATGAAATTGACACTCAGCCAGAAGATCCTGGCCGGTTTTCTTGTTTGCACCATCATCCTGGTTGCTACTGCCATTTTTGCCATCCGCAACAACGAAAAATACAGTGATACCACGCAATGGGTGAACCATACCTATGAAGTGCTGCAGGAATTTGAACAAATTCAGGCTAGCGCTGTTGACGCCCAAACAGGAACAAGAGGGTACGTGATCACCGGTAACGAAGCATTCCTTGAGCCTTATACTGCGGCGTTAAATTCTATCAATGAGCACGTAGGCAGAGTCAGGGAGTTGTGTGTTGATAATCCGGCGCAGCTGCAAAATATTAACAAACTGCAAAAGGAAATAGACCTTGAGGACAAGTACTTTGAGGACCTAATAGATCTACGAAAAAAAGATTTTGACAAAGCACGGGTAGTTGTATCTGCAGGCACTGGTAAACAGTTGATGGACGATCTAAGACGCACGATACTTGTTTGCCAGGACATGGAGAATAAATTGCTCGTGGAGCGCAAGCAAGCCAGTGCTGAGGATGCCAGGAGTTTTAATATAGTTTTTATCACGCTGCTCATTGTAATTGCAGTTGTATTGATCAGCGTGTTTATTGTTATCAATACCAACCTGCGGGCGCTTAAAAAAGCAGAACAGGAAGCAGCAGAGCGGAACTGGATACTTACTGGAAATTTTGAGCTGAACGAAAAGCTAAGGGGAGAAAAAACGGAAAGTGAATTGGCGCAATCTATTATCACGCAGTTGTGTACTTATCTGAACACGCAAATAGGAGCTATGTACCTTTTGGACAATGGTGAGCTGAACCTCTCCGGGACCTATGCCTATAATTTCCGGAAACAAAATACAAACATCATAAAGATCGGTGAAGGGCTTGTTGGCCAGGCGGCGGCAGAAAAAAAGTTGATCGTTTTTACGGAAGTTCCGGATGACTATATCAGGATAAATTCGGGGCTTGGCAACGTTGTACCTAAGAACCTGATCATTTTTCCTTTGGTGCAGGAGGATATATTGAAAGGGGTGATCGAAATAGGGTCGGCAAAAGAATTCTCGCCATTGCAAATGGAGTTTTTAACTAGCATAGGGGAGAATATTGCCATAGTAATTAATGCCGCCCAGTCACGTACCAAACTGAAAGAGCTACTCGAAGAAACGCAGCGCCAGGCCGAGGAACTGGAGACGCAGCAAGAGGAGTTAAAACAATCGAACGAAGAGCTGCAGGAAAAAACGGAAATGCTTGAAAAATCTGAGTCGTCCCTGAAGACCCAGCAGGAAGAGTTGCAGCAAACCAACGAAGAGCTGGAAGAAAAGGCCAACCTGCTGGAAGAACAGAAGGAGAAGCTGGAAAACGCCAAGATGGACATAGAGACCAAGGCGCGTGAACTGGAAGTGACCAGCAAATACAAGTCTGAGTTCCTCGCCAATATGTCGCACGAGCTGCGTACTCCATTGAACAGTGTATTGATACTCGCCCAGTTGCTTGCAGAAAATAAGAGCAAATCTCTGGCAGAAAAAGAGGTCGAATTTGCAAGAAACATATACAATTCCGGCACCGATCTGCTTGATCTGATTAATGAGATACTGGACCTCTCAAAAGTGGAATCAGGTAAAATGGAGCTGGACATAGCTGGAGTGTCGTTTGTCGATGTGAAGTCGGATATCGCTGCTATGTTTTCTGAGGTGGCAAAAAATAAATCAATAGACTTTGCTTTTCTGTTAAACGAAAAAGAGCTCCCTGGCGAAATCGAAACTGATAAGCAGCGGCTGGAACAAATACTGCGCAATCTGCTGTCCAATGCCTTCAAGTTTACCGGCAAGGGGGGCAAAGTGCAACTCTCGGTCAATAGTGCAAAGAAAGACGACGTTCTTTTTAAAAATCCAAGACTGTATCAATCCCCTGCTATTGTCGCCATCTCGGTCACAGATACAGGTATTGGCATACCAACCGATAAATTAAGTATCATATTCGAAGCCTTCCAACAGGCAGATGGCTCCACGAAACGCAAGTATGGCGGTACCGGCCTTGGGCTTTCCATCAGCCGTGAGTTGGCCAATGCACTCGGCGGTGAAATACAGCTGCGAAGCGAAGAAGGGAAGGGTAGCACCTTTATTCTTTACCTGCCACTGAAGTTCGATGCAACGATCACAGAACCTGCTGAACGTAGTGTAGAGGTGAAACAAAAAAGCGATGCTGGTCCGCAAAAAAGCCGGAAAATTGAAAAGCCGAACTATGTGGAGGGCGAGGCTATTGATGACCGTTACAATATCGGCGATAATGACAAGACCATGCTCATTATGGAAGACGATAAAGAGTTTGCCCAGGTGTTGCTGTCATTTGGCCGGGAACGCAATTACAAAGGAATTATCGCTTATGAAGGAAACACCGGTCTCAGCTACGCCCGGTACTACAAGCCGGATGCAATAGTTCTGGATATGAAACTGCCCATCATGGATGGAGCTGATGTGCTGAAGCAGCTAAAGGCAGACCCGGAGTTGCGGCATATACCCGTCCAGATCATTTCCGGCTACGACATGAAAAAGGAAGGACTGGAGCTCGGTGCATTCGATTTTATGCAGAAGCCCATCTCAAAGAATGACCTTCAAAGTGCATTTAACAGGATAGAGGAATTCGTCAATAAAAAACTGAAAAAACTCCTGATCGTTGAAGATAATAAAGGGCAAAATGACGCCATCCGGGAACTGATCGGCAACGGTGATGTAAAGTGTTTCTCGGCGTATTCAGGCAATGAAGCTTACGAAATGATGTGCAATGATAGTTTTGATTGTGTGATCGTTGATCTCGGCTTGCCTGATATGACCGGCTTCGCCCTTCTGCAAAAGATAAAAGATAATGCTGACCTTAAAAAGACCCCTATCATCGTATATACCGGCAAAGACCTCACAAAGGATGAAACCGGCCGCCTCAACAAATTGGCTAATACGGTTGTTCTCAAAACCGTTGATTCAAATGAACGGCTGCTGGATGAAACAACGCTGTTCCTGCATAGGGTAGAATCAAAGCTGCCTAAGGAAAAACAGAATATCATAAGGACGCTGCACAAGACAGATGAGGTGCTGAAAAACAAGTTCGTTCTTATTGTTGATGACGACATCAGGAACATATATTCCCTGAACAACGCGCTGGAAGAAGAAGGGCTCAATTGTCTGAGCGCCGAAAATGGAAAAGCGGCACTTCAAATGCTGGCTCAGCACCCTGAGATCGATATTGTGCTGATGGACATAATGATGCCCGAAATGGATGGTTATGAAGCTACCAAAGAAATAAGGGCTAAGAATAAGTTTGATAAACTGCCGATAATTGCGCTTACAGCCAAAGCCATGAAAGGCGACCGGGAGAAATGCCTTGCAGCGGGCATGTCTGATTATGTTTCGAAACCAGTAAATGTAGAACAACTTTTATCATTGATGCGTGTGTGGTTGTACCGCTAAAAAACTAATATGGAAAAATTCCGGAACAAGACTGTATTGATCGTTGACGATGAGAAAAATAATGTATTTGCGCTGGGCAGTTATCTCGAAACCATGGACATGAAGATCGTCTCTGCCGCCAATGGCGCAGAGGCTATTGAGATGATGGAAAAAGAGCCAAAGCCCGACATCGTGCTGATGGATATGATGATGCCGGTTATGGACGGATACGAGGCGCTGGAGATAATGAAACGAAGATATGAGTTGAAAGATATTCCGGTCATTGCCGTAACCGCAAGAGCAATGAAGGGCGACCAGGAAAGATGCCTGGCCGCTGGCGCATGGGATTACATTTCTAAACCGGTTGACATAAAATTGCTGATAGAAAAGATTAGTTGCTGGATAGCATAGTATGGACACAGAAAATATAGCATTTAGAGAACTACTCGATTCCATACGGCTCGTATATGGTTATGATTTTACCGATTATTCCGAGGCTTCTGTGAAAAGAAGGATCAATAATTTCATGGCAAATCACAAGATAGACGCTATCGATCAGCTTGCGAAGCTGATACTGAAGGATGAAAAATTTTTCGAAGAATTCATCAAGGAATTGTCGGTTACAGTCACAGAAATGTTTCGTGATCCACCTTTCTACAAAAGCCTCCGCGAAACCGTATTAAAACGGCTGGCAACGTACCCATTCATCAAAATATGGATCGCGGGGTGCTCGACGGGTGAAGAGGTTTACTCGATGGCAATATTGTTCAAAGAGGAAGGCCTGCTTAGTCGCACGCTAATCTATGCAACCGACATCAACCAGAAGTCCCTGCAGATAGCCAGGGAGGGTATGTATCCGCTTGAAAACATGAAACAACATACGGCTAACTATCAAAAAGCCGGCGGTAGCCAGCCCTTTTCAGAATACTATACTGCGAAATATAATACGGTGCTGTTTGACAAATCTCTGAAACAGAACATTGTCTTTGCACCCCACAACCTGGCCGTTGATAAATCGTTCAATGAATTCCAGCTGGTGATTTGCAGGAACGTACTGATCTATTTCAACCAGAAGTTGCAAAATCATGTCATCAATCTTTTTTATGAGAGCCTGTGCCCGTTCGGTTTTTTCGGTATGGGCAATAAAGAGTCACTGCTGTTCTCAGATAAGAAGCAATACTTTGAAGATGTGGACCGGAAGCAGAAAATATTTATGAAAACGAAGTAGCATGTCGGAAGTTGGAAAACATAAAGCCATAGTCATTGGGGCATCAGCGGGCGGGCTGTCAGCGCTCACCGCGCTCTTTGGAGATCTTCCGGCCAATTTTCCATTGCCCATAATGGTCGTTCAGCACAGGTATCGCGACCAGCTTAACCTGCTTGAAGAAATACTGCAGAACAAATGTAAGATAAGGATCAGACAGGTTGAGGAAAAGGAAAAAATTTTACCGGGTACGGTTTACATAGCTCCGCCCGATTATCACTTACTCGTTGAGGAGGATTTTACTTTTTCGCTCTCCAGCGATCCGTTGGTATCTTTTAGCAGGCCGTCAATCGATGTGTTATTTGAATCTGCCGCCATCGCATTCAAGAGATCGCTCGTTGGCATAGTGCTCACCGGCGCAAATAAGGATGGTGCTGCGGGGTTGCTGGCAATAAAAAAACAAGGGGGATTAACAGTCGCCCAGTCGCCCGCCGAAGCTGAATATCCATATATGCCGCAGGCCGCGGTCGACAAAGGCGGCGCAATGCTAGTGCTAAGTTTAGAGGAAATCAAAGCCCGTATTCTTAACAGCTATTCTTTCAGCAATGAAACAAATTAGTAAAGCGGTTATCCTGATCGTTGACGACAAAGAGACAAACCTGTTTGCATTGGAGCATTTGCTTGCCGCCAAAGACAGGGTCATTCTGCAGGCCACAAATGGCGAGAGCGCCTTGCAGATAGCGCTGAATAAAAATATTAACCTGATCATACTGGACGTTCAAATGCCCGGGATGGACGGCTTTGAAGTGGCCCAGATACTCCAGTCTAATAAGAAAACGAAGGAGATACCGATCATCTTTGCAACCGCAGAACGCACAGAGCATCAGTTTATGATGAAGGGCTTTGGCGAGGGCGCTATTGATTACCTCTTTAAACCACTGGACCCCGAAGTTGTAAAGGCAAAAGTAGATGTGCATTTGAAAATGCAGATGCAGAGAAAAGAACTGGTTGATAAAAATAACTTACTGCAAAAGAGTGAACTGCTCATAAATAATTCAGCCGATATTATCGGGATCATTGATGCCGTAACATTTAAGATAGAAGAGATCAACCACGCCTTTAATTCTATACTAGGCTATACGCCCGAGGAGACAAGAGGTGTCGCGATCACATTTTTTCTTAGTAATGAAGATCGGGTCCGGCTTGCCGAAATGGCAAAACAGCCTAAAGACCGCCTTTCATTTGATACCCGCATATACTGTAAGAACAGAAGCATGAAGTGGCTGGAGTGGAAGGTGGTGGTGAAAAACAGGAAGTGGTTTGTAAATGCCCGCGATATTACGGAGATCAAAGAGGTGGAACGGATCCGGAATTATCTCGCCACGGTGGTAAAGCAATCCAATGACGCGATATACATACACAACAATGAAGGGCAGATCATTTCATGGAATGAGGGTGCAGAAAAAATATATGGCTATTCCGAAAGCGAAGCCCTGAAAATGAAAATATGGAACATTATACCTCGCCACATGCAAGTGGAAATTGAGGAAATTGTACACAAGATACTTCAGGGTGAGAAGATAGAACTGTTTGAAACAAAGCGCATCACAAAGCACGGCAAAATGGTTGATGTCCTGCTTTCTGCCGCTGTGATCACCGACTCTGGAAGCGATCAGAAATCGATAGCGATAACTGAGCGGGATATTACACAGCAGAAAATTGCCGATGAGCAAATAGGCCAGCTAAACAAGGACCTTCAGCGCAATGTTGAAGCGCTTGAAAACACAAACAAAGAATTGGAATCTTTTTCCTACTCTGTCTCTCATGATCTCCGCGCACCTTTGAGAGCGCTTAGCGCATATTCTAAAATATTTGAAGAAGATTACGAGGCAATTTTAAACGATGAAGCAAAGAAATTGCTATCCAAAATAAATTATAATGCCCTAAGAATGGGTACCCTTATTGATGATCTCCTGTCCTTCTCCAAACTGGGAAGAAAAGAAGTTCAGAGATCCGAAATAAATACAAGTGAACTTGTTGATGGCATATTGAACGAAATAAAACAAACGGCGCCATATAAGACCATCATCACTATCGGTGATCTGCCTGCCGCATTTGCAGACCGGTCTTTGATCCGGCAGGTATGGATAAACCTGTTGTCCAACGCTATTAAACCCAGATTACGCATTAGCGATAAAATGCCTAAATTGATCTTCAAATCCTAATGCGTAGCAATAGAGAAATTGAACGATGGAATTCGATATAAGCTATACCAGTAAAGAGATCACGCCTTGGGGCGGAATGGTGTTT
>CAIRTW010000156.1 GCA_903881585.1 uncultured Bacteroidota bacterium | reverse complement strand
TTTTCTTTGAAAAGGATATATGAAATTCAGGTACCACTATTTGTGAACAACAACAAGACAATCCAGTATGCAGCGCTTGCCGGCAGCATTGGCTCGGCACTGTTTGTTACAGTGTTCACTGTGGAGGGCTGGTTGCGGCCGGGCTATGATGCGCTTTCCACTTATGTCAGCGCGCTGTCGCTGGGACCGCGCGGTGGGGTGCAGATCACTAACTTTATTGTCAGTGGCATATTAATGCTGGTATTCAGCAGGGGCGTAGCCGTTGCATTCAGAAAAGAAAAAAGATCGCAGGCCGGTCCGGTGCTGCTGGGCATAGTTTCTGCAGGCATGTTCCTTTCAGGGCCGTTTGTGATGGACCCTATGGGCACGCTACCAGCGCAGGCAAGTGTACATGGACTGGTGCATGGTATCACCGGGAGCATAGTGTTCCTGCTTATGCCCATCAGTTGCCTGGTTTGCTATGGCCGTTTGCGCACGGAGTGCGACTGGATGGCCTTCAGCCGATGGACGCTAACCATGGGCATATTGCTCTCTATCACCCTCATCATTTTCACCTGTGCTACAAAGATCCCTGCAGCGCACTTTGTAGATAGCCATTGGTTTGGGTTGCTGCAGCGCTTGGTGCTTGTGCCCTTTATGTTTTGGGTATTTACTTTTGCGGCGGCCCTATATAAAAAATGATTTGAAAATTCTATTCACCATATTGGCAATAACATTAGAACTATCGTTGGTTTATTTTTTACAGTCTGTCGATTATTTCTTCCCCATTTTTCTACTATTTGTTTTTGGTTTGGTGGGTGGGTTATTTATTAAAGCCACTAATAAAAATGAATCCATTATTCGGAACCAGATCGCATTCGGGCTCCTGGTAGGTACCTTATCTTCAATAGTTATTATGGGTTTGTTTATTTTATGGCTGCTTTCGAGGATGCATTGATCTTCGGGCGACCGGGAATATTTCCATGAAAGGAAAGTATGACCTGCTGTGCGCGAGCCAACCACCCCCAACTGAAAACACTGCTTCGCTGTGTTTTCAATTGGCCCCTCCTAAAAACAGGAGGGGAGGTGTAGCTTGCCCTACTCGAGTCAACCTACGCCATAGTTGAGAAATTGGCTAAGCCCCTGAAAAAACTTCGCTGTTACCGCTAAAGTCTATTTATTTTGCAGCATGAGTCCGGCGATATTGCTTTTTATTATCCTGCTTTACTTCTCGGTGTTGCTGGGCATTGCGTTCTATACTTCGCGTCACTCTACCAACGAATCGTTTTTCATAGGCAACCGCAACAGCAAGTGGTGGCTGGTGGCGTTCGGAATGATCGGTACTTCACTTTCGGGGATGACGTTCATCTCAGTGCCGGGCAAGGTGGGGGGCAGCGGCTTCCAGTATTTCCAGGTGGTGGTGGGCTACTGGCTGGGGTACTTTGTGGTGGCGTTCATCCTGCTGCCGCTTTATTACCGGCTCAATCTTACTTCTATATATACTTACCTGGACAAGCGTTTTGGAAAGATACCTTATAAGACGGGGGCTTTGTTCTTCACCTTGTCGCGCACGCTGGGGGCCACGCTGCGGCTGTACCTGGTGATCAAGGTACTGGAGAAATTCATATTGGCAGATATGGGTATTCCGTTTGAGCTTACGGCTGTGGTGATACTGGGGCTGATACTGCTGTATACCTTCCGCGGGGGAGTGAAGAC
>CAIRTW010000155.1 GCA_903881585.1 uncultured Bacteroidota bacterium | reverse complement strand
TGAACCTAAGATAGAAAATGAAAGTTTGCTACAATCTGTAGCATCGAACCGATTACTATTAGTACTATCCACTTTAATGACTTTTGTACTATTTTTTTATTTTCCGTCTGTGTAATCGATGTTCAACTTGACCGATTTGAATTGACACTAGGAAAAAATCTAACTCATTTTATCGAAGATGCAATAAGAAAATCTAGTCGAATAATAATTGTATTCACACCAAATTATAAACTTAAAGCGGACCATAGGAAAGGAGGCGTAGGCTTTGAATATTCTATTATTAACAATCAAGCTTACGATAGTATTGCAAGAAACGAAAAAATAATACCAATATTAAGGAATGGAAATTACAAGGACGCAATACCTGATTTCATGCAACAGTACATACATCTCGATATGTCAAATGATGTTGACTTTGATCTAAAATATAAAGAATTGATTAGAGAGATTTACGGTGAACCGGAATTAGTAAAACCAAAATTAGGAGTGAAACCAAGATTGTCTAAATCATAGTAAAACAATCAGTTTTCAACGACTGGCCTTGATTCAATCTAGAAGACAGTTTCGCAGTTACACCTGGAATGGCCTGTTAGTTTTAGCAGGCTTTTTTGTTAATGCTTTCCGCGCAAATAAATTTTCATTTATTTTACAATAATTATTTGACAAATGAAGAAACCATTATTGACATATGGTTTATCTAAAGCAGGATTAAAACATATTTCTGACGTTCCAAATGGACTTAAATGCGATTGTGTTTGTCCAAATAAGGAATGCGGGAAACCATTGATCGCTAGAAATCGGTCTTCTGAACATAAGGAAATTCATTTTGCTCATGCACCCGGTGCAGATTGTGGCAAGGCTTATGAATCTGCAATACATCTGTTAGCTAAAGAGGTTTTTAAAGAATTGATGGAAATCAGAACTCCTAATTAGATGATACAATTGATAAGTATTGGGTTCATTGCCCCAAATTAGATGCCGATTATTCTTCTTCGGACATGAAGTATAAAACAGATGCCGAAAACGCAAGAATTGAAAATGAAAGAAATAGAAAAATTAGAGAGGAATTAGAATACAAAAACAAAATTGAAGCGATTCACCAAGAATTTGTTAGATCAAAAAAGGAAAACCGAGATAAATTTTACGCATACCAATCGGCTGGAAACGCGATATTTAAAGCAATAAATGGCATAGTAAATAACTGTGGCCAGGTAAAAGACCAAATAACGCACTTAAAAAAAACAAAGCATTATGAACAAATAATATTAAGATACATTATTGACGGAATTGAATGGGACGGAATTATTCGAGGTAACGATGAGGTTGGTGAATGTATTATGTTAGAAGGTGAGAGATTTTGGTGCACATTTGGTAGGCATTTGGAACTAATACCTCCTGATGAATTTAGAGACTTTGATAAAACTTTTAAAGAGGGGCTATTATTAATCAAAAGCTTGCAAGAAAAATTCGGTGATTGCAGCAATTGTAAATTTATAGTGGAAAAATTGAAATTTGATGCTGATCTTTTTTACACCGGCGAAGATGAATTTTCATTCTCTGGTGAAAAAATTGATTTATCAGTGTGTGATTACAATATTCTAAAATCAAATTCCAGCTTATAAACCCAGTAACCAGAAAAAACCTTTTTGTAAGGCAAAGTTTTGGTTATTATCGTATTATCAGCTCTACCCACTGGGTAACAGTTCTCTTGATATTTATTCCCAAAGCGCACGAAAATTATTTCACCATTGCTTGATAGAGAGCAGTAAAAGGCTCTTTTACAGATTCATCTACCTCTAAAATTGCAGAAACTCCTCCTATTGGCTGCCAACCATCTTGAATAAGTTTCTCAATCTTTTTTTCAAGAGTACCAAAGCCATCCGCTCCTTTTACAATTATATATTCTGATATCATTGATTGTTTTTTAGCAAAGTTCTTATCTACCGTATATTTCGTAATTACTTTATTTATTACACTAAATCAATATTACCTTGTCCCCATCTACCTCTTTAACTTGTTGTCTATTCTTTAGATAAGTATATGCCTCTTGAAAAGCTTGAATAATGTTACCGCCTGTGCGATTAAACCCAAATTCACGTGCGGTTTTTATATAGAGATCATCTTGTCTAATACCGAAACTTTTGCCTGCAATACAAAGCATTGCTTCAGCAAGTTCAGCAATTGAAATGTAATTTATTGGACGGATATATTCACTTTCCGGTTTAGGAACTCGAACATAGATTTTATCTGCATTTCTTGGGGACAAAAAATCCCCTTCCTTTATCAACTCAGAATCTAAAAAAATATTAAGCAGCCTGGAAACAGAATTACTTACTGTTTTGGTAGCTTTTTGATTCCCATATAAAGGGTGCAAAAGATGACGAGAATGTTAGCGCAAGAGAACATCCTAACAAATTTTGTCGCACTAAAACTCGCACTAAAGTTGCTATCGAACTGGCTCCTGGTCAAACCTTGCTTTAAGATATCAGAAAGATAGTTTTTCCCTTTGAAATCAGCCACATTGCAAGCCAGACAAGCATTTGAACAATATCAATATTGACAATTTCGTATCAAAAAGAGAGCTTCAAAGGCCACCTCATAATCACTCCAGATGGCTATCGGGATTGGTTCAAACGGGAGTGGGACCACATAACTATCACACAGACTGTATTTTATCACCAACTGCTTTTATCAATTCAAGATCAATATCTCTAACATCAATGTGATTTGCATTGTTTAGTATTGCCCTATAGTTGCGTTCTTCGTCCGGTTCATAAATAACTTCCAGGCCATTTATTATCACGTAGAATTTGTGGGTATAGCCAACCGTAGCCAGACGCGCTTCAAAACTATATTCCTTCCCTCCCACTTCTACGTCAATACTGAAACTGTCTTCCATAACTCTTAGTGATGTTCAAGGTAGCTCTTTCCTTAACAGGGTTAGCGGGATTTTTGTTGAGGAATATCTGGGCAATACTTTTGTGTACAAATACGTTTATGCAGATATGCTAAAAAAGAAAAAGCTTAGGAAGCGGCTCTTGGTTGTGCTGATAGCTGCATTTATCGTGATGAATACGGTAGCTTTTTTTCATGCGTATAAGTTCACTCACTTTTCGCAAGATGTGATCAAAACAAAAACTCGTGAAAAGCTTTCAACAGCAGATAAGTTAAAAACATTGTTTTTGGGAGTAAACAACCCGAGGCCTGAAAATAAGACAAAGCCTGGCCGGTATTTCACTACTATCGAATTACAAAGCAATAAGAAAATATCGTGTTGGTATATTCCTGCAGACAGCACAGGATATGGAAACAGTATAGCTAAAGGTACTGTGGTATTATTTCATGGGTACAGCGGAGGCAAGGCATTGATGCAAGATAATGCAGCGGAATTTCTCAGGATGGGTTACAATACGGTTTTGGTTGATTTTATGGGTAGCGGAGGCTCGGAGGGCAACCAAACAACGATCGGATATAAAGAGGCCGAGGAGGTAAAAACGGTATTTGATTACCTTGCTGCTAAAAGAGAGAAAAACATCTATCTTTTTGGCTCCTCAATGGGTGCTGTGGCTATCTTAAAAGCAGTTGAAGATTACCAGTTGTCTGCAAAGGGAATGATAATTGAGTGCCCTTTCGGCTCTATGTACCAAACGGTATGTGCCAGGTTTAGTATAATGCATGTGCCGTCTTTCCCAATGGCAGCGTTATTGGTGTTCTGGGGCGGCGCTCAAAACGGCTTTTGGGCTTTCGGACACAACCCGACAGAATATGCCAAAAAGGTTAAATGCAGCACATTATTGATGTACGGAGAGCAAGACAAGAATGTAAGCCGGGGTGAGACGGACGAAATATACACCAACCTGGCCGGCCCGAAAAAGCTGAAAATTTTCAAATTTACAGGGCATGAGAATTTCCTCGCAAAGAATCATGATGAGTGGTTAAAAGTGTGTCAGATTTTTTGACCAGCAAGTGAGCGCATAGATCAAATACAAACGCCGCTATCAGCTAAACCGGATCTTCGTAAAAAAAGGATATTTCTCTATCATGAAATTTGCCAATCGCTGGAATGGAAGCTCAACTGTTTTATATAAAACGAAAGAGGCCAGCCATGCCAGGGTAAGACTTGTGAGCATCAGGGGTATTAAACTGTAGTTGTCTTTATAGGGAAAAAGAGAGGCAACTGTGATAAGTATTGGTAAGTGGATGAGGTAAAAACTGTAGGATATTTTGCCAAGGAACAGGCATACTTTGTTTTTTAAGAAATCTGAAACCCCCTGCTGGTGCATGGCCAGTATAATGAACAGGCCAGAACCGGCTACCGATAAATACAGGTGCAGCCTGCTGGTTTCGCCGGGTGCGTTGCCAATGTTGAACGTATAGTGGTTTGAATACAGGCATACAGCCGCCGCAAATAAGAGCAAGATCATATATCGGGGAGCCTGCCTGATGTAACTTCCAAGGGCTTCATGGTATCTTGCGAGGATGATGCCAAAGTAGAATACACCGATGTAGAAATCAGCGCCCATATACGTGAAGGCAACGATGAACAGCGCATTGAACAGGAATGAATTCTTTTTCACAGATATGACCATGAACGGTATCAGGAAAGACATTCTCATTTCTACGAGCAGTGACCATATCGGCGGATCGAGCAGGTTGGTGTTATAGTCAAAGACGATCAGGAAAAATGTTTTGATAGTTTGTTTTATGTAGTCGGCATCTTTAAAGTTCCATGGCCATATATTTCTCAGCCAGTCAGAATAGCGCTGCATATTGTCTGGATGGTAAACACAGGCCTTAAGAGCTATGCATAAAAGTATAGCTACACAAAAAGCCGGGAATATTCTGAGTATTCGTTTGTTATAAAAGGCAAGCAGGTCCAGCGGCTTTTCTTTGTTGGAAAAATAGGGCAGTGCGAGCACAAATCCGCTTAGCACAAAGAAGAATAAAACTGCTGATTCTCCATCCCACAAAAGATGAAGCGGGCTCATACTCATTTTTGACCAGGCGGGTCCGGAAATCGTATTGCTTAGCACAAAATGACTAAAGAAAACAGTCAGAGATGCCAGCCCCCGAAGGCTGTCTAATTCATGGTATCTCCGTCCTGTGGAGGTGTTTGCATCGTTTACCTCGGTTTTAAGCAGGTTGTCTGATACTTGCGTTTTTGAGGGGAAAGACAATATGCTGATTTTTTTCAAAAATACCGTTTATGGGCTGAATTGGCAATAAGGAATTTATTGCAGAAGCCTATCCGGATTTTTGCCCCGCAGAATTAAACCAATATTTTCCTAACTTTAGTTCAGTATGTCGAACATCAATCTTATCATAGAAGAGCGTGCCGCAAGTATCGGCAAATTCATGGTTGGGCGTTTATTGCCTTTTCGCGAAAAGAGAATGGTTGGGCCGTTTATTTTCATTGATCATATGGGGCCGGTGAAGCTCAATGAGCGCGAGAATTTCGATGTTTTGCCGCATCCGCATATTGGCCTGTCCACACTTACTTTTTTATTTGAAGGTAGTATCATGCATCGCGATACACTGGGCAATGCTGTAGAAATAAAACCTGGCGCCGTGAACTGGATGACAGCTGGTAATGGGATCGTGCATTCTGAAAGAACACCTGAGCACCTGCGCCATTCTGATAAGCACATGCGCGGCCTGCAGATATGGGTGGCCTTGCCAAAGGAACTCGAGCAAATGAAGCCGGAGTTTTTTCATATTGATGCAGCACAGATCCCGGCATGGAGTGAGGGCGGCCTTGAATTCAAGTTAATTGCCGGTGAGGCGTTTGGCAGGAAATCCGCTGTACCTGTTTATAGCAGGCTTTTTATGATAGAGATTAAAAGTACTGAACGGCAAACTGTGAATATTGGCCATGAACTTTATGGAGAGGCAGGATTGTATATACTCGAAGGAGGCATAGAAAGTGAAGGCGATAATTACCACCCTAAGCAGCTGCTTGTAGCTAAAGACAGTAATCTATGCGAATTTACCATAGAGGCCAACAGCACTATTTACATTTTTGGCGGCGAGCCATTTCCCGAGGAGCGGTTTATAGACTGGAATTTTGTTGCTTCGGATAAGGAGATAATTAACCAGGCCAAACAAAAGTGGATAGCACAGGCATTTGATAAAATAAAAGGGGATGAGGCCGAATTTGTTCCATATCCTGCACTCAACAAAAAATAGAAACAATGGCAAAAGTCTCATCACATACTGGCAAAGAGCTGTGCAGAACTGAAATCGCATCTCCATCTGGTAATACGGTTATTGCTGATGAGCCCAGTGATAATGGCGGGCAGAATATGGGTTTTTCGCCTACGGAGCTCCTGACTGCAGCGCTTGCGGCTTGTACGTCCGTTACTCTTCGCATGTATGCAGACCGGAAGGACTGGGACCTGGCTGAGATCAATACGCATATTGAGCTTACGAGGGACGAAGCAGCTAATAAAACAGCGATCACCCGGAGCATTCAGCTGATCGGCAACCTCGACGAAACACAAAAAGCACGGCTCCTGGAGATAGCCAACAGTTGCCCGGTGCATAAAATGCTGAGCAACCCAATAGAGATAAAAACGGAATTGATATAGCAGCTTCCTTTACAATGCTTACGAATATTTCTTTCTCCAGATAAAACCATCGAGCACATAGTGTGTAGATTGAGGTAAGGATAAAAGGGGTACTAACAGCGCGAGCAATACGTTGTCATTGACCTGGGGCAGGTGATTGAAAAAACTAAATACTCCGGCATGGTCGCGCCATACAAAGCCATCCCAGAAGCCTTCTTCTATATACGCGAATAGGAAAAGAGAGCCCAGGAAAATAGCCAGGCCATACCATTTTGCGGCAAGTGACCATTTTTTTGCATTATTTATTTTGCCCGGACCTGTCTGTTTTTTCAGCCCTATCCATACAAGCGCCATGTATGGAATGCCATGTGAGACTGTATTTAATAGCGTGAATGCCATGTCTCCATTGAAATATACAATACCAAAGTACCAGGAAATAAAAGTGCCGAGTATGATGAGGTTTTTGGGCAGGTTGACAAGCTGGTTTGCAATAGAAACGATCATCTCTTTAATGACATAAACAAGGAGTATGGCAAGGTAAATATAGAATGCTGCCACCTTAACATTTTGGGCTTCCTCGATAATGAAATCTTTATTGATGAACCAGTTGAAATTTCGAGACGGAGTACAATGCCAATAAATAATGGGGTAAACGGTTGCAGCATAGATCGCCAGGGTGTCAATGAAAATGAACCATTTTTGCTGTGCATCGTTGCGCATATAAAGGCGCATGAAACCATATTGCTGCCTGATGAAATGGAAAACAGCAAGATAAGCAAGCGCCCGCCAGAATATAAGCCAGCCCGATAAGCACAGTGCCGCGCCAACCAGGTAACACACAACAGGAGTAACAATAAACAATGTTTTCCGGCGTGCAAATCTCCCTTTGTCGAAGTAGGTATTGTATAGTGTGCTGTAAACATGGGCAACGTCAACAAACAAAATAAGTATGCACCAGCCAACTAACGGCATGGCGTCCGAATACTTGAAGCGCGCGGGCATGAGCCACACAATAAGGAGCGCTATGAATGGCGGGCATAAAATAAAGGCAGCATCATACAGGTAGTTTCTTATCCACGGTTGTCTGTATGAGGTATTCGTGCTCATGAATTCAGTATTTGTTTGGCCGCATTAATACCCTGGTAGAATGCCTCTTCAAAAATAGATATGCCGCTGAGATCAGTGTGGGCGAAAAATATTTTATTGTTAATGGGCTCCGCCGCGATCTTCTTGCTGTCGCCCCAAATAAAACCAGTGCGCGGTGATATCATACCATGTCCCCATATCCAGAGTTCGGCAGTTTCAATATTGTCTGAAATGCCGGGATGTGCATATTCCAATTCTTCAACAATAATGGCAAGCAGGTCATCATATCCCTGCGAACGTAGTTTTTCCCTGGCAGCATCAGGCTCTTCGCTGATGTAGGGCAGGTAGAACGTGATAACTTTCTTATTGGAAAGCCCAAGGTCCTGGTGATTGGCGTTTACGTAGCCTACCGATGGTTTGCCGTAGATCACATTGTCCCAGCAAAGAGGCAGGCCCCTGCCGTTGGGGAAATTGTTTATGGTGATATTTGCAATCACCCATGGTGCATAATGAAAGTCTTTGTAAGCACTCTTTTTGCTGGTTATTCCGGCATCTGCGAAAATGTATTTGTTAACAAACTGCGGGGTGGCAAAGATGATCTTGCGGGCATTGACGGCGTAACTTTCTTTTTTAGCAATATCGTAAACAAAGACTTCCGCTCCGTCTTTTGATTCATTAATTTTAAAAACTGAATGCCCTGTAAACATACCGGCACTGCCAGCCTGGGCAACAAGATGCTCCATCAGGAACCCATTTCCCTGTGGCCATGTGAGCACGGTAGAAGCAGTGGCATTTGCGCCCTTCCCTTTTCGTGAAGCAAAGTAATGCAACCCCGCCCATGCCGAAGTATGTGCCAGATCAGTAGCATAGTCGTCTTTGCAGCCATATTCGAGATACCAAAGCAGAAATTTCGAATCGTAGCCTTCCTGCTGCAGGTATTGGCCGAATGATATTTCATCCAGTTTCCTGAAGATTTCGTCGGCAGACGATTTGTGTATCGGAATAGCAAATGCATCCTTGCCATCCGTTCCGATAGCGGTTTTATAACCTTCAACCAGTTTGTAAAAATTTTCTATCTGCTCTCTGTCTTTGTTTGCCAGGCCAGAGTTCGGTACTACCCCTTCCTGCCAAAGCCCATTGATAAAAAGCCTTTCCTCGGGATCGTGGCACATGCAATACTCGTTGTACACCGGCAGCAAAGCATCATTGTAACCCGTAATAACATTGATACCGTGCAGAAAATCGAGCAGTTCAGTATTCCTGATATCAGGAACAGGTATGTAGTGCGCCCCCCAGGGGTATGCGGATGTGTTGTTTCGTCCGTAATGGGAATTACCTCCGAAGTGGTTGTCCATTTCCAGCAGCATCACATCATCTTGTCCCTGCAAATGCAGCCACCTTTTTGCCGACAGCCCCGATATTCCCCCACCTACTATCAATACATTCGTGTCTATGCTGCGCGAAGGCCGGGGCAAAGATGCGGCGTTGCGTAACAGGTGCCCTGCGGCGGAGTTGGCCCCTGCTATCGATCCTTTTATATGTCCTAAGGGCCGGGAAGGCTTGCATGATGCATAGGCCGTAGCAGCAAGCAGCGAGCTGCCCGCCAGTAACTGTTTTATAAACGATCTCCGGCTATTGTATTGGTCAGTGTGCATACGGCCCCCATTCGTTTTCAAAATAATGAACCAACACCTGGTTGTTGAGCTTATTCACATCCGTGGCCACTTCGGCCATATCCGGTGGGAAAAACATCATATCTTTTATTGTAGCTGCATTCACGTATCGCAGGCCCTGAGGGAATTTTCCCTCGTTCCGCCAGCTGTAATTCTTTGTAGCCATTACATATCCCCATTCGCCAAAAGAAGGCACATAAGCATGATAAGGAATAGTTTGAAACCCGACTGAAGCAATAGTATGGTCGATGCACCAGAACGATTTGCGGCCAATATAAGGAGACGTTGACTGGACAACCACAACGCCATTGCTGTCGAGCAGGCGATAAATTTCACGATAGAATGAACTCGTGTATAGCTTGCCCACCGAAAAATTTGATGGGTCGGGGAAATCAATAACGATAAACTGGTAATGCCCGGAGTCACTACGGGCCCAATTGTAAGCATCGGTATTTATCACTTTTACTTTGGGCGATAAAAGAGATCTGTTATTCAGCTGAAGGAGCATCTCATTTGTACAAAAAAGGCTGGTCATGCCGGGGTCGAGATCTACCAGCTTTATGGATGCTAACTGCGGGTACTTCAGTAATTCTCTTACCGCCAATCCGTCTCCGCCACCCAATACCAGTACATTTTTTGCAGTTGGCAGGTTCTGCATAGCCGGGTGGATGAGGGCCTCGTGATAACGATATTCATCGGAAGAGCTGAATTGGAGATTGCCATTCAGGTACAACCGCAGTTCCCGGTTATTTTTTGTGATCACGATGCGCTGGTACGGAGTGCTTTTGCTGTAGATCACCTTGTCCTGGAATGACATACTTTCTGAGTATGCCATTATTTTTTGGGAATACACAAACGCGATAACAAATACCGCCAGATTTAGTGATACTACAACAGTGAACCGGCGGCGGTACGCCCGCGCTTCATCGAAATGATAAAGAAGTACGCAGGCAACCAGTATATTAAGGAACCCAAAAAATAAGGAAGTACGGATAAGGCCCAGGTATGGCACAAGGATGAGCGGAAAAATAAGTGACGCAAGCAGACCGCCGATGTAATCGAAAGTAAAAATATTGGAGACCAGTTCTTTGAAAACAAAGTTGTTTTTGAGTATGCGCATCAGCAGCGGTATCTCAAGGCCTACCAGTACTCCGGTGATGCCCACAAAGCCATAGAGAATGACACGGAAAGAATAGACATGCTCAAATATTGCAAAGAACACAGGAGCGCTGCAGCCACCTACAATGCCAACAAGTATCTCTATACGAATGAACCATTTCAGCAAATTGCCTTCAATATATTTTGACAGCCACGAGCCTACACCCATGGAGAAGAGATACGCGCCAATAATGGTGGAAAACTGGGTAATGGAATCACCGAGGAGATAGCTTGCAAGTGTACCGGCAATAAGCTCGTATATGAGACCGCAGGTAGCTATAACGAATACGGATAACAGCAACAAAAATTGCGGTAGCCTGTGATTTTTCCGGTTACCGGCAACTTGTCCTGTTTTATCAATTTCCATGTGCAGTGCTGATGTTGGTTATTTATGTAAAAAGAAGCCGTGCCCACCCCCATGGCCATTGCCATAGGATGTGATAGTATGACCGTCTTTATTTTCGTTGTCATCTCCGAAGATCCGCGAACCGGAAAAAGAGGCCCATCCGTAATAGCCGAAAGCCACCAACAGGCACATGGCATAGTATTTTATTTTACTGATCTGGTTCATCATAAGTTATTATTCACTTGTAAGGCTGCCATATTCTTTATCAAACCATTTGCTGTTTTCGTAATAGTATTTTCGGATAACCTGTATGACGGGGACGGTGATGATCAGCAAAAGCATTAACCAGAAGTTTCTTGGCACAAATGCATTTTGTACTACCGAAACGTCAAAAGACATCTGGTTCTCATCGGTGGGTTTATTCTCAGTAGTCGGGTATATATTCAGGTGGTAGCTTCCTGATGGGATGCCGGATAGCATAGCTTCCTGGTCGCGGTCTCCCTCGCTCCAGCTTTCTCCGCCGTCAGTGCCGTGATAGTATTCAATGGTCTTTATCACTTCATATACTTTGCCGTCCTTGTCGTTAACGAGCGCTACCGGTAATTCCATCCAGCTGTTATCCACGCTGTTCGCCCTGAGCTTTATTTGTAAAGCAGTGGGGCCTTCTACCTGGAACGAAGGCGTAACGATCGCCTTGCTGTTGCCCCAGGAGGCCGTGTCTGGCTGGCAAGTGAATGTACTTTCAAACACTTGCTTTTCGGGTTTAATAAACGAATTAAAGAGGTTCATGCAAATGAACAGGGCAAGTAAAATACCGCTGAATCTTAACATTGGTTTCCAGGCGGGATAAAATTTGGACGGGTTAAATACTCCTGGCCAGGACCTGGATGGAAATGTATCGAAGGAAACATCCATTACCCTTTTTATGGCCGCCGGCGAAATATACTTTGCCCTGAACCAGTCCGATTTATCGCCGCGCACCTCGTTTACCAATATGTGCGGCGGGGCTACATATTCGTAAGTATCCAGCTCTTCATCATCCAATATGTTCCAGTCGAAAACGCCCTCGGCGCAGGTGACATTGAAGCGATAGCTCAGGCGCAGGTCAAGCGAAAGGCCATCGTCAATAACGTGGTATTTTCCGGTGATAGACTGCTGGGCTTCAAAGTCTTGCTTCTCTGCGCGCCATACTTCCATCCAATGGCCGCTGTACTCAGCAAATATCACATACCAGTTATCGCCGGGGCTAAAGAATGCATATTCATTCCAGAAGACCTCATCGTCGTCGGCTTGCACTTTTCTCATATACCCTACCAGCACGAAGTTGCTTCCGGTGATCACGGCTGTTGTTCCAAGCGGTATGGCGGGTGCTGCGCGGTTCTCGTCATTAAAAAGCCGGAGCACTTTGGCGTTGCCATCCCTGTACTCAAAAAAGGCGCCGCATTGCGGGCATCCATAGTAATTGCCTTTCGGCTGGTTATAGCTGTCTATGTGCGTCTTACATTCCGGGCAGGTAGTCCCTGTGGAACCGATAGTGGTATTATAGTCATTTATCTCCGCCATTACCTGTAAATTTCCTGTTGAGAAATAGCTGATGCGTTGAACGATCCGATCGTTTTATTGAAAAATTCATGAACCTTGTCTGTATTGTCTTTCTCAAAATTAGAAAGAAAGACATCGAATGTTGCCAATTGAAATTCGGGCCATGTATGAATAGAAACATGCGATTCTGTAAGGCATACTACTGCGGTATAACCTCCTTCCGGGAATGGATGATATACTTCACCCACTTTCTGCAATGATAGCTCGTTAATAATACCGTCGAATACGCGTTTGCAAAAAACGTGGTCCATTAACTTCTCCGTGGTACAAGAAAAGGTGGATAGAATATGCAAGCCCGGTTTATAGTTTGTCATTATGATCTTGAGCGCAATATGATTATGTGTAAAAATATAAAAATCTATTAGAATGTGAGTAGGTGAGCATGTTTTTTTTCCATCCCCAAGAGCAAGAGGTATGGTGTGGTTGGTAAATGCTTAGCAAACGGTAGATATAAAACCGAATTGATATAAGCGCAGAAATACCGTTTTGTTTTATCAACTATATCCAACCTGCATTAAAGAAATTTGCTTAGTATTACTGTACTAAAGCATTTGCATACTATGAAAGCGTTATGGTCAGGTCTGTTTTTGCCACTGCTGCTGTCTATGGCATTACCACTTTTTGCACAAACGAAGGCCGGAACTGCAGCAACAAACAAACTGTTTTCGCAGGTAATAGATATAAGGGCAAAAGGTGATCATGTTGATCGTTATTCTCTTGAAGCAATGCCAGATACAGCTTACTTAAAGCCTGTAAAGAAGCGAGGGATTTCGAATAATTGGAGCCTTTCATTTTATAAGGCATACCTTGCACCCTTTAAGCAAAATAATTATGGATACTGAATCGTTTAAGGCGCAGCTAAGGCAGGTGAAATTCAAGGACCCTGCAAGCAATGAATTTGTGTTTGTGCGCCAGACCCTGCACTGGATCGCTATAAAAGGGCCGTTCGACATTTACTTCACGCTCGGCTATGACTTTTACCCCAAGGTGAAGGTGATGCTGAGCCTGGAAGACAATGTGATACCCAAGCGTGCCGATGTGCTGAAGAACTGCATACCGGAGAACGATGTGGTTATTGAAAAAAATTCCAAAAGGAACAAAGACGTTTTCACAAAGGACTACGACTGGGTGGATAGGAAAACGCTGGAATTAGCTGTTAATGCCGACTTTATGGGCCTTTTAAGGGCTGTGAGGAATGAGTTGGACGGCAAAAGAGCACTACAGGCTGTTATGTAAAATATTGAATCAGGCTTGTAAAAAGGGACTTCATTTAATTGAGGTCCCTTTTTCAGTTTGTGCGGTCCGGGTTGTATGATCCTCCACGAAGGTTCATGATTTTTTCAGGGGTTCGTTCCATATCAGGCTTTCCAGCTCATAGCGGCTTATGATGCTGGCCCTGTATGATCCTTCTCTCTTCACCGCGTCTATCAATACGCCATCTTTTATCCACTTGCCGGCAGCGTTATCCCATTTTTCCGGCTGGGTGCTCCACAATATTTTTTTATCCCTGTTCACGATGAACAGTTTCCCGTACGATCCGCCCATGCACACAAAGAACGAGCGATCAGGGAGTTCGGACACACTGCCACCGAAATTGAAGTAGCCGGCCGTTGTCTCGTTTTGTCCCAGTTCTTCCATCGGGCATTCAAATTCCCATACTTTCTCCAGTGAGTCGTCGCCGGCAGCTGGCGGTTTCAGCATAAGGACCGTGGGCAGCGCGCGCATATGGCATATGTTGTTGTTGAACAGGTACAAATAGCCATCCTGCGATAGCCTGGCGCTATGCTGACCGCAAAACGATCCATTTTTCAGGCGATTGTCGCCGCCTGGCGTATATAGCTTGCCGTAGGTTTGCAGCACTTTGCCCCCGGGATATTGTATTTCTATTACCCGGTTGAGGTCTCTGAAGCTAATGAATATACGCTTCGTTTTTTCATCGAAGTAAAACGCATTTGCATGGGTATCATTAAGATCAAAAAACTTGTTCCTGATCATCCGTTTACTGAGGTCCGAACCCTTTAAGTACTCTGAACCGCTCCACTTCCATACCAGTTTTCCCTGCTGATCAAACTCATCGAGTGTGCCAAACAGCATTTTCTGGTAATAGACATTATTGTTGTCGCGAGTGATCTTACCATGGGATATAGCAACCGTGGCGCTGTCGATCTGTGTGGGCAGCGGCCATGCCTCCTGTTCAAATGACATGGTCATATAATGGCCGTTGGCAAGCCGGGTAAATTCGTGATGATAGGCGTTTTCAAAATTGCTGGTGTCCGTTCTTATCTTGCCATTTCCGGGGCCTTTCCACAAAACAGTTCCGTCATATCCTGTCTCATATATGCGCTCATCATCAATAACAGTGATGGTGCCGAAGGGGCTAAGTTTCAGGTCGCGCAGGTGAATGGACCTTGGGTCCAGGCCGTCTATTTTCGGGAAGAACCAAACCGGCGCCCCGCTCATGTCGTAAAGCGCTTTATTGCCATCCACAAATACATAATGATCTTTGTATTGTCCGGCATTGCTGGTAACGCTCATGCGCACACTATCCGGATCGACCTCGGGAGCTTTAATGGTACTGAAATGGTGCAATTCACTTTCGGTACCTTTTGATCCATCGTTAAGGTAAGTGACACGCCATGTGTAACGTTTGCCAAAAGAAGGGACTTCTGCAATTAGCCTGTTCTTGTTGGCTGAAAGTGTTGTGACAATATTCTTTTGAAAAGTAATTTCGTCGTCGTAATTGCCCAATGCGATCTCTACTTTGTATTTTACTGTTTGTGATTTCTGCGGAAATGAGAAACCAATTATCCTGTAGTTCAACTCACTGCTTTCTTTTGGCGATATCTGGGCAAAGATCCATAACGGAGAAAAAAGGAATAAGGCAAATATTTTGCATAATTTACTCATTAAGTCAGCTTTGAATTCACATCAAATATATTGAATCGTCCTGCTATCATTGCAATGTGGCGTAACAAAATCACTCTTCGGGATGAATGCTCCATCGAACATGTTTTTAAATGAGACCCCAATTTGAGCAAAAACCACCGATTGGAAAAAGCAGGAGTATGTGCCAATATGATCCGCAGGACAAATACTGACGTATTTGAAGTCATTTGTTTTGATGGCATGGTAATGCATATAGTTGGGTACAACAAAAAACTAAGAGTATATGAAAAACATTAAGAAAGTACTATTTATCCTGGCGCTGGCGCTCACCTGGGGTGCATACGGCAGCATGGCCCAGATCTATGTCAATGTTCGTCCGCCAAGGCCGGTAGCAGTGGTTAGGGTACAGGCGCCAAGCCCGCGGCATGTGTGGGTGGACGAAGACTGGCATGAGCGTGACGGAAAATACGAATGGAACGGCGGTCGGTGGGAAGCGCCACCGCACCCAGGTTACAAATACAAGCAAGGTCACTGGAACCATGATGGTCATGGCCATCAATGGAGGGCAGGCAGCTGGCACCGTTAAAGGTTATTATAGCATTCCCCACATCTTATTGAAAACAAAAAAGAGTGTGCGTTTGCACACTCTTTTTACGTAATTACTTCATTGTATAAAGCTATCTGCAACCGATGTCAGGCGCTGGCAGCCAGTGTTACCCATATCCCGATTGCAATCGCCCAGGGCAAAAAAATCATCAGAGGTCCAGCTTGCGGTGGTGCGGCATAACGTGGTGCACAGCGCTATGGCCCACAGATGCAGCACGTAAAGCAGAGTTATTGTGATGATGCGGATGGTTTGGATCGTGCTCTGCTCCTTCTGTACTCTCTGAAGCCAGCTCGTTGCCCGCTTCCATACCGGTTGTTTCGCTCGTCATTGTGTCCTCAACAGATCCTGTTGGGCCAGCGGGCGCACTATTCATCGACATTTCATTCTGAGTATTTGTGTCCATATACTTTTTTTATTGGGTAAATGATGATTTAACTCAATAAAGATAATGAAAAAATGTGAAATTGACTATTTTTCATTCCCTTCAAGCTGTACGCTTATCTGAAATGTCGTTATATTGGTTTAATACTGCTGTTCTATAAATTTTGGGATTCAGTAAAATATAAAAACTATTTTATATTTTTATGTAAAGTAGTTTGCATGAAGGGGATAATAAAATTCTTACTGATATTGTTTGCCGTTTTTGAATGCGGTGATATGTATGCACAAAAAAAGCAGCAAGCGCTTATTGATTCCATGCTGACAGTATTGCCAAAGCAAAAAGAGGATACCAATAAAGTGAAGTTGCTGAAAGAAATAATATCGGTTTATTACAAATCAGACTTTGCCATTGCCATTAAATACGCAACACAGGGGTTGCAACTGGCCGAAAAGCTAAATTGGAAAAAAGGAGTTGCAACAATGAATTATTGCATTGGCTTTGGGTATCAGAATGAATCAGACTTTTCGCAGGCAATAGCTTATTATGCAAAAGGGTTGAAAACATTCGAAGAGGCAGGCGATAAACAGGGCATGGCAGATGGCAACGCCAATCTTGGCAATGTTTATAACAACCTGAACGATGATGCCAGGGCGCTTGAATATTATGATAAAGCCTTAAAAACAGATGAGGAGATCGGGAATAAAAAAGGGATTGCTTCTGTAACCGGTAACATTGGGCATCTTAACCAAAAACACGGTAAAATTACTGAAGCCATGGCCTGCTATTTTAAAGCCTTAGCTATAGATGAAGAAGAGGGTAATAAACCGGGGGAAGCTTTGATCAATGGCAATATTGGCAATGTTTATCTTGGCCAGTGCAATTACCCAAAGGCATTGGTATATTTTTATAAAGTCTTAAAAACCGGGGAAGAAACCGGAGACAAAAGCTGCACTGCAAGGGGCGCCAGTTGCCTCGCCAATGTGTATGAATCGGAAAATGACGATCGCAAAGCGCTCGAATATGATTTTAAATCCCTGAAATTATATGAAGAGCTGGGAAACAAAAGTAAGATCGCATTGGTTACCGGCAACATCGGTGTTATTTATGAAGACCAAAAGGATTACCATAAAGCATTGGATTATTACTTAAAAGATTTAGCGCTGTATAAAGAGGTCGGTGAAAAATCAGGTATATCGCGGACGATGGGCAACATCGGCAATGTTTACATGCTGCAGAAGAACAATGAGCTGGCGATACAATATGAACTTGAGGCTTTAAGAATAGACGAAGAAATAAATGACAGGTACAATACTGCGGTGGAATTGCAATTTATTGGCACGGCCTACCTGGCGTTGGTTACAGACACTCCGGATAGGGCTACAGGCATTGGTATCGCGAATGGGGCAAATGCCCTGCCTCGTGTAGTAATACCTGCGGGCAAGGCTGCCCGCCTGGACAAAGCAATCGACTATCTGCAGAAGGGGTTGGTAACAGGTAAAGAAATGCACACACCCAATGTTTGCAGGAGTGTTATAAAAACCTGGCAATAGCATACAAATTGACCGGTGATTATAAAAGATCGCTGGCAGCATATGAAAATTACATGGTTGTTAAAGATTCCATCTTCTCGAAAGAAAATGAGGATAAGCTACTTAAGACGACCATGGAGTATGATTATGACAAAACGCATTTTGCCGATAGTATGCAGCGAATGGCATATCAACAAAAGAAGGACGCTGACGCTGCTTCAAAATTCAGGCACCAGCGTACACTTACCTATTTTGGACTGGGAGGAACGCTGATATTGGCCTGCTTTTTGTTTTTCATTTTTAAAGAACGCAGGAAGTCTGAGAATTTATTGCTCAACATTTTGCCATCGGAGGTAGCGGCGGAACTAAAGGCAAAGGGATCTACCAAAGCAAAACATTTCAACAATGTAACCGTACTGTTCACTGACTTTGTGAGCTTCACCACTGCCAGCGAGCGCCTCAGCCCGCAGGACCTGGTGGACGAGCTCCATGCTTGTTTCATGGTTTTTGATGACATAATGAACCGCAATCACGTGGAGAAAATAAAGACGATCGGCGATGCATACCTGGCTGTAAGCGGCTTGCCGGCGGCAGACCCTAACCATGCCGGGAACGTTGTAAATGCTGCCAGTGAGATCGCCGCATTTATGCAAGACCGGTATTTGAAAATGGGCGACAAGACTTTCCAGGTGCGCCTTGGCGTTCACAGCGGAAATGTGGTTGCGGGCATTGTGGGTACCAGGAAATTCGCCTACGATATATGGGGCGATACCGTAAATATTGCAGCCCGCATGGAGCAAAACAGCGAAGCCGGAAGGATCAATATTTCAGAGACCACATATCAGCTTGTGAAAGAAAAATTTGATTGCGATTACAGAGGTGAGATAGAGGCCAAGAATAAAGGGCACTTGAAAATGTATTTTGCCGGAGCCAGGAAGGTTGCCTGAATTTCTGCTGTATACTTCATCATATTCTTTTGAACGACCGGTCATACCGCACGAAGAATGCTATCCATACTGACCTGGCCAGGCGTTGTATGGGCGGTTGCAACAGCAGAAGTAGTCCTGCATTCAGCCCCAGCCACCACCATATCCTGTTGTCGCGAACGGACATGCCTACCGTGAACCACCATATAGCGAAGGTGATACCGCTAAATAAAACGGTAAGGCCATAGCTTACAAATCCGGTGCCAAAGTAAAAACCTGTCTGCAACTCGAATTGCTGGCCGCATACGGGGCAAACCTCCGGCATTTGCATAGTGCTCCTGAGGTCGTAAGGGTTAGTGTTAATAAACAGGTTGCCCTGCCTGCAATGCGGACATTTGTTGGTTGCTACGCTCCATAGGAGCCCCTGATTTGTGTGTTCTGTGTTCATATAAATATGCATTAAACAATATTGCCGGATGCCTTTCTGAATTCTTCCGGCGTAACGTGTAAACACTTTTTGAAAAATTTTGTAAAATGGGAATTATCGGAAAAATTTAATTGCAGCGCAATTTCTGATATGGCCTGGCCGGCATTTATCAATAATCGTTTTGCCTCAAGAAGTATCCTGTCCCTTATTATTTCTCCAGCCGGCTTGCCGAGGAGGTCTTTGCACAGGGCATTCAGGTGATTGGGTGTTATGTACAACATGGCGGCATATTCCCGGGGCAATCTTTTTTCAGCATAGTATTTGTCAACCAGCTTTCTGAAGTTGGACAGTATTAATTGGTTTTGCTGTGGCGCCTGGCTGGATGCTGTACCGGGCGCAGCCCGGAGCGCAACAATAAACAGCTCAATAAGGTAGGCGCGAATAAGATCTGGTGCGGCAACATTATTTTTTTTGACCTCAGCTACGATCTTTTCAAATAGCCTTTTTACCTCTCCCCGCGCATTGTCGGCCAGCTGGCATACACCTTCACTTGCTATGCCCTTAAAGAACGGGTATTTCTCCAGGTAGGCATCATCAGAAAGAAAGGAACGAAACAGGTCGTCGGAAAAGTTGATCACGAAGCCATCTACGTTTCCTTTGAAATTCCAGCTGTGTACCTGGCCGGGTATCATGAAATACATCTGCCCGGGCTTTACATCGAACCGTTCAAAATCGATAGTATGATAGCCGCTGCCTTCTGTGAAAAATACAATATGGTAAAAGGTATGCCTGTGCGCTAAATGCAGGTTAGGATGTACCTTTAAATAGGCTGCGAATGGCTCAGCAATGATCTCCTGCATCATTTGATCATGCCCGCTAAGTGAGCAGATATCATAGACCGGAATTGTATTTTTCAATTGTTTCATTGCATGGCAAAGATACAACCGGAGCAAACGATGTAATGGTAAGAATCGGGGTATTATTTGTACTTTTTACTGATTCAGCGTTTTACGTTCTTTGAACATTATTTTCTTCAGGTATTTCGACACGGGCATTTCTACAGCGCCATAAAACCACACGCTAAATAGGCACAGCGCCACAATAACCATTATTGGAAACAGGCCGGAAAAGCCATGAAAACTACCGCCATAGCGGTTTATAAGCAGCACACCTATGTTCTCATGTATCAGGTACAGGAAGTAAGATGCCACGCCGGCTTTATTTAATGCCCGGAAGATACCGTGGGAAAAAATGCCGGGATACTTTATGAACAGGAAGAAAAATAAAAGCGCCCCGGCATAGATAATAACTGCGGTATGGCCCAGCCAAAGCACGCAAGTGCAAAGTCCAAGAGCAGCAGTTACCAACAGACATCCCCAAATGAACTTAGTGGCTTTTTGAAAGAATACCTCGTGCAGCAGCACGCCAGATAAGAACCAGGGCATATAGAACGGAAGGTTAAAAACCGACCCCAGCCAGAACTTATAACTTGCCATGGCGCCGCCGGGTATATGAATATGCAGCTTGTTGGTATCGATACCATACATCAGCAAATTGAGCAGAAACAGCCCAATGCTGAATAATGTAAAGTTCCTTGTAAAGTTTCGTTTGTTTAAAAAATAGATAGTGCTAGCCAGGAAATAGAATTGTATCTCCGGCCAGAGGGACCAATAAGATCCGCTGAGATAATTGCTCTGAACGTGAAGCGGCGCAACTATTTTATTGAGCAGATCTGGTGGTAAAAAGGTTATGGATACCAGGAAATTTAGCAGGCTGTGTCCGTGAATGAATAGTTTATCCTTGTCCAGCAATAGCATCACGAGATACGTAATCAGGGATGCAATAACCATAGCCGGGAACAGGCGGATGAACCTCCTTTTCCAGAAATCGCCCACAGTTTTTGTTGCATGCAGCGTATAAGTGATCACAAAGCCCGAGATGATAAAGAAGAACTCTACCCCATACCTGCCCCACTGGAAGAAATTATATTTTGATCCGAAGGGATATAGGCTGGTACTGCTTTCAGGCGGGTTCCATCTTGAATAATAATGGAACAGCATCACACTGAGTATAGCAATAAGCCTGAAAAAATCGAGTGTGTCTAATCTTTTTGCGTTGTTCAAACGGGTGAATTTGCCATTGTAAAATAGAACATTGTCCGGTATTTACAATGTGGGCATGATATAGACAATATTTACAAAAATGAATTCGATGTGGCTGGCTGGCGGCATTTCGGCATATTCTCAACAATAGGCCCGGTTTTCGGTGCTGTCCTGAGAGGAGCGTTCATGTATTCATAGACGGCCCTGGAAATGTTGGAGATCGATACCTTCTGTTTGTTCACGTCCGGCCCGGTTGTCATGATGGTGATCAGGTATGGACTGTTATTGAGGAATACGATTGCGGACTCATGCAGCTCATGTGTGTTCCCGAATCCGGTCTCACCAAATTTATGTGCGACCTTAACCGTTGCGGGTATCGGCTGCACGATACCATCTTTGAAATCGCACTGGGTAAGCAGCGAAATAGCATATTCTGAGGATGAACCAGATAGATACCCCGCATCGTACAGCACACGGAAAAACTTCGAATAATTCAATGCATTGATCGTATATCCAAGGTCTTTTAAATTGGGTCGGGAAAGCCCGATATCTGAAAACGCGGTTAGAAACACAGTGGTGTCCATGTGGTTGGAAAGCAGTGTTGTGGCGTAATTGTCAGAGTTGGCGATCATGGAATGCAGCAAATCTTTTATAGTATAGGAATGGCCTAGTTCAATAGTTTTTGAGTTAAACGTCTGCGGCATACCGAAAACTTCATCTTTTCTGAATTGTATTTTCTTTTGAAAAAGCCCCGGATCTGTTTCACTCATTTTCAGATAAGTGATCAGTTGCACAATTTTCAGTAATGAGCCGGGGTGAAATTGTTCCCGCCCGTTAACAGACATCCATGTATTGTCCGACAGATTCATGAAATAAACAGACGCAGAAGAAATATTGCCACAATTCTTTTCGCTTTCCACTACCGAAGTAACTTCGGACTTAAGTACTGAATATTTTTCCGACTCACATTCGGGTTCAACAGAAAATATGGGATGAACATATTTATAACCATGCAGCCGGTCCAGGTTATACTTGCAATCCGGTTTTTCAGCGGCAACTATCGCGGGAATTTCGTTATCGGGAACTGAATACTTCTGATAAAGAAAAAAAAGACCAATAGTAACAGCGCTGCCCAGTAAAGCGGATAGTATCAGGAATCTGGCAGGAATACTTTTGCGGAGCATTGTTTGATCGTTTGCGTTTTACGTTCGCAAAATAGGTGTGCCATTAGTAGGAATGTTTTTTTTGGGGTATAGACGATTTTTGTAGGGGTGATTTTAGCGAGACTTTTTGAGCGCATAACTAGTCGAGCCTCAAAAAGTCTGTAAGCATTGCTGTTATTGAGTATTGTTAGGAAAAAGGGCGAAAAAAGTTGCAGGGTATTTGCAAAATCGATAAAAACCTTGCAATTTTCAGT
>CAIRTW010000154.1 GCA_903881585.1 uncultured Bacteroidota bacterium | reverse complement strand
GTTGGCTTTTCATACGGGTGGTCGTGCTGTTTTAGATCGCCTGCAAGTTGAACTGGGGCTTTCCTCAGAAGCATTAGAACCCAGCAGGCGAATTTTATCTGAGTATGGGAATATGTCTTCAGCTACCATATTGTTTGTATTAAAAGAAATGTGGACACAATTGCCGCCAGATGATGGAGCCCATATTTTCGCTGCCGCATTCGGCCCCGGCCTTACCATGGAAAGCATAATTATGACAGCGATATGAGAAGCACGAGATCATATGAAAAGGAATTGCTCGACAAGAGCGATATTCCTTATAGCGATCTCCTGGTCAATCTTCGCGAATTAAATACAGTAAATACGCTCTTAGGTGGCCATAATATTACGTGCCACGGCGTTGATTATTTCCTAAATAGGGTCTCAGCTTCACCCTTAACTATCGCTGAGATCGGCTGTGGTGGTGGCGATAACCTTTTCGCAATTCAAAAATACCTGGCTAAGAAGCAATATAAAGCAACGCTTATAGGAGTGGATATAAAACCTGAATGTATAGCTTATGCAAAAGCATCAGGCGCAGATATTGAATGGATATGCAGTGATTACCACACTGTGAAATGGAGCGGCGATAAACCCGATATTATTTTTTCATCTCTGTTCTGCCATCACTTTACCGAGGATGAGCTGGCCATCCAAATGGAATGGCTGAAACAAAACAGTAAGATCGGATTTTTTGTAAATGACCTTCATCGCCATGCTGTAGCTTATTACTCGATCAAGATCATTACCAAATTATTCTCCAGATCCTACCTAGTTAAAAATGATGCACCGTTGTCTGTGAAACGAGGATTCAAAAAAAATGAGTGGGTGAAAATATTATTATCTGCAGGCATAAAAAACTATCGGTTGAAATGGCAGTGGGCGTTCCGCTACCTTATTTGTGTGAATAATGAATAGCAACAATACATATGATGTCGTAATAGTCGGCGGTGGCATAGCAGGCCTGTCGCTGGCTATTTTACTGGGCCGGAAAAATTATCGGGTATTGGTACTGGAAAAAGAAAGTTATCCGAAGCATAAAGTATGCGGCGAGTACATAAGCATGGAGAGCAAACCTTTCCTGGAGAGCCTTGGCCTTGATATTGACAGCATGCAATTACCAGTGATCACCAAGTTGCAGGTTACCGATGCAAGAGGCAATGAAGTAAATGCGCACCTGCCACAAGGCGGCTTCGGGATCAGCAGATACACGCTGGACGCCTCTCTGGCGGAACTGGCTCAAAAAGCAGGAGCCACAATAATGACAAAAACTAAAGCAGAAGATGTGCATTGGGAAAATGACTCATTTACAATAAAAGCAAAAAACGAGATCTACACGGCTAATGTGGTATGCGGCACATGGGGCAAGCGAAGCAATATAGATGTGAAATGGCAGCGCCCCTTTATTAAAGAACAGAACAGGGCGCTGAATAATTATGTAGCGGTAAAATATCATGTTAACTTTCCATGGCAAAAAGACCTGGTAGCGCTGCATAATTTTAAAAATGGCTATTGCGGGGTGTCACAAATTGAAGACGGTAAGCTTTGCCTGTGCTATTT
>CAIRTW010000153.1 GCA_903881585.1 uncultured Bacteroidota bacterium | reverse complement strand
GTATTAAATCCAGAATTTGGCGCAGTAACGGTTTGTTATTATTTTTACTACGTTTGAATAGCCCCATATTTTTGTGTTTTGGTCGTTCTTAACCAAAGGTATGGCCGCTATTCAGGCAAAAAAGTTTCGGATAGTTGTGATGGTATATAAATATCCTGCGCCATTACATATGCTGATTTACAATCTGCTACATCAGGCTAAAAACCATGCCATTGGAATACACATGGCGAGAATTGAAGTGCGCTTGTATCTTAGAGTTTATCAAAAAAAAGCGATACTTGTATATCGAAACATTACTCATTGTTCCGTACCGCAAATCAACGTTATTGGGGACTGGACCGCGAACACATTAAATTAAAGACACTGAGTTCGATTGCCACACACAAAAAGTATCCGGATTACCCAAAATCGCTGCCTGAAATCATGAATGTTCACGCTATCCACATCGTTATCCACACCCCAAATTTTAACCCGCTAAATACTTGCGTTTCAACCACCAAATGCCGCTTTAAAACCATATATTTGCACATCTTATTTTAAAGCGAATTATGGATCAAAACAACGACGCTAATTTACCACAGGAAACACCTGAAGAATCAAATAAAATAATACAAATAAATATTGAGGAGCAGATGAAAACGGCCTATATCGACTATTCTATGTCGGTAATTGTGGGCCGTGCTTTGCCCGATGTTCGTGACGGGTTGAAGCCAGTTCACCGTCGTGTGCTTTTTGCCATGCATGAGCTTGGGAATACTTTTAATAAACCGCATAAGAAATGTGCTCGTATCGTAGGTGAGGTGCTGGGTAAATATCACCCGCACGGAGATGTATCGGTATATGATGCTATGGTGCGTATGGCCCAGCCATGGAGCATGCGCTACATGATGGTGGACGGCCAGGGTAACTTCGGTTCGCAGGACGGTGATAACCCGGCGGCAATGAGGTACACTGAGGCCCGTATGCTGAAGCTGGGTGAGGCCATGATGGAGGACATCGAGAAGGAAACAGTTGATTTCTCCCTGAACTTCGATGATACGCTCGAAGAGCCTACTGTATTGCCTACGCGCCTGCCTAACCTGTTGCTCAATGGTTCATCTGGTATAGCTGTAGGTATGGCTACCAACATGATGCCGCACAACCTCACAGAGGTTATTGATGGCTGCCTGGCATACATTGACAACAACGACATAACCATAGATGAGCTGATGAAGTACGTGAAGGCGCCCGACTTTCCTACCGGCGGCATCATATTCGGCATTGAGGGTATTAAGCAAGGTTTTCACACCGGCAGGGGCAGGGTAGTGCTGCGCGGCCGGGTAACAGTGGAAACCCAAAAGAACGGGAAAGAGCTAATCATCATTACCGAGGTGCCCTACCAGGTGAGCCGCGATGCGCTGGCTGAGAAGATAGGTGCATTGGTGAACAATAAGATCATTGATGGCATTACCCATGTAGGTAATGAATCTAACAAGGAAGGAACACGTGTAGTAGTGGAACTGCGCAGAGACGCAGTGGCACAGGTGGTCATTAACCAGCTCTACAAATACAGTGAGTTGCAAACGTCTTATGGAATCAACAATGTGGCGCTGGTAAATGGCCGTCCACGTACGCTGAACCTGAAAGACCTGATCTCCGAATTTATCATTTTCCGCCACGAAGTAGTGGTGCGCCGGACGACATATGAGCTGAAAGAGGCTAAGAAACGCGCCCATATACTCGAAGGCTATCTCATCGCCCTCGATCACCTGGATGAAGTTATCCGGCTCATACGCAACTCGGCTAACCCGGATATAGCGAAGGATGGTCTTATTACTTCATTCGGCATGACGGAAATACAGGCCAAAGCGGTGCTGGAACTTCGTCTGCAGCGCCTCACCGGCATGGAGCGCGAGAAGATCCGCGAAGAACATGCTGAATTAATGAAATTAATTGCACACCTCGAACTGATACTGGGCGACCAGGCTATGCGCTACCAGATCATAAAAGACGAGCTGCTCGATGTGCAGAAGAAATTCGGCGATGAGCGCAAGAGCGAGATCCACTACATGGCCGACGAAATGAGAATTGAAGACCTGATAGAGAAGGAAGATGTGGTGATCACCATTTCTCACCTTGGCTACATCAAGCGCACTTCTAATGACGAATATCGCTCACAGCGCCGGGGTGGCCGTGGCGCTATGGGTGGCAAAACGAGGGATGCCGACTATATCGAGCACCTGTTTGTAGCATCTACCCACCATACGCTCATGTTCTTTACAGAGAAGGGGCGTTGCTTCTGGCTTAAAGTATATGAGATACCAGAAGCCGATAAGAATGGCAAGGGCCGCGCTATACAAAACATGATACAGATACCTGCGGATGACAAGATACGCACGGTAATAGATGTGCCTAAGCTGGAAGATGAAGAGTTTATCAACTCTCATTTTGTGGTGCTGTGTACCAAGAAAGGCATCATAAAGAAAACGAAGCTCGCAGACTTTAGCCGTCCACGTGCAAATGGTATCATTGCCATCACCATTGAGGAAGGCGATCAATTGCTCGATGTATCGCTCACGCAGGAAGATTACTACATCATGATGGCTGTGAAATCTGGCCGCGCTATTTGTTTTCCGCAGGAGAAGGTACGCGCTACCGGCCGTGGTGCAATAGGGGTGTTCGGTATAGAGCTCGATGAAAACAATGATGAAGTGATCGGCATGTTGTGTGTGGCGAAAACCGATGTTACCAAGCAGGTGCTGGTAGTGTCTGAAAAAGGCCTTGGCAAGCGTACGCCGTTCCTCGAAAAGATAGACAAAGTAGAAGGAGGCGAGGAAGTGAGCGGCGAAGTGGAACCGTATAACCTGGTGCAGATAGGCGATGAAAAATACCTGCTTTCTTACAGGGTCACTAACCGTGGCGGCAAAGGAGTAAAAACAATAAACGTTACCGAAAAGACCGGTGGGCTCATTGGGCTGGTAGGCGTAGCGGAAACAGACGATCTGATGATAACCTGCGAATCGGGAGTTACGATCCGTATGAAGGTTTCAGCCATCAGGGAAGCCGGCCGCGCTACTCAGGGCGTAAAGCTCATCAATATTGATGAGGGGGATAAGATAGCAGCCATAGCACGTATTGCTGAGCAGGAAGAGGACGAAGTTAACGGTGGCGAAGAAGGTACAGAAGCAACTGGCGAAACTGGCGATGAGCCGGCCCCAGTTGCAGAATAACTAAATAGAAACGCGATTATTAATCTTAACCGATAGAGATGAAAAAAATAATTCTGATCATCACTGCCATTGGCTTATCGATCCCTGGTTTTTCTCAGGAAAAATATTTAACAGCGGCTCGCACGGCGTTAACAAAGTCGAATGATCTTGATGAAGCCAAGGAAGACATAGACAAAGCCATGGCTAGTCCCGGAATGCAGGAAAACCCGAAGGCACTGCTAACCAAGGGCGAAATTTATATTGGTCTTATGGGTGTGGAAAAATACAAACCTTCACATCCATACCGCGAGGGAGCGCAGGCATTGATAAAACTGGCAGAACTAAAACCTGATTATGAAAAAGACGAAACGGATATCGTTTTGTTGACTTCTGCAGGATTGTACTACAACGATGCAATAACAGCGTATTCTAATAAAGGCGATACCGGCAGGTATGCCGTCTCTGCCGATCTATTCAAAAATGTGCTGAGGATTCGTGACCTCAATGGAGGTAAGCGATATGACAGATTTCCTGCAATGGCCATGCAAAGGATTGATACAGTTGTGGCCAAAACAAAAATGTATCTTGCTCTATGCAATTACTTTACCGGCAAGTATGCTGATGCAGTTCCGCTTTTGGTAGCAGCTAAGGACAATCCTATAACGAAGCCCACCACTAATGCCACTTATCTTTATGAAAACCTGATAGATGCCTACGAAAAATTGAAAGAATCAGACAAAGAGCTGGCAACGATACAAGAAGCCCGCGCCGCATTCCCCGACAATACTGGCTTGCGCAATGACGAACTGAATTATTACATGGTCACCGGCAAGCAGGATGAACTGGTAAAAAAACTGGAAGTTGAGGCAGCCAAAGACCCTACTAATGCCGAAATGCAGTTTAATATCGCCATCGTATATACCGGCCTTGCCAACCCTAAGACAGGAAAGAAACCCGATAACAGGGCCGAGCTGATTGCGAAGGCCGAGGATGCGTTTTTGAAATCGGTGAAGATAGCTCCCGAGAATCCTGACTACAACTACAACCTTGGCGGTTTTTATAACAACCAGGCCAAAGAGATCAATGACCAGATGAATGCCATCACCGGCACTTCAGCCGCAGAACAAAAAAAATATGACGACCTTAAGGTGAAACGCGACGCACTGTTCGAGAAGGCACTGCCTTATATAGAAAAGGCCTACAACGCGTATGATGCAAAAGCCGGTTCATTGAAACCCGCAGAAAAAAGCGCTTATTCAGGTTCCATCCAGGTGCTGATGCAGATATATTCCATCCAGAGTAAGATGGACAAAGTAGATGTGTTGAAAAAGAAAATAAATGCTATCAAATAATTCAAAAAAAATGGTAAGTAAATTAAGAAGTGTTGTTTTGTTTTTTATTGGCGCCGGGTTCACTATAAATGCTTTTGCCCAGGCAAAACCGGCCAAAGCAAGTGGTGATGATAAGTTTATTATTTCTGCGCTCACGGCGCTGAAGGCAAATAATCTCGATGACGCACGGCAGGAGATCGACAAGGCGTTTACACCTGAAACAAAGGACAAGTCGAAAGCGCTTTTCGTAAAGGCCGAGATATACATTTCGCTGCAGGAAAAGAACAAAGCCGGTGGGCAATACCAGGAAGCAGCGAAATCGCTGTTCAAGCTGGTAGAAGCAAAGCCTGATTATGAAAAAGCAACCGTCGACCAGTTGTTACTTTACTGCGGTTTTGCTTATTACAACGATGGTGTGAAGGCATATGGCGATCACAAATTTTCGGAATGCATTGAGATAATGAAAAATGTGACAAAGGTGCGCGACATAAACGGCGGTGCAAGGAAATTCGATGGACTGCCACAGGCGAAGCAGTTTGACACAGTTTGCGCAAACGCACTGCTGAGCATGGCAAACAGCGCATATTCTTTATCTAAATACGACGAGGCTATACCGTTTTTTACTTCTGCCAAAAACAACCCCATCACAAGATCGGCCCCGATATATGAATGCCTCATCGAAGAATATAACTTCCAGAAGAACACTAAAGACATACTGGCCGTTATCGAAGAAGCACGGAGCGCCTATCCCGATGATCTTTTTATCAGGAACCAGGAATTGAATTACTACATCAGAGCAGGAAAGAATGAAGAGCTTGCAAAAAAACTCGAGGCCGCTGCCGCAAAAGAACCCAACAACTCCGAGATCCTGAATAATCTTGCCTTCGCTTATCTTTCAATAGCTAACGGGAAAGATGGCAAAAAGGCAACCAATGCAGCAGAGCTTACTGCAAAGGCCGAAGACGCCTTCAAGGCAGCGCTGAAGTTGTCGCCAGAGAATGGATCGGGCAACTACAACTTTGGCGCATTGTATTTTAACCAGGGCATTGACCTTAACGAACAAATGAACGCGATCGCCGCATCTCCTGCTCCCGACCAGAAAAAATATGATGATCTGAAAGCAAAGCGGGATGCGCTGTTTTTGAAGTCAACACCTTACCTGGAGAAGACCTACACCATATTCTCTGCCAACGAAGCTAATCTGAAAGGAGAAGACCAGGTAAACTACAAAGGGGCGGTAGCTGCATTGGGCAAAGTATATGCCGCGCAAAACAAAGCAGATAAGGCCGCAGACATGAACCGGAAGCTTGATAGCCTGAAATAATGGTTGGTCATCGTTCCTCAGTATTATTGATTCTGTTGTGAAAAATTATGCAATATGAAAACGATCTGTTGGGTGATCTCTTTCAATATCATTTTCTCTGTTTGCTCCTATGCGCAAACAGATACGGGCTCTGCCCCCGGGAAAAAGAAAATAATGGTAGCAAACAGCGATGATAACTTGCTGGAGGTTTCCCCCGAAAAATATGTGGTCTCTGCTAATGACGCACTTAATGACAAACGCCTTGAGGAAGCGAAACAGGATATAGACCGGGCCATGGTTCGTCCAGAGGTCAATGAAAAGCCAAAAACGCTCTACGTAAAAGCCCAGATATATCTCTCGCTGCAAACACTCGATAAATACAAACCCACTAGTCCGTACAGAGATGCTGCACAGACATTGCTGAAATTGGTGCAGGTGAAGCCC
This sequence comes from uncultured Bacteroidota bacterium, assembly GCA_903881585.1. Taxonomy (GTDB): domain Bacteria; phylum Bacteroidota; class Bacteroidia; order Chitinophagales; family Chitinophagaceae; genus Nemorincola. Next base: position 2,758 of record CAIRTW010000153.1, on the reverse strand, counting down.
CGCTATGAAAAAGAAACCGTTGATATATCATTGTTGAATTGTGCGTTCTTTTATTTTAATGACGGCGTGCGCGCATTCAATAACAAGAATTTTCCCGAGGCTATTGACTATCTAAGCAATGTATTGAAGATATGCGGGCTCGATGATGGAAAACGGTTTAAAGAGTCACCATCAGCGAAACAACTGGACACGGTAACTGCAAATGCAGTGCTTACCATAGCAAACAGCTATTACCTTACCGGCAAGTATGCAGATGCGGTACCTATGCTTGTAAAGTCAAAGGATAACCCTATTACAAAGAGCGCTGTCGTTTACCAGTTTTTGAATGATTGCTATATCAGGAAGAATGACAGTAAAAATGAACTAGCAGTGCTGCAGGAAGGAGTTGCCGCATACCCGCGCGATGTGGCTTTACGGAACGATGAATTGAATTATTATATTAAGTCGGGCAGGCAGGAGGAGATACTGAAGAAGCTGGAAGAAACAGCTGCATTGGACAGTAATGATGCCGACATTCAGTTCAACCTTGCTACTGCTTATCTGAGCATTGCCCGCCCCAAAACAGGCGCACGGCCAGCCAATGAATCAGAGTTCGTTGCCAAATCAGAAAAAGCGTTCCTGCATGCACTTCGCCGGTCTCCAGACAATGCGGGGTATAACTATAACCTCGCCGCACTGTATTTTAATCTGGGGTTCGATGTCAATGACCAGATGAACACTATTGGAGGCACATCGAAAGAGGAAACGAAAAAATATGATGCACTGAAAGCTCAGCGCGACGAACTTTTATTTAAGTCCACTCCCTATTTTGAAAAGGCATGCACTATTTTTTCGGCAAACGAGAAAGGTCTCAGGGGAGAAGACATGGCTAGCTATAAAGATGCCCTCACCGCCCTGAACAAAATATACTCTATCCAGAACAAAATGGATAAGGCACAGGAAATGAAGAAGCGTCTTGACAGCCTTCAATAGTCATATCAATCACATTTAACACGATAGTTTAGATAGAATAGTTTTATAAGCGTACATTCGCTTGAATTTTTAAATCAATATACAGGTGGGCAAATTGAATATTGTGCGCTTCGCACCTAAGAATGGAGAAGGGTTCTATGATGCACTTAAAAAAAATATAGACGATTTTTTCAAACAAAATAATTTGGCATCCACGGGCAACAGTTCCCTCCGGTGGAAGACCGTAGTCATGTTGTCCCTTTTCTTTGTTCCTATTATTCTCATCATTACAGGTGTAGGTGCTGCCAGCCCTTATTTGTTTTTCGGCCTTTGGTTTTTAACGGGCCTGGGCATGGTGGGTATTGGCTGCTCGGTACACCACGACTCCAACCATGGTTCTTACTCCAGCAACAAAACAGTGAATAAAATTATTGGCGACATAGTAAATGTTGTTGGTGGTTACGATGTCACCTGGCGTATTCAGCATAACATTCTCCACCATACGTACACCAATATCGAAGGCCTTGACGAAGATATTGAAGTAGGTGGCCTTATGCGTTTTTCTCCACACAGCAAGAAGTACAAACTGCACCGTTTTCAGCACATCTATGCATGGTTCCTGTATTGTCTGCTTACCCTGCAGTGGGTTACTTACAAAGACTATCGCCTGCTGTTCCAGTACGAGAAAAGCGGGATGCTTAAAAAAGAAAAGATATCGCTCCGCAAAGCGCTTATTGAATTGAGCATATACAAGATCATCTATGTTACTTATATACTGGTGCTGCCAATAATGTTTTCGGGCATGCCATGGCAGTATGTAGTGTTTGGCTTCCTTATACTGCATTTTACTGCAGGCCTTGGCCTCTCTTTGATTTTCCAACTTGCCCATGTTTTAGAGTCATCTGAATTCCCATTACCTACCGAAGAGCGGAAAATGGAAAACAGCTGGGCCATTCACCAGTTGCTCAACACTGCTAATTTCTCTCCGCGCAGCCACTGGATGTTCTGGTTTGTGGGCGGGCTCAACTACCAGGTAGAGCATCACCTGTTCCCGCACATTTCGCATGTTCATTACCCACAGATAGCCAAGATCGTAAAGCGCACCGCCGAAGAATATGGCCTGCCCTACAAGGTGATGCCAACATTTGTAAATGCCATTGGCGAGCACGCCAAAATGCTCCGTAAGATGGGTAGGGAGTAGCTATCCCTATTCAATTTGAATTCGCCTACCGGAGTAATTCCTTAAGCAGAGATGCACCGGGATAATGGGTGATCCTGATCTTTTTCTTCCGCTGGTTCAGCGTCACCAGTTTGGTATCTAATTCCTCGGCGAATGGAAAGTACTCCATATCAAAGTGTTTAGATACATAAATGTATTTACGGTTTTCTTTTTTCGCCCGGAACAGAACATTTTCGTAACCAAACTTATATAGAAGAGATACCTGTTGCATACGGTGATTATCAATGATCAACCCTTTGCCAAACGGCTCCTGGGCGCCGAAACCATCATCATCCCTTTTTCTCTTTGATAACGAGTCTCCTATTTTTGTCCCGTAAGCAGGGTAGCCATACTCTTCGATCAGGTAATTATTCGTTCCCCGGTCAAGAATTTCACCTGAGTTATAATTATAATTATCAGGATTGTCCTTTATCGAATCACTCGCCCTGGACTGGTAATTAGGATAGCCATAATATACAACAAGGTAGTCCTTGCTTGCTTCGGTGAGCCCGGTATTAGTAGCAAGGGTACTGTCTGCATTAAACAAAATCCCGCTAAATTTTTTGTTTGTGATAAGGTCAGCATTGG
>CAIRTW010000152.1 GCA_903881585.1 uncultured Bacteroidota bacterium | reverse complement strand
GTCAATTTTTCACACCAGCCGAAATCCTAAAGTAAGTACAGAAAATAACGGTTCTCTTTCTGAAACTCCCCATTACTCGTGTCCCTGCCTCATGGCAGGCAGGTTTGCGAGGCACGAAGCAAACTCACGGCGCGTAAATTTGCGTAATGGCGGATGTACACAGCAAGGAAACGCGGAGCTACAACATGAGCCGCATAAAGGGCAAGGATACAAAGCCTGAAATGCTGGTGCGCCGCTTTTTGCATGGGCAGGGGTACAGGTACCGGCTGCATGTGAAGACGCTGCCGGGCAAGCCGGATATAGTGCTGCCAAAATATAAAACGGTGATCTTAATTCATGGCTGCTTCTGGCATGGGCATCACGGCTGCAGATATTATGTGGTGCCGAAGACGCGCACCGAATGGTGGCTGAATTAGTTTTACACATTTTATGCAACGTGACTTATAAGCGAATTTAAGTTGTTCGCCATTCTGCAATTTTGCCGCAATGTTCACTTATATCCGATTGACTGGAAACAAAACTACAAGTAGTTTGTGAACGATTTATATTCATGGTAAAAGTGCAAAAAAAATGAACAAACAAATTACTTACATTGACCTATTTGCCGGTGCTGGCGGGCTATCGGAGGGCTTTATTAATGCTGGTTTTCATCCTGTAGCGCATGTAGAGATGGACAAGGCCGCATGTTATACCTTAAAGACAAGAACTGCCTACCATTTTTTAAAAGTTGTAGGCAACTTGGACTACTACACAGCATATTTAAAAAGTGAAATAAACAGGGAACAACTCTATGCTTCTATTCCCAAGGAAAAATTGGAAAGTGTCATAAACCTTTCAATTGGTAAAGCAAACAATCAAAAGATTTTTAAAATGATTGGTGAGCGTCTTAAGGGGAAAAGTGTCGACTTGATTATTGGAGGTCCACCTTGTCAAGCGTATTCACTAGTGGGCAGAGCGCGATCTGATAATGGAATGAAAGGAGACGAAAGAAATTTTTTGTTTCTCGAATATGCTAAGTTCCTACACAAGTACAAACCCAAAATGTTTGTGTTTGAAAATGTCACTGGTTTACACTCAGCCAACAAAGGAGGTTATCTCCGTCACATGTTGTTAACCTTTAGAAACCTTGGATATGTGATAAAGGATTTTGTTGTTACTGCAAAAGACTTTGGTGTGTTGCAAGACCGGAAAAGGATTATATTGATTGGATACAGAAAGGGCTTAAATACGCAAGATCTCGATTTAAAAGGAGTTGCTGCCAATTATACCGTTAGTGTCTTGTTGAATGATTTGCCGATGTTGCAGGCTGGACAAGGCTTGGACAAATATACTGGCTACGTGGGGCCAGCAAATGACTATTTGAAGCATTCCGGAATTAGAGGGGATATTCAAATTGTCACACAACATTTAGGCCGTGCGCATACAATACAGGACAAACAAATATATCGCATAGCAATAAAAAAATGGAATGAAAATAGAGAGCGTTTGAATTATAACGATCTGCCGGAAGAGCTAAAAACACATTCCAACAAAGAAATATTCATAGACCGTTTTAAAGTAGTAGCAGCGGATCTGCCTTCCTCGCAAACTGTTGTTGCACATATTTCAAAGGACGGCCATTACTATATACATCCTGATATTAAACAATGCAGGTCGTTAACTATCAGAGAGGCTGCAAGGCTACAATCTTTTCCTGATGACTACTATTTTGAAGCTGAAAGGGAAGGGATGAACAGGACTGCCGCGTTTAAGCAAATAGGCAACGCAGTACCACCTCTGATGGCAAAACGGATTGCGGAGGAGATCAAAAAATACCTTTAAAATTGAGACTGTAAAATAAACTGTGTCAGAAGTTAAATGATTAACTTTAAAACACAGGATATGAAAAAGCAGGAACCGATTGATTATGAGTCAATCAAAAAGCAAGCCCTTGAGCAGTTT
>CAIRTW010000151.1 GCA_903881585.1 uncultured Bacteroidota bacterium | reverse complement strand
TAAAAAACTACTTTTTAAGCCCTCAGCTTTCATTACCTACTATAACAGATAATACAACCAAGAACAACTTCGTTTTACAGCAAAAAGAAAAACCGCCTCAAAATTGCTTTTGAGACGGCCTCTTATTTTTTCAAAAAATCTGTAACTTTTTCTTTTCTCCTCCGATATACTACTGAATGGATGCTAATGAGTACAATGCATGTGTACGTGAATGGGCGGATGCTCTTTTCCGGTTCGCCTGCAAATGCACAGGGCAGGCGAGTGATGCACATGATGTGGTACAGAGTTCATTCGAAGTTCTTTGGCAAAAGAAAGGTGAGGTGGACGCCACTAAGGGAAAAGCATTCCTGTTCCAGGTGGCATACCGGAAATCTATAGACAACTACCGGAAAAACGTAAAGATCACTTATGCAGCCCCTCCGGAAGAGTCTTATGCACCGCATAACCCCGACCTGAAAAAAATACTGGACCGCGCCCTGGGGCAACTGGATGAGCAGGCAAGGGCGCTGGTGTTGCTGAAAGACTATGAAGGTTACCGCTATGAAGAGATAGCGCAGATAACGGGGCTGACAGATTCGCAGGTAAAGGTTTACCTGCACCGTGCAAGAAAAATATTGAAAGAATACCTGGTAAGGGTTGAAAACATTATATAGTTATGATAGGGTGGGAGAACTATGAGGAGTATATGATGATGCACGCCGATGGCGAGCTGCAGCCTGCTGAAGAACGGGAGCTGATGGAATTCGTTGCTGCACATCCCGAACTGAATGCAGAACTGAAAGCCTATAGCCTTACCCGTTTGTCTCCCGATGAAAGTTTTGTTTATACTGATAAGAATTCATTGCTCAGAACAGAACCGTCGAAGCGTGTCGTTGCATTTTCGCAGTGGCGCAGGTATGCTATTGCTGCGGGTGTTGCGCTGCTTATCTCCTTTTCCGTCTATAAGTACAGGGAAGTAAATAATAGCACTAATAGCGTTGTGGTGACAAGCAGTCCGGCAACAGTTGCGCCAAAAGCGGTGCAACCGGCAATAGATACAACTACAACTGTTGTGCATCAACCGGCACGTGTGCCTGCAACTGATGTTGCCGTAGTAGCACATCCTCCGAAGCCTGCACCGGTAGCAAATCATAAGCAGCACAATACGGTGCCTGTGATAAAGGAGGAGAAACAGGAACGGGATATTGCGATAGTAAAAGATACACTGGCACCTATAAGGTATGTTGGTACGGTAGATGACCCGCCTCAGCTTGTCAAAATAGAAGCGCCGGCGAACCATGTGGATACTGCCGCTGCTGTTACAGCATTACGAATAGCTGATGTGCAGGATGATAACAAAATAAAAAGAAAATCTTTTATAGATCGGCTGCCGATAGATGAATCAAATAAACACCAACTGAAAAATTTATTCCGATTTGCAAAGGCAACCTACCATGGTGTGAGCAAGGCAAAGCAAGCACTTGATGGTGGCGAAATAACCGTGAGGGTAGAAGATAACAAACTTAGGATCTCGTTTTAAAACATACTTTATGAAACAAACAATTTGCGCGATAGCCCTGGCTATGGGCTTGTTAGTAAGCGGTATAGCATTGGCACAAGACGCACCGCCAAAAACGAAAGGTGGCGGCACTATTAGCCTTGGCTCACGAGGATTAAAAATAACTCATGGGCGCGACTGGCAGCATACTAACCCTACCTGGGAAGCCAATGGCTCATACTATGCCATGACCCGTATAGATAGCAATGATTACGTCTATACCATACCTAACCTGCGCGGTTATTATGGTGTTGGTGCAGATACGCAGATCACCAGCATCGCACTAATATTTAAAGACTCTTTGGGGAATGCTCGGACCAACAATATGTTTGTTACAGTCTGGAAACATTCGAATTCAAAGAAAGGCGCTCCATATAGTTCCTCAGACCTGACCTGTACTACAATACCGGCAATGATTGTGGATAGCACAGAAAGCGTAACCCTTCATTTTCACCCATACGATAGCCGGCATAGTGGCGATGCATTAAAGGGATTCAACGGGACAATATTTATTTATACAGGCATTATTACGGACCCGCCCGGCAGCGATGATAAGGACGATAAAAACAAGACCGAAGGCGACTTCGATACACACTGGGGCATTTTAGACCTCGGATTTAATACCGTCGCCGATAATACCAATTATAATTCCCCGGCGGTAAAGACTTTTCTGAATGTACCAGCGAACAGGCAGAATTCCAGCCTCTTAGACCTCAAACAGGGCAAATCTATAAACGTAAACATCTACCCCTTTATGGAGACATTTTATGCCTTGAAAAGGAAAAACCAGAAGATAAACATCTCTACAGGCATAGGGCTGCAGTTATATAACTTCAGGTATGACAACCCTGTTACTTTTACCCATAGCCCTAATACTGTGGTGCTGGATACGGTAAGTTTTAAGAAAGACAAGGTAGCATTTGATTATCTGAATGTGCCGCTGATGATCACTTTTAAGACAAGGCTGCATAAAGATAAATGGCTGGTGTACGGAGTAGGTATAACAGCAGGCTACAGTATTGCCACCTGGACCAAGCAGGAGGAGGGCAGGCACAAGATGAAACTGCATGACGACTTTGGTTTTTCCAACTTCAACAGTTGCCTTACGGGCGAGATCGGTCTATCTAACACCATCCGTTTGTACGGTACTTACCAGCTTACCAATATGTTCGGTGCAGCTACGGGGATGGAGCAGCATCCTATAAGCTTTGGATTCAGGTTTTTTGCGATATAGATTTTTTAACGTATTATTTCCGCGTACTGGCACGTTTTCTGCAATATACATGGCATGAAAATGAAGAGGATAATACTGTATGCGATGGTCGTATTTGGGCTGCTTATTTCTTCGTGCGCTACAAGGCACCATGGCTGCCGTGATCATCACAGGTATGAATACTGGTGATAAATATTGGCACGCTCATATAAATGACTATTGCACATCACGCAAGTGTGCGTTTTCACCTCTTCGCAATTCAATCTACATTCAGCCACTATCGTGGTTGCTGCATTTAGATCTTTATTACCCCGGATTTCATCCGGAGCTATTGATATTTAAGCCCTTCGGGCTTTGCAATACAGTTTCATTGTGTTTGTCTATATGCGACGATTTGAATTGCACCCTCACGCAACACTGAATAAATAAATGCTTCCAAACCCCTACCTTTGCAGCGTTTTTATAAATATTAATAATGTCTGAAATAAGACCTTTTTTGAGGCTTAGTGGTTTGGAGCCACTGGTAGTGCGGCCGGAGAGTAATTTTCTGAATGTTGGTGAGCGTACTAATGTTACGGGGTCAAAGAAATTTGCCCGCCTGATAAGGGAAAACAAGTACGAAGAAGCCCTATCCGTTGCCCGCCAGCAGGTGGAAAGCGGTGCGCAGATACTGGATATAAACATGGATGATGCTCTGCTCGACGGAGTACAGGCCATGAATACCTTCGTGAACCTGTTGCAGGCCGAGCCTGATATAGCCCGCATACCTATTATGCTCGATTCTTCCAAGTTCGCTATTATAGAAGCCGGACTGAAGTGTGTGCAGGGTAAATGCATTGTGAACTCGATCTCCATGAAGGAAGGGGAAGAGAAATTCATAGAGCAGGCGGAGATATGCCGCAGCTATGGTGCATCGGTGATCGTAATGGCATTTGACGAGACAGGCCAGGCAGATACACTGGAGAAGAAAGTAAACATCTCCCAGCGTGCATATGATATTCTCACGAAGCAGGTAGGCTTTCATCCCGAAGACATCATCTTTGCCCCGAACATATTTGCGATAGCAACGGGCATCGAAGAACATAATAATTACGGCGTTGATTTTATAGAGGCTACACGCATCATCAAACAAAGGATGCCGCTAACGAAAGTGAGCGGAGGTGTGAGCAATGTATCGTTCTCATTTCGTGGCAATGATACGGTGCGTGAGGCTATGCACAGCGTATTCCTTTACCACGCCATAAAGGCGGGTATGGACATGGGCATAGTGAATGCGGGCGCATTGGTGGTGTATGATGAGATAGAACCAAAGCTACGCGAGCTGTGTGAAGATGTGATACTGAACAGGAACCCTGATGCCACGGAGCGGCTGGTAACATTTGCAGATACCGTAAAAGCAAAAGGAAAGGAAGAGAAGAAAGATGACGCATGGCGTGGCACTGCCGTGGAAGAGCGCCTGAAACATGCGCTGGTAAATGGCATCACGGATTTTATAGATGCAGATACGGAGGAAGCGAGGGTGAAATATCCCAAGCCACTTGATGTGATAGAAGGCCCGCTGATGGATGGTATGAATGTGGTGGGCGACTTGTTTGGCAGCGGCAAAATGTTCCTGCCACAGGTGGTGAAGAGCGCTCGTGTGATGAAGAAGAGTGTTGCTTATTTGTTCCCTTTCATTGAGGCCGAAAAAGAAGAGCGCAGACTGGCACACATAGCTGCCGGAACGATAAACGAAGAGAGCGCCGGCGCTGCAAAAATACTGATGGCCACCGTAAAGGGCGATGTGCATGATATAGGCAAGAACATAGTGGGCGTGGTGCTGGGCTGTAATGGCTATGATGTGATAGACCTGGGCGTAATGGTACATGCCGATAAAATACTGGACACTGCCCAAAAAGAGAATGTGGACCTGATAGGCCTTAGCGGCCTCATCACCCCATCGCTGGATGAGATGGTGCATGTAGCCAAAGAAATGAAGCGCAGGGGCATGACGCAGCCATTGCTGATAGGCGGCGCTACCACCAGCCGCATGCACACCGCGGTGAAGATAGCCCCGCAATATGATAATGGGGTAGTGTATGTGCTGGATGCCAGTCGCAGTGTAACAGTAGCCGGTAACCTGCTGAACAAAGAGCAGAAGGGCCAGTTCCTGGAGACAATCGGTAGCGAATACGTTAAACTGCAGCAAGACTTTGAAAACAAAAAGTCGGCTAAACAATATATCACTTTTGCGCAGGCGCAGGCCAATGCTGCGAAGATAGACTGGGCAAATTACACACCACCGAAGCCTGCACTGCATGGCACGCGCACATTTGGCGATTATGATCTTAACGAAATGCGCAACTACATAGACTGGGGTCCATTCTTCATAGCGTGGGAAATGAAGGGCAAATTTCCGGAGATACTGAAAGATGCAAACGTAGGGGTAGAAGCAACTAAGTTATTCAACGATGCCAATGCGCTGCTCGATAAAGTGATCAAAGAAAAATGGCTTACTGCACGAGGTGTTATAGGCTTCTGGGAAGCGCGGAAAATAGCTCCTGATACTATTGTACTGAAAGATACGAACGGTAAAGACCTTGCGCACCTGGAATCTTTGCGCCAGCAGATAAAGAAAGCGCCGGGACAACCAAGCTTCTCACTGGCTGATTTTATCAGGCCATATACCTTCAGCAGTGAGCACGAAGTAAAAGATTACATGGGGGCTTTTGCGGTGAGCATACATGGCATAGAGCACCACCTGCAAAAATTCATGGCAGACCATGACGACTACAATAAGATCATGCTGCAGGCGCTTGCTGACCGGCTTGCCGAGGCATTTGCAGAGGTGCTGCACCTGCGGGTAAGGAATGAATTCTGGGGCTACGCAAAGGATGAAGATATAGCTATACCAGACCTGATAAAAGAGAGCTACCGCGGCATTCGCCCGGCCCCCGGCTACCCTGCCTGCCCTGACCACACAGAGAAGTACAAATTATTTGACCTGCTCAATGCTACCGAAACAGCTGGCATCACGCTTACTGAATCACTGGCCATGTATCCCGGCGCATCTGTGTGCGGCTGGTACTTCAGCCATCCTGAAAGCCACTACTTCGGCATAGGCCACATAGAAAATGACCAGCTGGTGGACTATACGAAACGTAAAGACATGAGTCTGGAAGACGTGAGCAGGTGGCTGTCTCCAATATTAGATTAGTTGTTTAGATTTGTATTATAAATAATGAAAATGGAAACAAAGCATTTATCCTATTTTAAGGTGGAGAACTTTAAGCGGTTCGATAGCCTTGAAGTAAACGATATTGGACAGTTCAATTTGATTGTTGGGGATAATAATGTTGGTAAGACTTCATTGTTGGAGGCGTTATTGTTTGATGATGAAGATTATAATAAGTTTCTGATTTGTTTAGACTATGCATTAGAAAACCGGGAAATTTATATAGAAGATTACAAGTTAAATTACCTGGACTTTTATTTGCGCGATAGGGCTAAACCATTGGTATATACGTACCAATTGACAGATAAGCCTGCAATTTCTAGTTTGACATTAACTAAAAAAAACAGGAATGAATTAGCTGAAGCAGAAGCAAATAATATGGTCGTCTCATTAAAGCTATATGATTCACCTTATTTAGTACAGCTTGCGTTGAATGGAAAAGTTGATATGAAAATGATCTTGATAGAAAAAGATCGGCAGGATATTGATTGTTATTTTCCTTTTATGGGGGCCAAGATTTTTTACGATGAAGAAACTTTTGATTTTTTATCAAAAATATCTCCAAGTAATAAAAAACTTGAAAGCCTGAAAAAAGAGTTAAAATACTTTATTCCAAACCTTATGTCTATTGAGGTAAGTAATTTCTCTGTTTCAAACGATCCTGTTATTATTATTCGTGAATCGGATTCAGATAATCCCAAAGCTCTTGCAGAGTATGGAGATGGGACTATTAAGCTGTTCAGGCATTTGTTAAAAATAGAATTTTCCGAGAACAGCCGCTTGATGATCGACGAAATAGACACAGGGATTCACTATAGCAGAATGAAGGAGTATTTGAAGAAGGTGTTGCAAAGCGCTAAGAGTAAAAACGTTCAGATTTTCGCGACGACACATTCAAGGGAATGCATAGAGTACTACACTCAAGCGTTGCAGGAATTGCAGATGGAGGAAAATGGGCGAATAATCCGGCTTGCCAATACCAAAGCCGGTATAAAAGCATACACAATGAAATTTGCAGAATTTGAAAATTCACTATCTGCTGAAAGTGAAATAAGATAGCCACTATGCCCAATTTTCGAATTTTTACAGAGAGCAAAGCTGACGTTAGATTTCTCAGAGATTTCATATGGGAGAGTTTCAATGCAGAACTATCCGAAACTCTCGATTTTGATACATTAGGTGGATACGGAGGGTACAAAGAAGATAGAATTTTAAAACAATCGATTCGTCAAAATCATGATAACGGAAATCAGACAATAATTATACTGGATGCCGACAACGATTTTGCTCAAAGAGTGGAAGAAATAAAAAGGGATTTTATTGGTTTTGATATTCCAATAAATTTGTTTCTATTTCCCGACAATAAGTTGGCTGGTAATTTAGAAGAACTTTTAACTGTTGTAGCAGAAGAAAGGAAACTAATAGAATGTTTTCTTTCTTACGAGGAATGTGCGAAAGATTATAATGTATCATTGAGTAAAGCCCGGATTTATGCCTACCTGGATACTCTACTTCCTGCTGGAGATAAAATTCACCGAAAGAATGACCTGAGGGTTGAAGAAAACCGTAACTATCGCAACCCAGCACACTGGAACCTTCACCACGAATATCTGCAGCCATTACACGATTTCTTATCACCTTTCTTTACTGAAGCAAAATAATTTTAGTGGACGATCAAGCACCTTTATATCCGGCAGAAAAGCCTTTTATTAGTACGCAACCTAAATTCCTGCAGGTGCTGGCGCATATAGTATCTTATGTGTTTCATCCTGTACTGTTCCCGTTGGTAATGGCCGTTGTTTTGTCGCGGCTGGACAACCAGTTTTACGGCATACCGGATAAACAGCTCAAATTGTGGTTCCTGAGTGTAGGCATCACTGCTGTGTTCTTCCCTATTTTCAGCATACTCATAATGAAGCCGTTGGGGTTTATTAACAGCTACCTTATGCCTACGGCTAAGGAGCGCACCATTCCGCTGCTCACATCCATGATCTTCTATTTCTGGGTGACTCATGTATTTAACACTATTACGGGCCCGCCGCTCAGTTTAAAGGTGTTGCTGCTCGGGAATTTCTGGGGGATTATTGCCGTATTTATGGCAAACATCTTTACCAAGATCAGCATGCACACTACGGTGGCGGGGGCTATGATCGGTATCATGCTTGTACTTATGTGGAACGGTCACGTAAACATGGCGATACCGCTGCTGGTATCTATCATTATAGCCGGTGTTGTTGGCACAGCGCGAATGATACTTGGTGCGCATCAGCGCGGAGATATTTGGCTGGGTTATATCGTTGGCATTGTGGTGCAGCTTGCAGCGTATGTTTATATGAGGTAAGCAAGCCCCCAAACAACAACCCCATACCCCTAAGGGGCTTTCCCATAAAACGTACCGGAATATCGTGCCCAGCAATAATGCTAAAAAGATATGCTCCGCTGAAGCTATATTTACAAGCGAAGCCCCTTTAGGTATTTGGGGTTTTACTTAAACCCAAAATCCAGCTTGTAATAAAAGATCGGTAGAAAGCCTAACTGATAGGTGTAGTAGAACGGGTCTTTGCCTGCTGTCTGCTGATTAAGCCCATAGCTATAGGTTACGTCTAATGTGTTCTTGGTGTTGAACACATTCACAAGGTCAAGGCCAATTTCGTGGGTCAACCTTTTGCCGTTTATTCTCAATCCGAGTTTTACATCTGTGCGGAAATAGGGGTTGAAATGAAGGGTGTTTCTCTGGCTGTCTATCACTACGGCATCACCGTATGCATTAGATGCGGCAGTGTCAACCGGTGAGTAGAGCCTGCCGCCTATCATCGTTACTTTGATGCCGGTTATCAGTGTATTATACTTACCCAGTTTTACTTCATAACCTCCGAGCAGGTTTAGCGAGTAATGAGTATTGTAGTCTGTATTTCGGTAAACACCATCATTTCCTTTTGCTTTTGAATCGAACACAGAGCCCGTTAGTAAGACGTAGTAGCCATGGCTGAATGTCTTTTCCAGCGTGAGCTCAAGGCCGTAGTTGTAGCCTGTGCCTTTATTTTGCAACTGGCCGGGGAAATCACGGGAATAGCCAGTACCCTGGTCCAGCGCGGAGTAGGAAGAACCGATACGCGTTTCAATTGGCACGTCAAAAAGATACTGGTAGTATGTTTCCAGGTGCAGGTTCAGCTTTTCAGCCAGTGGCCGGTCATACCCCAACACCATATGGTGGCTGCGGATGAAACCCACATTGTAATTGGGCATTGCAGATGTGTTCGCCGTATCATGCGCAAAGTATTGGTACATAGGCAGCATCTCGCTGTGCAGCCCGTAGCCCAGAGTTACAACATCGCGGTCAGTAAGCGCTACTTTTAAGCCCAGGCGTGGCTCTACTGATTTTGCCTGGTTATGTGTAAGATACTGTGCGTGTACCCCTGCAGTCAGGGTAATAGCTTCTGTAGGGCGGTATTTGTATTGAATGTACGCCTGAGCGAGGTCGGTATATCCATGATAGTTCTCGCGGTATTGCCATGATTCGCGTGTAGGGGGATATTGCCGGCTGCTGTCAACAAAATTCAGGTTGTAGAGGTTGTTGATAATGCCAAACTTTATCGTCTGCCGGGAAGAGAGCTTTTTATTCAGGAACCAGTGTGCCACAGTGCTGGTGGTTCTGAAATCATAGCCGAGTATAGGCTTCAGCGGGTACAGCACGGTATTATTAGAATCGCGGAATACATAGTCGTGATGTGCATAGACATCACTACCTGTTTCTGCAATAGTAAGTTTGGTATAGGTATCCTGGTTTATCGTATGCCCGAACGATGCGCCCACGACACCGGTATTTGACGTAAAATACTGGTTGCGGTCCGACTCGCCATATAGCTGCGGTGTAGCTTCCGAAAGATCGCTTACAACAAGGTTGATGTTGCTCAGGCCGCCTATGCCGAAAATGGACACAGTTGACTTGGGGCTAACCGGCAAATTGAGCTTGAAGGTAAGGTCCTGGTAATTGGGCACAGATGTAGTGCCGATCTTGATATTCAGGCCCTGGAACAATTGCAGGGTGGAGTAGCGGTAAGCGATGAGAAACGATGAGCCTATGTCTTGTGCTATTGGCCCCTCGGCCACTACCTCGGTGCCCAGCAGGCCCAGCTGCGCAGTGAATTCATATTTGTCGTTGTTGCCATTGCGCAGCCGCACATCAAATGCGCCAGCCACCGCATCGCCATACTCTGCCGGAAATGCGCCCATGAAAAAATCGCTGTTGGCCAGTGTATGGCTGTTGAGTATGCTTACCGGCCCGCCTGTGGTTCCGGGAATGGAGAAATGGTTAGGATTAGGAATATCTATTCCTTCCATTCTCCAGAGCACGCCCTGTGGGCTGTTGCCGCGAACGATGATGTCATTCCGCGAATCATCGCCGCCCTGTGTACCTGCGAAGTTTGATGCCATACGCGCCGGGTCGGACCTGCTACCGGCATAGCGTTCGGTCTCCTGCACATCGAATGTTCGTGTGCTAACTATGGCCATGTCGTTTATATGATCGCGTTTTTGACTAACCGTTACTTCATGCATAGTAGTAACAGACTCCTCCATTTCTATATCCAGCACTGTTTCCTTACCTGCTGTTACCAGCACATCATTTAGTGTTATGCTCTTGAACCCCATGTAGGTGATGGTAACTGTATGTTTGCCCAGCGTCACTTCGTCGAGCACAAACTCGCCAAATTTGTCGGTAGCTGAGCCTATGCGGGTGGGCATATCCGTTATAGCGACTATCACGCCGGTCAGTGGCGCTTTAGATTCGTTGTCCACTACGCGGCCTCTCACCGTCTGCGTACGTTGTTCTGCAAAGCATAATACCGGCATCAGCAATACCAGTAACAGGATGGATCTAAACATATGGGTTTCAATTATCGGCAAGTAAGTTACACAAATCCGAATATATCTGAAAACGGGCTGCCTTCAATTTATATAACTGCTTTGCTGTGATAAATAAATAAAGGCCGCCTGCGGATTGTAATATGGAAAATCAGTATTTTTAGGAAAGCAGAAAATAAACTCTTTTAATGAAACGCCTCATCCTGTTCTTTTTGTTTTTATGCAGGGTAGGTATAGCCCCGGCACAGCAGGGATGGGTGTATCACGGCAATTTTAATTTCGGGTGCAATTATACGATCAACTACAGCAGGGGCAGCACTGCGTTTCCGGGCCTCAAATTGTTTTGCGGGTTCTCTGCAAATGGTGTTTACAAAGACCATTTTATAGTCAACTACGGCCCTTCGCTTTCGTTTTATACCAAGTCGATAGGGGCTAATCTAAACCCGCTGATCTCTGATGTGCAGATAGACTTTGTGAACTCACTTTCGTTCGGTGCCGGGCTCAATGACCTGCCTTACTTTAAGCTATTCCGTACCCTTGATAACGCATCCTACTACAATGTGCTGCTCAACAAGGATTATGCTTTCCTGCTCACCAGTAATTTTATACTCAACAACCATAAGCGCAACCAGGTGAATGGGTCGATAGCGCTGTCATTTCCTCAGTTTACGCTTAACTATTATAACGATGGCGGCGCACCATTTTATCGCATACCCATCGCAGATAACCTGGACCGCTACTGGACCGGGGGCTTCGGCATATTTGTACATAATAAAAGCGACTACAAGCTCAGTTATAACAGTGTAGAGTTCAGTTTCGACCAGTTTACCGGGTACAGCCCGCTGCTGTTTGAAGCATGCAATATGCTGGGTATTTACATCCCTAATTACAACCTGCAGTATGATGATGATACGCATGGCCCTAAACCGACCAACTATAACACATCTATGTACAATCTGAAAGTGTTTCTTATCAGGGGTTATGGGATAGATATTGGGGCAATGGGCTCGCTGAAAGATGTATCGTCGCGGCGGCAAAAAGAGATATACTATGGCTTGCAGGACATCATACATATCAAGGGAGGGTTTTCACTGCATCCTAATAACGACAACCAGCATTTTTTTATAGGCGGCACGTACAACAACTTTACTAATGTCAACATTAAATAAAATATTGTTCGCGGCAGTGGCCATGTGCATGCTTTATAGCTGCTCGCCGCGCAATATTGCGTTCAGTACCGACAACTTCACCAACCCTTTGTTTTACCAGTCTCTGCCCGTAATCCTCAATAAAAGCTTGCGTATAGATTCCGTGATCACTTATGAAACTACGTTTGAAGAAAAACCTTATGAGGGTTATTACGTCATAGATTATTCCGAGGTGAATGCACGAAATGATAACAATATCCTGCACTACAAAAACTTTAAAGGGTACTACCAGAAGCTGTACTTGCTAAAGCTTGTTACTTATCCTAAAGATTCGGTGATCATGTACTTTTCTATCAAGTACAATGCATTCGGCCAGTGCATAGGCTTTGGGCCTTCTTACATTGGTACGATAGACGAGAAAAGGAACCTTCTCTTTTTCAATGCCGAGCTGTACCCCCGCAACAAAAAGAATAATTACAGCCTTAAAAAGGTGCGTGTACCACTGGCGCTCTTCATGAATGCCAGCCAACTGTTGCCTGGTAACTACATCAACATAGACAAGATGATCGTTGAAAAGTCATTTGAAATAGGCAACAATGTGGTCATTGATATCCCCCGCATTTTTCATGATTCAGCGGCATTGAAGTTTGAGTATATTGATACAAGAAGTATGAAGTAGCGGGTGGCAGATATGTCTGGCAGTTGCTACAGATGGTACAGGATAAAAATGTACTTTTATCCCGATGGGTATCTTTTTCACAGGATAATAAACAGCATTTAATGAAACGACTTCTTACCATACTGATCGCTGCTGCAATTGGTGGCTCTGCCCTGGCACAGAAAACTTACATCCAATGCGGCAGACTCATAGACGGCGTATCTGATAAAGAGCGTAAGTCGGTAACTATAGTCGTGGAAGGCAAAAAGATCGTAGAGATCAAGGATGGCTATGTAAATGGCAAATCATCCGATAGCCTTATTGACCTGAAATACAAAACGGTAATGCCCGGCTTTATTGATTGCCATGTGCACCTGGAGATGCAGTTCAGCAAAACCTCGTTTGCCGATGGCTTCCGGGAGAAAGATGCAGACATCGCTTTTCAGTCGGCGGTATATGCCAAAAGAACACTGCTGGCGGGGTTTACAACAGTAAGAGACCTTGGTGGATCGGGTGTGAATATATCCTTGCGTAACGCTATCAACCGGGGCGTTACGGTTGGCCCGAACATCCTTACTGCTGGGCGGGCTATCTCCGCAACAGGCGGCCACATGGACCCATCTGTAGGCCTGCGTGACGATGCGATGCGAAAAACACCGGGCCCAGAGGAAGGGGTAGCAGATGGCCGGGAAGAATGTGTGAAAGCGGTAAGATACCAGTTCAAAGCTGGCGCTAATCTTATTAAGATCGCATCTACCGGTGGTGTGCTTGACCTCAGTACAGAAGGTTCCGGAGCAGAGTTCACTGTAGATGAGATAAAAGCAATTGTAGAAACAGCTAAAGACTACGGAATGCCTGTGGCTTGCCATGCGCATGGTGCTGAGGGCATTAAGCGAGCAATATTGGGTGGTGCTACATCGATAGAGCACGGTACCTTTATGGATGATGAAGGTATGACACTCATGAAGAGCCATAACGTGTGGTATGTGCCTACGCTTACTGCGGGGCGGTCTGTTGGCGACTCTTCCAAAGTGCCGGGATATTTTACACCTGTTGTTGCTGCTAAGGCCGCTGTGGTAGGCCCCACCATCCAAAAGACATTTGCCAGGGCATATAAAGCGGGTGTGAAAATAGCTTTCGGAACAGATGCCGGTGTATATCCTCACGGCATGAATGCCCTCGAATTCCGCTTTATGACGGAAGGAGGAATGCCGCCCATGGAGGCCATCAAATGTGCTACCATGAATGCTGCCGATCTGCTGGGCATAAAAGAAGAAAGAGGCTCAATAGAAGCCGGGAAAATGGCAGACATTGTAGCTGTTGCAGGAGATCCATTGCAGGACATCAAGGTGTTGAGCACAATGGGTTTTGTGATGAAAGAGGGGAAGGTGTATTTGAGGTAATTTACGGATTCTCGATATCAAATTCATCCATCCACACATTCGCCGAAAGACTTCGCCATAATTGTGTGGCCTCAGGCACGGTCAAAGTTTTGCCGGCTAGCTTGTTGAACAAAGTCTGCTGGTAATCATCTTTAAGTAAGTGGCGGCCTTGTATCTGTGCTTTTACCCATTCCTGGTCTTTGGTAAGTGCATCAATTAGTGGGGTGTAGAAGCCTATCTTATCGGTGCGGTTATACACCAGCTCCGGCAGGTATTGTTTGCATGACTCCCGCAATATGTACTTTCTCCTGCCGTGTTTCAGGAAGTCTTCAGGCCGTATTGTTGCTACAAACTCGGCAATACGGTGGTCGAGGAAGGGCATACGGCCCTCTATGCTGCAAGCCATACCATTCCGATCGTCATAGTGAACAAGGTGGGGCAGGTGAACGCTGTAGATCGACTCGCGCCAGACATCATAGATGCTATCGTACTTGTATTGCTCCACAAGACTGTCGTCCACATTTTTCAATAGGTCCGGTGATATGATACCTCTGCGTTGTATCCGTGAGCGCATCCTCAGTTTCGTTTCTGTTCCTGGCGCCATCGATTTCAATAAGGTGCGCAGCATGTATTTCTTGCCCAGCTTCATCGCATTAAGGTTCTCATAGAACTTGCCAAACTGCATGGATTTGAACTGCTGCAGCAATATAGCCTGGGCCATATTGTTGTACCCGAAAAACAATTCATCAGCTCCCTGGCCGTTGAGGATCACTTTTATATTTGCCTCAGCCGCCATGTTCATCAGGAAGCCATGCCCCATGATAGATGGATCACCGAAGGGTTCTTCCTGTATGTTTATATACTTAGCAAGGTCTTTCTGAATGGAAAGCTCGTGAAGGTTCTTGTTGTGTACAATGAAATTGCTCTTGCCGAATTTATTGATCACAGCGTCCACATACTTCGTCTCGTCATACTTTGTATTGGGCGACTGCGCGGTGAAAATGTGTATCTCTTTATCGTAGTAGCTGGAGAGGATGCCAGCTATGATAGACGAATCTATGCCGCCGGATAAGGTGATGCCAATAGGCACATCTGCCAAGGTCTGTGAGAGCACACCCTCCACCATTCGGTCGTGAAGTTCTTTTTCTGCTTTTTTATCAAAAGGTACTTTGTCTTTTGCTTTTATATCCGGAAGCTCCCAGTATTTTTTGCAGTCCAGTTTGTTGTCTTCCGGCCTTACCCATGCGTAGCTGCCTTGTGGAAAATGCTGTATGTCTTTGAAGAAAGTATGTGTGCCCAGATGCCCGTAGTTGCCCAGCGCCAGGTATTCTGCCAGTTCGGTAGGGTCGTAAGCAGGTTGTTCATTTTCGCCAATGAGTGGTTTCACTTCACTTGCCAGCAGCCATGTACCATTCATGCGGCGCACATAGATAGGCTTCTGGCCGTAGCGGTCCCTGCTCACGAACAGTTGTTTCTTCTGCTTGTCCCATATCAGCAGTGCCCACATGCCTACCATTTCTTTCAGCATCTGCTCCTGTTGCAGCCGGAACAATTCAATTATCGTCTCTGTATCGGAATGCCCTTTGAACGGGTAGTTGGGAAGGTATCGTTTGCGCAGGTCCAGGTGGTTGTATATCTCACCGTTGAAGACCAGGCTGTAACGACCGCATGATGATGTCATGGGCTGGTGTCCCAGCGGCGATAGCTCCAGTATAGACAGTCTGCGGTGAAGCAGGGTTACTTGTTCTTCATTATATATGCCACTGTCGTCCGGCCCTCGGTGCCGCAGCAAGCCGCTAGCCCTGTTGGCAAACTTTAATCCATCTTCCTTGCTACTGCCTATATATCCTGCTATGCCGCACATATCTCAAAGTATAAGTAAATCAAACACATTTTGCCTATTGCCCCAGCCCCTTTAAATAAGCGGTTACCGGCTTCATTTGCTGCTGCATACAAAAGTAATCAGCAACAAAATTGCTGATCGCCGTTTTATAGTTGCCGTTATCAACAGCTGCCAGCGCGTCTTTGATCGCAACAGCGATCTCTGCAGGAGAAACTGTTTCCGCCAACGATGCGATACCCTTCATTTTAAAAGGCAGCAGGTATTCATTTTTTATCCCTACCAAATACAGGCCCCGCGCAAGATATTCGCCCACTTTGTTTGGCGCCATCATTTTAGATTCCAGGTTGTCGTTGTATTCCCGGGCCAGGCAAACGCCTATGGCTGCATTGGCCTGCAATGCCAGCATTTCGGTACGGGCCAGGTATGGGAAAAGCTGTATCCGTTCTGCCGCTCTGCTCTGACTCACAAACTGTTTGATGCCCGCGCAATATTCATTGTCTTTAATACCGGTTATTATTAAGGCGCTATTTTGATCGTTTACAAGGTCGAAAGCCTGTACCAACTCCATAGTGCAGAGGTGAGTATTAACCGCGCCGGTATATAGGATCACTTTTTTATCCAAGAATGTTGCAGGAATGATCTGTTTGTACTGCCCGTAGCTGTCCCCATCCTTGTCTTTAAGATAAGCAGTATTAAGCACGGTCACAGGCATAGACTCAATATGGGCCCTGCCAGCTAACCAGGCGGAGCGTTGCACCGATGGCGTTACAACCAGTGAAGCTTCATTTAGCTTCTTTATTGCCCTCAGATTATTAAAATGAGATAATGGCGACTTCAAAAACAAAGACATAATAAAATCAGCGACTTCGAGCGCATGGTAGATCAGCGGGATCTTATTCCTGATCTTCAGTCCGCAGAGAAAAGTGAACGCACAGAAGGAGATGATGGCCAGCGGGTTTTCTGCTGCAAGCTGCGCCGCTCTTTGTTTGTACTGTCCCCTGATGGCAAGGCGCTTGCCTAAAGACAGATCGTGATGCCTGCCCACAGACTCTATTTCTATGCCCGGGCCAAGGTCTATATGGGCTGGAACATAGGAGTCGAACGTAAGTATATGGACCGGGTATCCTTCGTCCCTCAGCACTTGCGCCACAGAGTAAACCGGGGGAAGAAAATCAGGGTGGACCAGAGTTAGTAATAATATTTTCCTTTTGCGCGTGTCTGTCATGTTTTGCAGCCGGGATGCCAGCTCGTAAAGGCTCAAATTTACACTATTACCGATAATGGCAAATATTACAGTCTTATTATACCTTCTCTATATAACTTATCCGCCTTTCAACAGAACCTCGTAACTTTGCGCAAAATTGAAAATCGGAAATTATGGCAGAGGTACTGCAAAAAGTGGTAGAGGAGTTGCGGCAGGGAGAAGCATATGCTCCGTTCGCAGGAGACCCGAATGAGTTTAAGAAAAAATTCTATATAGAGAGCTATGGCTGCCAGATGAACTTCAGTGACAGCGAGATAGTGGCGTCAATACTGCATGACGAAGGCTTTGGCGCTACCCGCAATTTTGAAGAAGCTGACCTTGTGTTGCTGAATACCTGCTCTATTCGCGAGAAGGCAGAACAGACAGTGCGCAACCGCCTGCATGCTTTCAAGAAGGTGAAAGAGAATAACCCCGGTATGCTGATAGGGGTGCTTGGTTGTATGGCTGAAAGGCTCAAAGCCAAATTCCTGGAAGAAGAAAAGCTGGTGGACATAGTGGTGGGCCCAGATGCTTATCGCAGTCTACCCGGCCTGATAACTGAAGCAGAGGGCGGCCAGAAAAGCGTGAACGTGCTGCTGAGCCGTGACGAGACTTATGCAGATATATCGCCTGTGCGGCTGGATAGCAATGGCGTTACGGCCTTCGTAAGCATCATGCGTGGGTGCAATAATATGTGTACCTTTTGCGTAGTGCCATTCACCCGTGGCCGTGAGCGCAGCAGGGACGCAGAAAGTATTGTGAACGAATGCAGGGATTTGTTTAACAGAGGCTTTAGAGAAGTTACTCTTCTCGGCCAGAATGTGGATAGTTACTATCATAGCCCCACCCCGGCCCTCCCCCAAGGGGAGGGTGATGTTACGCAGCACTCAATACCTGGCACTCAGAATGCTGCAAGTTCACTTAAAGGGTATATGACGAGTGATGAAACATTATATGGGCTTCTAAAGGATTTCAAGGAAAAGAATAAAAATAACCCAACAAAAGCCGAAACGATTTTGTGGGATAGCCTCCGTGGCAAAAGATTAGAAGGATATAAGTTTCGCAGGCAGCATATCATTTCAAAATACATTGCCGACTTTGTTTGCTTATCGAAACATCTAATTATTGAAGTGGACGGTGGTATTCATCAATTGCCGGAAAATATAGAGAGTGATAATGAAAGGACGGCTCAATTGAATAAGATAGGTTTTGAGGTTATTCGTTTTTCTAACGAGTCTATCTTTAATAACCTTGAGCAGGTTCTCACACAAATTGAAGAGAAATTAAAATCACAACCAGATAAACCACTGTGGTTCGACCAGCAAAATGAGGGAGAAGCCTCCCCCCTGGGGGGAGGTTTGGAGGGGGCTGTTACTTTTGCTAACCTTTTGGAGCGCGTGGCGCTGATAGATCCATTGCTTCGTATTCGGTTTAGCACTTCTCACCCTAAGGACATTACCGACGATGTGCTGCACACCATGGCTAAGTACCATAATATCTGCAAGTACATTCATCTGCCGGTACAAAGCGGTAATACCCGTATCCTGAACCTGATGAACCGCACATATACGCGTGAGTGGTACCTGAATAAGGTAAAGCGCATACGCGAGGTAATGCCAGACTGCGGGCTCAGCACAGATGTTATCTCCGGCTTTTGCACAGAGACCGAAGAAGATCACCAGGACACACTTTCGGTTATGGAGCTTAGCCGCTTTGACATGGCTTATATGTTCTCCTATAGCGAGCGCCCCGGCACACTTGCCGCCCGCCGCTATGAAGATGACATTCCGGAAGACGTAAAGAAAAGAAGGCTTATTGAGATCATCAACCTGCAAAACAGCCATTCCCGCGAAAGCTATAAAAGTGATATTGGCAAGACTTTTGAAGTGCTGATAGAAGGCTCCAGCAAGAAAAGCGACAAAGACTGGAGCGGACGTAACAGCCAGAACAAAATGGTAGTATTTGCAAAGAACGATCAACCACTTAAGAAGGGCGACTATGTGCAGGTAAAGGTGACTAATGCCACCTCGGCGACTTTGCTGGGAGAAATTGTTTGATAATGATACCGCTAATACAAAATAACATACCAGCTATACAGGCGCTTTGTAAGAAGCACTTTGTAAAAGCATTGTATTTATTTGGCAGCGCTGTAAATGAAAAAGTATTTAATGAGAAGAGTGATGTTGATTTTTTGTACGAGATCGATACAAACAATTTCAATACTTGGAACGCGGGGAATTACGATTATATCGATAATCTAAACGATCTCGAAATGAATCTAAACAGATTATTGCGCCGGAAAATAGACCTTGTTCCCTATAACAATATTCACAACAGATATTTTAAGGAATCTGTTGATTGCAATCGTCAATTAGTGTATGGAGGTTAATAGACTTAAAAAACACCTTGAGGAAATATTGATCGCCATCAACAATATTGATGGGTCAACAAAGGGTATTGAAGCTAGTCGGTATAGCAATTACGAAATCAGCTGGATAGTGGAGCGTGGCATTGAGATCATTGCAGAAGCTCTAAAAAGAATTTTGCTTGCTGACCAAAACATTCCAATCACAAATACTCAAAAAATTATTGCAACAAGGAATAAAATAACGCATGAATATGACGTCATTGATAATTACCAGTTGTACATTATTGTAACCAAATACCTGCCCATTCTCAAGGCAGAAGTAGAAGCAATTTTAAACTCAAAATAAAAGTAAGGCTGTTGTGGATCACCGGAACTCACGACTTATAACTTACGACTTACGACTAACATGGACATTCAAAGTATAAAGAACAGGTTTGGTATCATAGGGAATGCTCCCGGGCTGAACCATGCATTAAATACCGCAGTACAGGTTGCCAATACTGACTTATCCGTACTGATAGTAGGAGAGAGCGGTGTGGGCAAGGAGGTGTTTTCCATGATCATACATGCGCTCTCGCCGAGGAAGCATAATCCGTTCATAGCAGTGAACTGCGGCGCGATACCTGAGGGTACTATTGACAGTGAGCTCTTCGGGCATGAGAAGGGGTCGTTTACTGGCGCTGTGGATAGCCGCAAGGGCTATTTTGAGACGGTGAATGGCGGTACCATCTTCCTGGATGAGATAGGTGAGATGCCGCTGGGCACACAGGCGCGCCTGCTTCGCGTGCTGGAGACAGGTGAGTTCATTCGTGTGGGATCGTCTAAAGTGCAGAAGACCGATGTGCGCGTGATAGCTGCTACCAATCGCGATTTGCTTGAATACACGCAGGCCGGTGATTTCAGGCAGGACCTTTATTATCGTTTGAGCACGGTGCCGATAAGAGTTCCATCGCTTCGCGACCGGAAGGAGGACGTGCCGTTGCTGTTCAGGAAGTTTGCCGCTGACTTTGCTGAGCGATATAAGACCCAATCGGTGCATATGGATGCTGCAGCCCAGCAAATGCTGGTGAACTACTACTGGCCGGGCAATGTGCGTGAGCTGAAAAACATAGCGGAGCAGATCTCTGTGCTTTCTGCCGATAAGTCGATCAATGCTGAGGTGATGCAGCGCTTTCTGCCACAGCGCGAAACTTCCCGCAGCCTTGCTGTAATACCATCTTCGCTGCATGGTGGCACTGGTTCCAGCGCCAGCGGTGATTTCAATACTGAACGGGATATACTTTATAAGCTGTTCTTCGATCTTAAGAAAGATATGAACGACCTGAAGCAGATGATCTTTGATGTAGCGCACCACCAGGGCTATACCCCTGTTGACCCGTCTGCAAACAATGGCGCACTAATGCCGGTGTATAACGGGGAGCAGTCTGTGAATACCGGCTACAACCAGGGGGCCATCTTGCTGGAGTCTAACGATCACCACGAGGACGTAGAGGAGACTTTGCTGCTTGCAGACCGTGAGAAAGAGTTTATCACCAAGGCGCTAAAGAAGCACAAGAGCCGGCGCCGGGATGCTGCTGCCGAGCTGGGTATCTCTGAACGTACGCTTTACCGGAAGATAAAGGAGTACGATATTGAGGAGTAAGACCTGTGCTGACAGAGTCTCGCAAAAATCTCTCGCAGAGGCATAAAAAATTTTCTCGCAAAGTCGCAAAGCTCGCAATTCCCTCATTTCGTTTTTAAGACCGCCAAGTGCGAATTTGAGATATTGCAAACATAGGAAGCGCGATAGCAATCCAAATTCCAAACTCCGTGACAACTAATTCCGCTTTCCGCTGCACTCATCTATAAGGAACTGGTAAGCCCATTGCAGGTGCTCTTCGTAGTGCTTTTCGGTAAACTTATCGCCGTCGCGGTTAGGGGCTGGCGTGAGAATAGAGAAAACCGGGATCTTGTGAAAGTGAGCGTATAAATGGCCCTGAAACAGACCATTGGAATTTTCCGGGGTGGAGGGTTTTATGTTGTCTCCATCCAGTGTTACGCGGTCGAAATCGATGACCACAATGTCTTTTACAAACTCCCGGTCTGATTTAAAGGATGATTCCTGCTGTCGGCTGTCGGTTTCTATGGTCAGTTCGCAATCAATGAATTTGAGCGCTCTTTTGTAGATGCCGGATTCAACAGATTTTTTGGGGATAATAATTGTAAAATCTTCGTAAGCAGTTTTTATGAAGTCTATTGCATCTTCTTTTGTGGTGAGGTTGGCTTTTACCCATACTTTCCGTTTTTCATCGTCCTGGGTTTTCTGAATTTGCGCAAATGACTGGAGAAATAAAAACGAGCAAGCAACGGAAGTAGTAATAAATTTAAAAATGCGCATACGATCTGGTGTGGTTATAAGGTTCAAAAATACTCAATCCTGACTAAGATTTTTAGGATGAGCAGATTTTGTGATGCAAAATATACCGCAGGCGGGACATGATATAAAATTCTTTTGTGCACATTTGCCGGATTTTAGCTTCTAAAGAAGTCTCTGCAACCCTGCAAATTTAACATGTGATATTAAAATTGCAGGGTTACAGTTGATCTTTATGCGTCTGTGAACCAAGTTCTCCTTTTCGGGGGATGGCGGCGAAATGGTCAAAATTCTCCCGCCATTATTACCAACTCTCCAAAATTGTAGTATATTTAACCCTGTTTTATTGCAGATGATATAATTATATACATGAGACAAATCCTTAACAAGTGTTTCGGCCTTAAGAAAGTAGTGTTCGTAACCTGTGCTCTTGCATGGTCTGTGTTCGCTACCGCCCAGACAACGCCTCCTGCGGCAGCATCTTCAGATGATGATATGCAAAGTGATTCAACATCATGCTGCGCACATGCTGCTCATTGCCATAAGTGCGATGCAAAGTTTATCGTCTTCGCTGATTTCGGCGGCTCTACATTGTTCAACACGGTAAGCGGCGATGGTTCATCAACCTCTGCCAGTGGCCTCTCCTGGGCTATCTCCGGGCAATATGCACACCAGTTCAATACCGGCAACGCAAGCACGCGTTTGTTCTTGTCTTATGGCCTTGAGCTCCGCAATTTCAATGGCACATTATCGTCGCCAGATGGCTTCGGCAGCACTGCATACAATAACTATCATTACTGGTACGCAGGCGTTCCTCTTATGTTCCAGGTGGTGGATGTAAGACACAGGGTAGGCAATCTTACTGACGTAGGATTCTATGCACAATGCGGTATTTCGCTTGGCTTTAAGTTAAACATGCTCGATGTTTATAGCATACAGGGAAACAACTCATGGAATGATGTAAGCAGTAATTATACCACTGTAATGTTGCAGCACTATGTGAGTGCAGGCGTAGCCTACCGCACAAAGCACAACACTTATTTGCTCGGTCCATATGTAGGCTACGTAATGACCAATATTTCCAATATTGATGGTATTAACGAAAACGTTTTAAGCTACGGGGCCAGGCTTAGCGTACTGCTTTTTAAATAATAGTTTTTAAGGCCGCCCTTTCTTGACAACAAACTGATGAGCACAATGAAAAAAAATATCTCTTCCATATTTGTGATGGCACTTGTTGCCGTTGTTTTTGCTTTTGCATCGTGCAACAAGCTCAGTACCCAAACTGTATCTACCACCACTACGCAGCAGCCACCTACTACACCAGACTCTGTGGTGCTGAAACCGGGTGTTATTGTCATCGACTCTACACAGTGGTTACTGGCATCATCGGCAGCGCAGATCGGCCAGGGTACATACACATACTTTGGCAATAATCTCCCCACTTTCGTGGCTAACGACATCATCATCGGCATGACCGGCGAAGGTTACCTGAGAAAGGTTACTTCTGTTACAAGCCAGTCGGGACAGGTAACTTTGGGCACCATTCCGGCCAAACTGGAGGATGTTTTCCTACAGGCAAATATCAACTTCGGCACTTCACTTTCCAACACTTTCGACGTTAGCAATACTACACTTTTCCAGGATGGCGTTGCTTCTGTAAAAGCTACCAGCGGTACCATCTCCATCACCCCTAACTGGAACTTCAATATGCAGTTTCAGAATGGCAGCATGACAGGGTTTGCCGCAGTATGCCAGAACGGTACATTAAATGCAAATGTGCAGATGGGCGTTTCGGCTTCTTCGGCTGAGAATATAAATTCGTCAGTAGTGCTCAACCCGGTACCAAGCCGCTCCATTATCTGGATCGGTCAGTTGCCCATAGTTGTGACCACATATCTCTCTTACGTTGCCAATGTTACTGGTAATGTAACTGCACTCACAAACGGAACCCCTGCTTTTAATACTACCGATAACTTTACCATAGGTGATGTATATAGTGCAGGCGGCTGGCAAGGTGTTTATAATTTCACACATACTGCCGCGCTGACGAATAGCATTCCACCGCTTGCCGGCTTCAACCTGTCGTGCAGCATTGCACCACAGATGGTGCAGAAAATATACGGTGTGGTTTGCCCTACGGCGACGTTTGCTCTGAATACATTGGAAAGCACTACTGATGGTTTTACCGAGCAGCAGTCGTTCTCTGTTTCCGGAAACATCCTGGGCTACAGCATCCCCGACAACAGCCAGACATGGAATACAGACACTATATCCATGCAGGCAACCACTACAAATTTGAAGGTGGCAAAAGTATCAGGTGATGGCCAGGTTGGCGCACCATATGAATATCTTGGCGCTCCATTAGTTGTTCAGGCAACAGATAACAGCGGTGTTGGCCAGGCGGGTGTTACAGTTTATTTCACCGTTACTTCAGGTGGCGGTTCCGTATCGCTCTATTCAGCGGTAACGAACGCCAGCGGTTACGCACAAACCAACTGGCTCCTCGGCGATCCGGCTACCTCAGCTCAAAAAGTACAGGTAGTTGCCCGCACATCCACCGGCTCACAGATCAGCGGCTCCCCGCTTACATTTACCGCGCTGTAGATCGTCATTGCGAGTCACAAAGCCAGGCCGCAGTGCGTTGGTTGCAATGAAGCAATCTCACAAAATGAGAGCTGCGTAACACCTCTTTTAGCCACCGAAACTTCACCGAAGGAGTGTCCCATGTTTTCAGGCTACTGTGTACCCAAGTGTTGTATGATAATATGAACTGCTCCGATAGGAGCTACCGCTTTGTAGAAAACGGTATTTCTAGTGATGATATGCCCCGGAGCGGGCTACCCAACACCCGCAACATACAATGCTCATAATGGACTGGAGAAATACTGCACGGTTTTAAAGTCTGCTGCGCTAGCTAACCTCCACCCACGCCTCACTCTCCCGCAGCAGCTGGATAAGCTCATCCACGGCTACATCGCTCGGCACATTGCGTTTCATCACCTCTTTGCCTTTGTACAGTGTGATCTTGCCGGGCCCGCTGCCCACATAGCCAAAGTCGGCATCTGCCATTTCGCCCGGCCCGTTCACTATACAGCCCATTATCGCGATCTTCACACCCTTCAGGTGATTGGTCGCTGCCCTGATCTTCGCAGTGGTCTCCTGCAGGTCAAACAGGGTGCGGCCACAGCTTGGGCAGCTGATATATTCCGTCTTGCTGATGCGCGTGCGCGTGGCCTGCAGAATGGAGAAGGCTGTATTGTTGAGGAACTGTTTGTTGCTTTTCACTTCAAGGTAAGTGCGCCCGCTGACCTTACTTGTCTCAAGGCTGTTGCTGGCATTTACCAGCCATATACCATCGCCAAAGCCATCAAGGAACAAGCCGCCGCAGTCGGTTGCGAAATGTATCAGTTGCTCATCCACTGTGTTGTCACTGCTCTCTGTTTTCAGTAATACAGGACAGCTAGCTCCTTCCGAAGTAAGAGCGGCCAGGAAGCAACGAATAGACTGCATCGCATTGGCAGCCGAACTGCTCAGTACCAACACTGCACCTGGTGCGCCTTTAAGATAAGCCGCAAGCCCGGTAGTGTCCTGGTTCACATCGGCAAGTACAAAATGTACGCGCTCAGATGTAGTATCAATGCCCCACCGCACTATGGGATGGTGCTTCTCTGCACCTTGATAGGAGGCGCTATCACAGATCATCTGCAGCGTTCCTGGCAGCGCAAAATTGATTGTTTTGTTGCCGGTATATATATAGTCAGCAGCCACATCGGCTATTGTCCATTTGTCGGTGGCCTCGTTGTAGGTATATCCTATCTGCTCCAGGCT
This sequence comes from uncultured Bacteroidota bacterium, assembly GCA_903881585.1. Taxonomy (GTDB): domain Bacteria; phylum Bacteroidota; class Bacteroidia; order Chitinophagales; family Chitinophagaceae; genus Nemorincola. Next base: position 24,342 of record CAIRTW010000151.1, on the reverse strand, counting down.
CTTAGGGGTAATCGCATTGTCCATACTGTAGTCTGCTACTACTACAGGTACATGATGGCTGCCTATGTGCTGCACACTAGTTGCAGCTCTGCGCCTGTACGAAAATGGATCATACGGCAAAGGGTTGGGCATCTGGAGATCAGAGCTAATGGAATTTGGCCCTTCGGCTTCGCTCAGGGAGAGGTTGGGCTTTGTATTTTGGTATTTAGAATTTGGAATTTCCCTTAAAGAGTATCGCTTTACAATATCGCGGCAAACAGGTATCTCAAACTCAGGGTCTTCGGTAAGTGAAACGCGTATAGTATCTCCTATGCCATCTTCCAGCAAGGTGCCGATGCCGATAGCGCTCTTGATGCGCCCGTCTTCGCCATCGCCGGCTTCTGTAACGCCCAGGTGCAGTGGGTAGCACTCCCCGAATTCCTCATCCATCTTTTGTACCAGCAGCCGGTATGCCTGCACCATCACCAGCGGGTTGCTCGACTTCATGCTGAGTACGATCTGGTGATAGCTTTCGTCCCGTGCTATTCGCAGGAACTCCATTGCGCTCTCCACCATTCCTATCGGTGTATCACCATAGCGGCTCATGATGCGGTCGCTGAGTGAACCATGGTTAGTGCCTATGCGCATAGCAGTGCCATACTCCCTGCATATGCGTACCAGTGGTGTGAACCGCTGCCGGATGCGATCAGTTTCACTGGCATATTCCGCGTCGGTATAATCAATAAAGTCAAACTTCTTTTTGTCTATATAGTTGCCCGGGTTTACACGCACCTTTTCAACAATACGGGCAGCGATCTCGGCAGCATTGGGGGTGAAGTGAATATCGGCGATGAGCGGCGTATCATAGCCTTTGGCACGCAATTCATTCTTTATATTCAGCAGGTTTTCCGCTTCGTTCTTGCTGGGCGCTGTGATGCGCACCAGCTCCGCACCAGCCTCTATACAACGGATGCTCTGCGCCACCGTAGCAGCGGTATCCATAGTATCAGTAGTGGTCATGGTTTGTATCCGGATCGGGTGGCCATTACCTATAAGCAGGTTGCCGATCTTTACTTCCCGTGTACGTAAACGCTTGTATTCTGTGAGCGAAGCGCAATATTGTTGCAACATGCCGCAAAGGTAGGTAAAACCTCAAACTCCTAACCTGCCTGCCGTCAGGCAGGAGGGGCTTTCCCCATAAAATTCAATAGAAAAGCCTAAATCGCATAGTGCAAGAATAGACTGTTCAAAAGAGTCGAACCCGCAATAAGGATGAGCTGTTTTATGCAGATGAAGTTTAGCACACCAGCGAAGCCCCGGAACAAGGTCCCGATTTTTTATCGGGAGGGGTTTGGGGTTACCTGAAAAATCCAGGGCACCTCGTCTTGATATACTCCTTTGGATTGCCGAAAGCACGGAAGAATATGGTAACCGTAACGTTGCCGTACCAATACCAGTCATTCGATTTGCTGTCGCCGCGCTGGAAACCATAGTTAGGATTATCACCGTTCCAGTTAGCAACAGTATTACCACGGTAAGACATTTGCTTCGCGATCTTTCCTTTGTAAGCCTGCAATGTATCCAGGTTTACGTATGATTTGCTTACATCGTCCAGGTAGTCCGTATTCGTGTAGCGGAAACCGATCTCGGTAGTGAGCATGATGGTTTTGCCGATGAAGAACTTAAAGCCGCCACCAAATGGGAAGGCAATATTTACGAGGCTGTATTGCTTGCGGTCGGGATACATAGGCAATCCTTCGCCCTCGGTGCTCAGCGGCCTCAGGTAAACGACATCTCCGGCTGCATCCTGCGCCCGTGGATTGAAATAGAATGCGCCTATGCCTCCAAAAATGTAAGGAGTGGCCTTGTGCCTCATCACTTCGATCGGTAAAAAATTGATCTCCATAGCACCGGAAAACTCGAACAAATGGGTAGCGAAACTAAGATTACGTTGCTGGTTGGTAGGTATGCTGCTAAGGCTGTCTGCGGCAGAAAGATTGGTGTAAGATGCATTAAGCCTGAACCCGACGTGAGGGCTTACAAAGTACTTATAAACAATGCCAACCATAGGCTGGTAGCCGTAATTCGGAAACAGTTTCGGCTGAAGATCGCCATAATAATTTGCAACGCCCAAAGTAAGGCCTATTTCATGATGCTCTGTTGAGCCTATGTGGCTGAAATCGTAAGATTGTGCCTGTAGGCAGAACGGCAGAAACAGAGCTAAAGAGAGTAATATTCGTTTCAACGCTTAAATTTTTGTTAAGTAGTAACGCAAGTAATACCGAAAGATAGAAACAAAATTCGGAATAATAAAACAAATCACAAATCAAATTAATCTGGCAAGGTGAAAATAATATTTTCAAATAAAATATGCGCTTAAAATAATATACCTCAAAGGCAGGCGTAAATGTTATTTTTGCCGCCTGATAACTACATTTTGATGAACTTAATAGCAGAATTACAGCAAAGAAACCTCGTGCAGGATATTATGCCGGGTACTGAAGAACAACTGATGAAAGAAATGACCTCAGGCTACATTGGCTTTGACCCTACTGCCGATAGTCTGCATGTGGGCAGTCTGCTGCCCATAACACTGCTTATGCGGCTACAGCGCGCCGGGCATAAGCCCTATGCGCTGGTTGGTGGTGCCACCGGTATGATCGGCGATCCTTCCGGCAAGTCGCAGGAACGTAACCTGCTGGACGTAGAAACTATCCGCAAAAACTGTGATGGTATCCGCAGCCAGTTAGAACGCTTTCTTGATTTCAGTGATGGTGAGGCTAACGGCGCTGTCTTAGTAAATAACTATGACTGGTTCAAGGATTTTTCTTTCCTGGATTTTATACGTGATGTCGGCAAGCATATTTCCATCAACTACATGCTGGCCAAAGACTCCGTGCAAAAACGCCTGGAAACCGGCATGTCGTTTACGGAGTTCACCTACCAACTCATACAAGGCTACGACTTCTTCCACCTGTGCAGCCAGCACAATGTGAAGTTGCAGATGGGCGGTGCAGACCAATGGGGCAACATAGTGACGGGCACCGAGCTTATCCGCCGCAAGGGCGGGCCGGATGCGTTTGCATTTACCTGCACACTGATCACAAAAAGCGATGGCAGTAAATTTGGCAAGTCGGAGAGCGGTAATGTATGGCTGGACAGGAACCGGACGTCGCCATACAAGTTCTACCAATTCTGGCTCAATCTGCCAGATGCTGATGCTGCGAAAATGGCGCTGGTGTTTTCTTTTAAGCCGGTGGGCGAAATAAAGGCCCTGATAGCTGAGCATGAGACTGCACCGCACCAACGCAAACTGCAAAAAGCAATAGCCGATGAAATGACGATAATGGTACACAGCGAAGAAGACCTTGCCTTTGCAAAACAAGCATCGGAAATACTCTTCGGCCAATCATCAGTAGAAGTGCTGCGCTCACTAAGTGAACAACAACTGCTGGAGGTAATGGATGGAGTACCACAAGTGACGGGTACCCTGGCCACTCTTACCGATGGCCTTGACCTCATCACTTTCCTTGCAGAAAGCGGGGTATTCGCCTCAAAAGGCGAGGCGAAAAAGATGCTGCAAAACGGCGGTGTGAGTATCAATAAAGAGAAGGTGGTTGGGCTTGATTTTAAGATAACATCACAGCACCTGCTCAATGATAAATATGTGCTGGTACAAAAGGGTAAGAAGGATTATACGCTGGCGATGTTTGGGTAACCTTTGAACTATACGGATGGATCAGGAAATACGAGTACCGGAATTCACTCCTTATGGGATAAGGATTAAAAAGCAGGTTCGCTTGTATCTTATTATTTCGGCAGTCATTATTATTAGCTGCGGTATTAAATCCGCGTGGTTGTTTGGCGCTTGCTGTGCTAGCTTGTATTTTTCTATACTTTATTTTCAGTTTGTAGCAAAGCAGAGGTTTTATATAACCCGCGTACTTGTTGATAATAATCTTTTGTCTTTGTTTTATAAGGAGAAAAATGAAGAAAAAATTATTACAGGAGCAACCAGTGATTTTAAATTCAAAATTGGTAATAGATATAGTCCAAGGCGTGTTTGTCTGAAAATATTTTACAATGAAAAGCTATTTTTTAAACAGTATTTAATCGGTGTATGGGACATTGATCGATTCCGGCAACTGGTTTCTTTTGGCAAGAATTAAGAGAATTTTATCTTACGGAGCAAGCAATATATTATCATTTCATAATAGTGAGACACTATCACACTTATTCAAAGTGTATAAAATGAATCGCAGCGAAAAAATCAGTAGAAATTTTCAGGTATATTTGTCATAAGACAATAGAAATGAATTATGCCGGAAGTGATCATAAAATATAAAAATGCAAAAGTGCTTGAGGCGCTAAAAGATTTTGCGAAATATCTTGATTTTGTTGTAGAGCTCCCCAAAGCGAAAAAGAAGGCAAAAAGCGATATTGACCCTTCGTTGCCAATAGTTTTTGCTGAAAAACCTGATGTAACAGCTTTAGCCGGCATCTGGAAAGGAAGGGATATATCATTGGAAGAGCTTCGTAAAAATGCGTGGGGAAACAGGCTATGAGCTTAGTAATTTGTGATACGAACATATTTATCTCTTTATTTAAAGAACTGCCCCATGCAGTTGATGAATTGAAAGCAATAGGTAATGAAAATGTACTTATGTCTTCAGTCTCTGTGATGGAATTATATAGGGGAATGGAGAATAAAAAGGACTTGCAACTAATGGAAAAAAAAGTGAAGCAGTATAATATCATTCACTTTAATAGCGAGGTATCCGAAAAGGCAATTGAACTGATACATGCTTTTAAGCTATCTCATAATTTGCAAATTCCCGATGCAATAATTGGTGCAATGAGCGTTATATATAAGCTGCCATTATTTACGTATAATAAGAAGGATTTTAAATTTATTCCTGGTATAAAATTACACTAGATTTTGTACCCCCATGCCCTCCCACCTCCTCCGCAAAATATTACTCACACTTGCTTTGTTCGCAATAACACTGCCGGTATTTTTTTGCAACACACCAACAACGAAAAACGATGATGGCGATGCACAGGAGACCTCTAAGTGGAAGAATGTCTATGATACTGCGGCCCACTACGTAGGTATGCAAACCTGCCGGGGCTGCCACGAGCCAATATACCAAACGTTTATCCAGACGGGTATGGGGCAGTCATTCGGGTTTGCGACAAAACAGAAATCAGCTGCTGATTTTTCTCCCGCGCATGCGCTCGTTTATGATTCAGTTCTGGACTATTATTACAAACCTTATTGGGTCGATGATTCTTTCTATATTATGGAATTCCGCGTAGCGGATGGAGACACCGTTCACAAGCAGATACAGCGTGTGGATTATGTGGTGGGGTCCGGACAGCATACAAATTCCCATATCTTCGATGTTAATGGTTATCTCTACCAGGCACCCATCACATTCTATACGCAGAAACACCGGTGGGACCTTGCTCCGGGATTTGAAAAAGGTGCCAGTACACGCTTTCAGCGGATGATACAGATAGAGTGTATGAGTTGTCATAATGGCTACCCTGATTTTGTAGCCAACAGCCAGAATAAATATACGCTCTTAAAAACCGGTATAGACTGTGAACGTTGCCATGGCCCCGGCAGCATACATGTGCTGGAACGTCAAACAAATGCGCAAGTCGATACCTCAAAGGGCCCCGACTATTCAATAGTTAACCCAAGACGATTATCAACCGAATTGCAAAACAATGTATGCCAGCGCTGTCACCTGCAGGGGATCACGGTGCTAAATGATGGGAAAACATTTTTCGACTTTCATCCGGGCATGAAACTCTCTGAAGTGATGAATGTGTTTATGCCGGAGTATGAGGGCGCACAGGATAAAATGATCATGGCATCGCATGTGGAGCGAATGAAGAAAAGCCGGTGTTTTGTCGAGTCTGGCAAGATGAGTTGTATCACCTGTCATAACCCACACGTCAGCGTGAAGTTTACCCCGAGAGACCAATACCTGAACGCCTGTCAAAGTTGCCATGGCACTGCTGCTGGCCAGCAGCAATGCACAGAAACAGCACAGGTGCGCGCAACAAAAAATAACGACTGCGTAGCCTGTCATATGCCGCACAACAGCAGTATAGATATACCCCATGTAGCGGTTACTGACCATTTTATCCGCAAGCGCCCGGCAGCGGATACAGTAAGCAAAAAGATAACAGCTTTCCTGGGCATGAAATGCTTTAATAACAACAACCCTGATGCCATCACAACGGCGCGCGGCTATCTTGAATTTTATGAGCGGTATGCACAGTCTAAAGAATTGCTCGATTCTGCATTATTATATCTCGGCAGACAAAGTAATATCGAGGCCACCAAAAAGCAGAACCGTGATTACATTAGGGTGTACTACCTGCTTAAAGACTATCAGAAAATAACCGGCTATGCCGCACAGTTGCACCCACCAGTCATCAATGATGCGTGGACTGCCTACCGTATAGGCGAAGCATACTACCAATTACAAAAGCCAGATAGCGCGCTACCGTGGTATCAGCGCGCCACAGAGATATGGAAATATTCACCCGACTTTGAAAATAAATATGGTATTTGTCTGCTTGCACTGAATAAAATACCCGAAGCTCAAAAGGTGTTTGAATTTGTGACCAGCGAAAACCCCAATCACATCAGTGCGAACACGAACCTCGGCTACATCTACATGCAGCAAGGCAATAACACCATGGCCTATGATTACCTGAAACGCGCTGATGGCCTGGACCCTGACTATGAGCAAAACCTGCTAAATATGGCGGTATGGTATCACAGTAACGGAAAGTCTGAACTGGCCCGCAAGCAACTGGAACACCTGCTCAAAAAGCATCCGGCCAATGAGCGGGCAAAGGCTATGCTGCTTGACCTGGCCCAATAACGAAGATATGGTCAAAATGAGCCATTCAGCCATTAACCAAATATCATTACTTTTGAGCCGATGAAACATTTGCCTAACCTGCTCACGCTGGCCAATTTATTTTGCGGCTGCATTGCTATCGCATATATACTTACTGCACAGCCCTACACCAGTGTAAGCGTTCAGGGTGGAATACCCAACTGGCATTGGGTGCATGGGGCAGAACAAATGTACCTCGGCAGCATCTTCATAGGTATAGCTGCCGTATGCGATATGCTGGATGGCATGGTGGCGCGTGCGCTTAAAGTATTTTCGCCTATAGGTAAAGACCTTGATTCGCTGGCAGATGTTGTATCGTTTGGTGTTGCGCCCTCCGTTATTTTTTTTAAGCTACTGTGGGATTCGCTAATGGGCGAGAACAACGCATTTGATGTAAGCATGATCGGTATGGCGCCGGCATTTCTTATAGCATGCTTTGCCGCACTGCGCCTGGCTAAATTCAACATCACTGCCGATAGCCAGAAGAACTACTTCATTGGTATGCCGGTACCTGCGGTTGGCATCTTCGTCGCTTCCTTCCCGCTTATTATGTGGTACAACCCGCATAATATCGCCGCGTACTTTCAGAACAAATGGGTGCTGTACGTTATTATAGGCATTCTGTGCTGGCTCATGGTATCGGGTGTTAAGTTTATTAAGATGATACCATCAAAATGGAGCATGGCTACTTTATGGCCACAGCTGGCAGTGCTGGCAGTGGGTGGTATTGCAATACCATTTGCAGGCGTAGCTGCCATACCCGTTGCCTTTATAGTGTATGTGCTGCTGTCGTTGATTTATAAACAACCAACTGCTTCCGGCCTTGTAGCAGGAGAGGATACAGCTAGTGAGCGCAATTTGTGAGTATTTTAAGACCACCGTTTGAATTTTAACTTTTGAATTTGGAATTTTATGAAGTACACTGCACACATCAACGTAATGCCGCTAAAAGAACTGCTGGACCCACAGGGCAAGGCGGTAAATAACAGCCTGCACAACCTGGGATTGACGAACATCAACGAGGTTCGCATAGGCAAGCACATAACCCTGCAACTGGAAGCTGCCACAAAAGACGAAGCCGAGAAAATGGCGCGCGAAGCCTGTAAAAAGCTGCTCGCTAACCAGGTAATGGAATCCTTTGATGTTATGCTGGCAGAAGGGTAGTCCCGATAGCTATCAGGATGGAATTGGGACTTGGGAACCTCTGCCGACAGGCAGGTTTGGATTGTCGTGGCTCCCTTGCGTTTCTCCATTTTCATATTTTCGTATTTTCAAATTTGCACATTAAATGCTTTACCTCATACCATCACCGATAGGTAACCTTGGAGACATCACCTACCGGGCCGTAGAGATGCTGCGGCAGGTGGATGTGGTGCTGTGCGAAGACACGCGTACCAGCAGTGTGCTCATGCGGCACTATGATATACAAAAGCCGCTCACTCCTTACCATGCACATAATGAGCATAAGGTACTCCCGCACCTGATAGAACAACTTGCTGCCGGCAAGACCTTCGCGCTGATAACAGATGCCGGTACGCCGGGCATTTCCGATCCCGGTTTCCTGCTGGTGCGTGAGTGTATAAGGCAGAAGATACGCGTAGAGTGTCTGCCGGGGGCTACCGCGTTTGTGCCAGCGTTGGTGCAATCGGGCATACCATCGAATCGCTTTGTTTTTGAAGGCTTCCTGCCGCTGAAAAAAGGCCGGCAAACAATGCTGAAACTATTGGCCGAAGAAGAGCGTACGGTAATACTTTATGAATCTCCGCACCGGCTGGTGAAAACGCTGAACGAACTCGCGACTTACTTCGGCGCGGAGCGACAAGCAGCGGTATGCCGGGAGCTTACAAAAATGTTTGAGGAGACAAACAATAACACTGTTGCTGCTTTGGCTGCGCATTACGAGCAACACCCGCCTAAGGGGGAGATAGTGATCGTGATCGAAGGGAAGGAACCGGCTAAGGGCAAGAAGGAGCGGGAGGAAGACTAGGAGGTAGGTATTAAATTGTTATCTTTGCAATATGCAAATGCTGTCTGTCATACAAAGCAAGCTAAAACAAATAAAGCCGGGATTGACGTCGAAGTATCACGTTAGTTCTATCGGTTTATTTGGCTCTGTAGTAAGGAATGACTTTACCAACGAAAGTGATATTGATATCGTGGTGGAATTCAGTGAACCGATTGGAGTTGAGTTTATAGATCTGGCAAATGAGATTGAGCTGATACTAAAAAGGAAAGTTGATCTTGTTTCCAAAGCAGGAATAAAGCCAGGTTATCTTAAGGCAATTGAATCTGAAATTGTCTATGTCTAAAAGAAATTCAAAGTTGTTGCTGGAAGATATTTTGCAAAGCGCAAATAAAATTATCGACTACACTCATGGCTTGTCTTTCGATCAATTTGTTGCAGACGAAAAAAACATTGACGCAGTTATCCGCAATTTTGAAATAATAGGAGAGGCAGCACACCATTTACCAGATGAAATTGAGGAGGGTTATACTTCTGTTGATTGGTTCAGATTGAGAGGATTTCGTAATAGAATTGTACATGACTATATGGGCATTGATTATAAGATCGTGTGGAACATTAAGGAGAATTTTTTGCCGTCATTGATCGACGAGATAAAGGTGGTTCTGTTACAGTATAATTAGTGCTTCCCCACAGGCACATCATCCGTCACCTGGTTTCCCATCCCCATCTCATGCCCATATTTCTCCTTATGAATTTTTCTCCGTTTTCTGTGGGTAAACCCGATCACTACACCTATCAGTGCAAAAGACATTCCTCCATAAGGAACGAATTCAGGTCCGAGTGAGGATATAGCTACAGAAAGCAGTCCAACTGATCCTACGCCAATGTTGCGGTACATATAGGTTTTGGCCTCAAAAGCTTCGCTATAGCTAAGCTTTAACATGTCTCTTTTTTGGTACGCATGGAGATACATAAGCGCAAAAAGGAAGTAAATAGCAGCGAAACCACCTCCATAAATATACATCAGCTCTACCCACTGGTGGGGTTCACTAATGGCGTGGCGAACAATGAACGCGGTAAAGAGAAATTTAAGCGGGTAAACAAAAAAAAGTACGGCAAACAGCAGCATCGCATTCAATGCGAGAGTACGCTCATCATGCAGTCCAAACCTTCTGAAGAACAGGTTTTGTGCAGACCATACCTGGAAAAACAAAAGAAAGCAAACGGCAAATGGAAGAAAGCCCGTCATTGCAAGCATCAGTTCATCAAAATTTTTTGGTACTTCAAGAGACACCACAAGCAACGTGATCGCAAAGCCAAATACAGCATCGCTAAAAGCTTCTATGCGCGTCACTTCGTGGCCACGCCAGGCGATCACATCTTTTTCCTCCTTTTTGGCTTTTGCTTCTTTCCCATTGCGCCTGAAAATCATAACTATAGTTTTTACCAAAGTACAATTTTCTCCCGATAGCTATCGGGATCACATCTTCTCCCGCAGAAATGCGGGATCAAATTACCCGGTCTGGTGGCGGTACAGTTTAGCATACCTGCCATTGAGCGCCATCAGTTCATCGTGGGTGCCCTGCTCTGCGATGCTGCCGTTATCGAGTATGATGATCTGATCGAAAGTCCAGCTGGTGAAGATTCGGTGGGTGATGACAAAGGTTGTTTTGCCTTTCAGGAAATCCTGCAGGTTTGCGAGTATGGTCTTTTCGGTTTGGGTATCCACGGCCGAGAGGCACTCATCCAGCAGCAGTATACTGCTGTTCTTCAGTATAGCGCGGGCCAGTACCATACGCTGTTTCTGACCGCCGGATAGCATTACACCGCGCTCACCTATCATTGTTTCATAGCCGCCGGGGAATGACATGATATCTTTGTCAAGATCCGCCATGCGGGCAGCTTCCTTCACCTCTGCGGGTGTAGCGTTATCCTTACCGAACCGGATGTTGTTGAAAATAGTATCAGAAAACAAATAGGCTTCCTGCGGCGCATAGGCTATACCGGTGCGTAGCGGGTGCAACCCATAGTTCTTTATGTTCACACCGTCCAGCAACAGCTCTCCGGTAGTAACATCATACATCCGCAATAGCAGTTGTGCCAGCGTTGATTTGCCTGCCCCCGTTTTGCCGATTATTGCCACCTTTTGACCTGCTGTTACATTCAGTGAAAAATGCTGCAATGCAGTGATGCCTGTGTGCGGATAAGTAAAGGTTACGTCATTGAACGAAACAGTACCCTGCGGTTCTTTATTTACCGCGTTGACAGGGGTTTTGATCTCCGGCTCCGTATGCAGGAATTCATCTATCCGCTTTTGCGATGCCCCGGCACGCTGGGTCATGCTGGCTACCATGCCTATGCTGGATATCGGGAACATGAGTATGTTGATGTAAATAACGAACTCCGCAATATTGCCAGTTGTTATTTGCCCCTTGATGGCGAAGTACCCGCCGATGAGCACCGTGCCTATCATGCTCAATCCTATGAACAGGTTCATAGCAGGGAAATAGACAGCTTCTGTAAGCGACAGGTTGATGGAGCTTTGCCGGTATGCTTCTGAGTTGGTGTCAAAAAACCGCATCATGTTTTTCTCCTGCACAAACGATTTCACTACCCGCACCCCGGAATAAGACTCTTGCGCCGTAGTTGTAAGTAAGGAAAGCTGCGCCTGTATCTTTCCGCTCTTTTTAAAAATGATCTTGTTTACATAGTATATGGAGAAAGCCAGCAGTGGCAAAGGAGTTACAACGCAAACGGTGAGCATCACATTTACCCGCAGCATGTCTACAATGCAAAACAACGCCAGGAAAACTACCGAGGTAAAGTACATGACAGATGGCCCGGTGTACATGCGTACCCGCGACACATCTTCTGAAATACGGTTCATCAGGTCGCCGGTAAAATGTTCTTTGTAAAAGCGCGTGTTGAGCGACTGGTAGTGGTTGTATATCTCGTTCTTCTGGTCATACTCTATGTGCCGCGACATTACTATTATGGTTTGCCGCATCATGAACATGAACAGCCCGCGCAGCAGTGCCAGCCCTAACAACGTAATACCAGCATATACTACATCATGTATAAGCACCGAATTATTGAGCCCGGCAGTGTTGTTCTTAAGGGTAGTTTGCACTTCGTTCAGAATATCTCTCACCACATGCCCCGGCATCTCTGCAAATTTGCTGGATATGGCCACAAACAATAGACCCAGCAGCAACCGCCATTTGTACTTAACAAAATATTTATTCAGCGAACCAAGGTTCTTCATAGGGCGCAAAGATAAGACAAACCCCAAACCTCTCCCGCCGGAATAGCAGGACCTTGTTCCTGTGCTTTACTCGAGTGTCGCAAATCATCGATCTTTATCAATGAAGAAATACGGGAATTTGTTGTTGTTATAACTAAGTTATAACTTTGGTATATGAATGCAACGATCAGAAATATTGGAAACTCAAAAGGTATAATACTCCCGAAGAGTATTTTGACACAATGTGATATTGAAAATGATGTATCAATTGAAGTTAAGAACCATCATATCATTATTACTGCGGTAGCACCGGCTCCTAAAAGGAAAGGCTGGGCAAAAGCGTTCAAGGAGATGGCTGAAAATGGAGACGACGCTTTAGTTATGCCAGATGTTTTTAACGATGAAAACACCGAGGACTGGACATGGAAATAAAGCAATATTCAATTTACTGGGTGAGTCTTGATCCTGTTGTAGGTAGCGAGGTCAGTAAGACAAGACCATGTGTAATCATATCGCCTGATGATATGAATAAGTATATGAAAACAGTAATTATAGCCCCTCTAACTCATACACTAAAGCAATATCCCTCACGAATAGCATGTACTGTAGACGGAGAAAAGGGCATGATAATGTTAGATCAAATCAAAACAGTTGATAAAACCCGCCTATCCTCATTTATGGGCAAACTCAGAAAGCCCGAAAGTGATAGGATTAAAGAAGTAATCAACGAAATGCTTTGCTAACACTACATTTACATTCCAAATAGCAATTGATTAGACCCAATGAAAGTAGCAGTAGTAGGGGCCACAGGCCTTGTAGGCAGCACGATGTTGAAAATACTGGAAGAAAGAAATTTTCCGGTTACGGAGCTAATTCCTGTGGCTTCGGAAAAGTCTGTGGGTGGTAAAGTTGTTTTCAAAGGGCGGGAATATACCGTGGTGAGTGCTGATACGGCTATTGCCATGAGGCCCGCCCTGGCTCTGTTCTCGGCAGGTGGGGCTTTGTCTCTGGATCTGGCGCCAAAGTTTGCTGCTGTGGGCTGCCGGGTTGTTGATAATTCCTCCGCATGGCGTATGCATAACGACATAAAGCTGGTGGTACCAGAGGTTAATGGCCATGTGCTTACAGCCAACGACATGATCATAGCCAACCCAAACTGTTCCACCATACAAATGGTGATGGTGCTGAACCCAATCCATCTGAAATATGGGATAAAGAGGGTAGTGGTGAGCACTTATCAATCTGTGAGCGGCACCGGGCAAAAGGCAGTAAAAGAACTGATGGCTCAGCGCGCAGGCAACAAAGCCCACCATGTATATCCGCACCAGATAGACCTGAATGTAATACCGCACATAGACGTCTTCCAGGAGAATGGCTATACCAAAGAAGAAATAAAAATGATGCAGGAGACCTGCAAGATCATGGGCGACCAAAGCATCCGTGTTACCGCTACCACCGTGCGTGTGCCAGTTGTTGGCGGCCACAGCGAAAGTGTGAACATTGAGCTGAAAAACAGCTTTCATGAATCTGATATTAAAGAACTCCTCTCCAATCAGTCCGGTATAGTAGTAGTGGACAATCCGTCCATGAACGCCTACCCGATGCCTATAGATGCAGAAGGAAAAGACGAGGTTTTCGTAGGCCGTATAAGAAAAGACTATTCGCAAGAGAATACCCTCAACTGCTGGATCGTTTCAGATAACCTGAGGAAGGGTGCTGCAACCAATGCCGTGCAGATCGCCAAGCTGTTGTATAATAATGGATGGTTGATTTAAGTCAAAAGTTAAAAGTTAAAAGTCAAAACCACAAAGTTGGAGTCGTGTGCTCACTTTTTACTTTTTACTTTTTACTTTTTTCGCCACCGCCTCCAGCGCTTCATAAAACTCATCCCCGTACTTACGGATAATTGCATCTTTCAGAAACACATAGACCGGCACTTTCAGCGACTTGCCTAGTTTGCATGCTGGCTTGCAGAGTGTTTCGCGCGGCTCATAGTTTACGGCCTCATAGCCGGGGTGGGAGATAATGCGTATCGGGAACAGGTGGCAGGAGATCGGTTTGCGGAAATTCACCTTGCCTTCCTTCCATGCTTTTTCAATACCGCACTTCACGGTGCCACGCTCATCGGTAATGCCATATACGCAGATGCCGCCATTTACAGTAGGTGTTACAAGGCCATATTCATCATCGTTAGTGTGAGTGCCCTGCCGTTCTATTTCGGCAATGTATTCCGGGTTGAGGGTTGATTTTATTTTCGGGTAGATGCGGGCTATGATCTTCGTTTCCTCTTCAGTAAGCGGCGCACCGCAATCACCATCCACGCAGCAGCCGCCCTTACACTTGTCCAGGTCACAGACAAACTGCTCCTGCACTATCTCATCACTCACCAGTACGTTATCTATCGCAATCATTAAGTCAAAAGTTAAAAGTCAAAACCTAAAAGTTGGCTGGCCGAAAAATCAAAAAGTGTTTATCCGATTTCCGGTGGTGCGGTACTCGACCTCACCCTCTCCTTCGGAGAGGGTGAGGCCCTACATGTTCAGATAATTCATCAGCAGGTTATACTTGTCGGTAATATCGTCCTTCTTATTTTCATCGCCATATACTTCCTTCACGCGGTAGCTATGCCTTTCAAAGGAAGATACAACTGCATCCAGCGATGAGCGGTTTAGCTTCAGTGTCACCTCCAGCATCCCCCGGTCGCCGGTATGTACCTGCAGGTTCAGTATGATCACGTCTTCGTTTTCGCAGATGCGGGCTATCTCGTACAGGGTATAGTTTCGCGGCGGTATCTCCAGCACTATAATGCCGCCGGGGTTATCTATGCCGCTGTTTTCGGTCATATATACCAGCAGCTTGTCCTTGGTCACCGAGCCTATATATTTATGCTCGTGGTCTATCACCGGTAGCACAGAAAGGTTCATCTGGTGCATGATCCTCATTCCTTCAAACGGGTGACTGGATGCGGCAATGGCTGGCTTATAATTCAGGAAAGAGCCTGCAGAGAGCATTTCTCCTGGCTTGTTCCCGTCAAGTATATCATGCTCCTGCACCAGGGCTACATAGCTCTCTTCCAACACCACCGGCAATTCAGCCAGCGCAGTTTCCTCCATCAGCTCCAGTGCATGGCTGCCGGTATCGCCGGGCAGCAGGGTAGGGACAAGCGGGGATATTAATTGATCAATATTCATTTACGCTTCAAATGTATGATTATAGTGCAAAACGTACACCCGTGCAATTTAGGAACGTTGACAAGATAAAGTCTGTCAAGTTGGATAATTATTTTTCTTTTATGCAAGGCGCGAAACCCGCCTACCGGCCGGCAGGCTTGGCGATCTTAAATAAAATGAGTGAACTGCGTCCCGATAGCTATCGGGATTGCGCCTTTGCTTGTGCCACCTTTTCAGGAAAAAATAGTAATGACGTGTGGTTCGCTCAGATTTGACAACTTTTTAAAAGTTGTCAAATCTAGGGTACCCAAAACCAACAAAATGCAAATACGCCTTTGCGAGACACTTTTTTGCGCGATAACCGCTACTACTTACATTTTGCAAGAAAGGCCGACAGTATCGTGTTAAATTCTCCGGGCACCTCCATCATGGGTGCGTGGCCGCATTTGTCTATCCAGTGCAGCTCGGAGTTCGGCAGCAACTTTTTAAACTCTTCGGCTACCATCGGTGGGGTTATCGTATCGTTCTTGCCCCAGATGAGGCAGGTGGGTATTTTTATTTCGTTGAGCTCATCGCCCAGGTTGTGCCTTATAGCCGACCGGGCGAGCGCTATTATCTTCAGCGCTTTCATCCGGTTGTTGATGATGCTGAATACCTCGTCCACAAGTTCTTTGGTAGCTACATTAGGATCATAGAACGTAAGCTCAGTCTTCTTCTGCACATAGTTATAGTCGCCGCGCTTGGGGTAGGTCTCGCCCATGCCGTTTTCAAACAGGCCGGAGCTGCCGGTGAGTGTTATGCTCCTTATCAGTGGCTGATGCTTAAGCGTATATACAAGCCCCACGTGGCCGCCCAGCGAGTTGCCCAGCAGGTGTATATTTTTTAGCTTCTGGTGCTCTATAAATTTAGACACATATTTCGACAGGCCCGAAACGCTGGTCTCTATTAGCGACAGGTCATATAGCGGCAGCAAGGGTATGATAACCCTGTACTTGTCCTTGAAACCTTCCACCAGGTCTTTAAAATTGCTCAGTGCCCCAAAAAGGCCATGCAGCAGCACCAATGGTTCTCCTGTTCCTTCTTCAACATATTTAAACTTACCAGAATGCTTTATTTCGTATTCCATTCACAAAGTGTGTAGTGATTCTGCTAAAATACTATTGTTTGGCTTAAAAATGAAAACTTATATCGCGAGGCAAATAAATTACCGCTTAGATGTATGAGAAATTGCTGTTTAAAAAACATTTCCGGTTCGCTGATCTGCCAAAATACCGTGTTAAAATTAGTACAGAGATCGGGAACCCGCGTACATTTGGTACACAAGTTGATTTACTGGTAGAATGATAAAATGCACACTGATTCTTTTGTTTACAGCAATTGCCGCCAGCGGCCAGGCGCAGCCTATTGCAGATACCGTTAAGACAGACACCGCATATGCTGTGCAACTCAATGCCGTGAAAGTAACCGCCAAATGGCGCAACGACGCAGAGCGCTACCGCTACAACCAAATGAAGTTTTACGTGACCACCATCCTACCTTATTTAAATGCGGCTACCAGGCTGGTTAATGACGTTAATGCCAAATCGAACGAACCCGGTGTGAGCCGCAAAGAGCGCCGTAAATACCTAACCGGCAAGGAGGACGAAATGCGCACCTTATTTGGGGATAAAGTAAAAGAGCTGAATGTGACACAAGGGGCATTATTAGTGAAATTAATAGCCCGGCAAACAAATTGTAATATTTACAGTATGTTAACTGAATTTAAAAATCCACTGATCGCAATTAAATGGCAACTCTGGGCGCGGGCCAACGGCATGAACCTGGATAAGAGTTACGACCCATCATCAGAGCCTGATCTTGAGAACATTATGGACGAGCTGGGTTACCCGTTGCCGCACGGTTATGCCGTAGATCAGTAAGAAATAGATAATAAGTGTTGAATAGTTAATCTCATGTTATTTCAGCGTTATTTTTTGCGGGCTGATGTACATAATCTAAATTGCCTATTGTAATCCTCCGCCACATTATGAAAACGGCCCCATATACATTACCCGAAGCAGAAAAACTATGTACCGAATACCAGTACCTGGTAGGAAAACCCTATGGCAAAGGCAGTGAAGCCACCATTACCTGTGTTGCCATTGCGCCTTTCGACCAGAACAGCAAGAATAGGTTCACCATTTTTTACTTGTTATTTGATGATGCGGAAACCGCACTCAGCCATGAATATAAAGGGCTGCTCTACGATGTTGTAGTAATAGCCAGCTCCCCGCAAGACCGCAATGACCTGCTCCAGGAAGATATCTTCACCTGGACAAACGCCAATGCGGAAATAATAGCCGCCAGATCAAAGCCCGCAGCTCACCACGCGTAAATTTCCTGCGAAATTGAAAGAAAATGGCTGGCCCACATTTCGAGACAAGTTTAGCGCACCCTTATTTTCTGTTTCAAAACCCTTTAAATAATTAGTAGTCTCCGCAAGCAATATTACTGCATTAAATATCTATAGAATTAAGTATATCCAAAAGTTAATTTTACGGTAATAAACGTATCTTCGCATACGCATTTTGTTCATACACCCCAGGTAGTGGGTGTGTGGCTTTGCTTTTTACTGAAAATAAACTTGAGTTAACACCATAATAATACAAACATGAGAAAGCTTACTTTACTCTATTTATTTATTGCACTTACCTGCCTTGGCCTCAAAGGCTATGCACAGCCCTTGTCTTCATATGCGTTTTCGACGCCTGCTGGTACTTTTGCCGATATCGCAGGCACGACAGCAACTCTGTCGGGAGGTTCAGGTACTGATGATGGTTACAGTAACGGAGTGCCAATAGGTTTTACGTTCACTTATTGCAGTGTAGCTTATACAACGTTATCGATTAGCTGGAACGGCTGGGTGGCCCTTGGGGCATCGATAGGTACCAGCGGGCTTACTACTTATCAGGCAGATCTTTCGGATGCCCAGGGGTATCATATGCCTCGTCCTATACTTGCACCGATGTGGACAGATTTATATTATGCTGCAACTGGCCAAATAAGCTACAAAACATCTGGTGTTGCTCCAACAAGAACGTTTACTGTCGAGTGGAGTAACGCAGGTTTCTTTTCATCTACTGCGCCAAAATCGAGTGTAGAGCTCATTCTGTACGAGGGAAGCAACATTATAGATTTTGTGTATAATAAAATATCAACGGGTGCCTACGAGCCGGGTGAAGGTGGGTTTTGTTCTATTGGGATTACCGGTGGTGCCGGGGCAGCGGTTACCGGCGCGGTACCATACTGGTCATTGAACGACGCCAGTGCTGCGCCAACACCAAGCATGACCACGGAACAAAGATCGGTAGCAGCCCAACCGGCAACAAACCAAATATACAGGTGGAGCCCTTGCAGCGGCGGTACCATCACCGGCACAGCAAAGGTTTGTGTGGGGTCTACAACCAATCTAAGTGATGCCATCACCGGCGGCACATGGGTGAGCAACACTACTTCCGTGGCTACTATTGGTAGCTCTACAGGAGTTGTGACTGGTGTAGGAGCCGGTACTGATGTGATCACTTATACAAGTTCTGCGGGCTGTTATACGGTTACAACGGTAACGGTAAATCCCCTGCCCGGTATCATAAACGGTACACGTTCTGTTTGTGTCGGCGCAACCACAACATTAACGGATGCAGGTGCAGGCACATGGAGCAGCGGTTCCACAGGTATAGCCACAGTCGGGTCCACGACCGGCGTTGTTACCGGTGTAGCATCCGGCACTTCCAATATTACGATCATGACAGCTGCTGGTTGTTATACGGTAGCCGCGGTTACTGTAAACCCGCTGCCATCAGCTGTTTCAGGTAGCCTTACCGTTTGTGTCGGGTCCACCACCACATTAACAGATGTGGACGGGGGCGGCACCTGGAGCGGTGTCACGGGCGCCGCCGGCATTAGTGGTAGCGGGGTCGTCACGGGCATATCTGCTGGCACCACTGTGGTTACCTATACACTGCCCACGGGCTGTCTCATCACAGCAATTGTTACTGTAAATCCGGTGCCCACGGGCATATTGGGCGCCACAAGCGTTTGTGTGGGTTCCACCATCACACTTAGCGACCTTACGGGCGCCGGCACATGGAGCAGCAGCGCCCCGCTCATAGCCAGTATAGACCCAACGGGCCTTGTCACCGGCGTGGCCGCAGGTACTGCTATCATTACTTACAGCCTGGGCACCGGCTGCATAGCTACGCTTACCATTACCGTAAATCTCACACCGGTGGCTATCGCCGGCACACCTTCTGTCTGCGTTGGGTCAGTGACCTCGTTATCAGATGCCACAGGCGGCGGCACATGGAGCAGTGTGAGCGGTGGCATAGGCACAGTAGATGCTTCAGGAAATGTTACCGGCATCAGTGCAGGTACTACAACCATATCTTATACCCTGGGCAGCTGCGCTGCATCGGTGGTTGTAACCGTAAACACACAGCCCGGTGCAATACTTGGCACGCGTGTCCTTTGCGCAACATTTACCACATTGTTATCCGACAGCCCTGCCGGCGGCACATGGAGCAGCGTTAGCGGCGGTGTTGCCTCTGTTTCAGCAGGCGGGCTTGTCAGCGGTTTGTCTGCGGGCACATCGGTTATCTCTTATACTTTGGGCGGCTGTGCTGCTACAGCTATCGTTACAGTTAACACGCAGCCCGATGCCATTACCGGTACGCCGAGTGTGTGTGTAGGCTCTGTAACAGCGCTTACAGATGATATTACCGGCGGCACCTGGACCAGCGTAAGCGGCGCCATAGGCACTGTTGATGCATCGGGCAATGTGACCGGTATAGCTTCCGGCACCACCGTCATATCTTATACATTGGGCACTTGTGCTGCTTCAGTAGTTGTAACGGTGAATACACAGCCTGGCCCGATACTGGGCACGCTTGCATTGTGCGAAACCTTTACAACTCTTTTATCCGACAGCCCTGCTGGCGGTGTGTGGAGCATTGTTACCGGCGGCGTTGCTGGTATCACGCCAGGCGGCCTTGTTACCGGCCTGGCTACAGGCACCACTGTAGTATCTTACACCATAGGTACTTGTGCAGCTACCGCAGTTATTACGGTAAACACCCAGCCCGCTGCAATTACCGGCGTGCCAAATGTGTGCGTAGGCTTTACAACGGCGCTCACAGACGCAACGGCCGGCGGCACCTGGACCAGCGTCACAGTTGGCGTAGGCACGGTTGATGGAATTGGGAACGTGACCGGCATCAGTGTTGGCACAACACTTATTTCTTACACTTTAGGTACCTGTGCAGCTACTATGAACGTTACCGTAAATACAGAGCCATTGCCTATTACCGGCAACACCGGGCCAATATGCGAGACCTTTACCATGCAATTATCCGATGCTACCGGCGGCGGTACATGGAGCAGCGTTACAGGCGCGGTTGGCACTATCAGCGCCACTGGGTTAGTGACTGGTATTGGTGTGGGTACAACCGTTGTTTCCTATTCCATCGGCAGTTGTGCAGTTACTACAGTAGTAACGGTAAACCTGCAGCCATCGGCTATTACAGGGAATTTTGGCGTATGCCAGGGTTTCACAACACAGCTTAGTGATGTTTCAACCGGCGGCACATGGACCAGTGTTACAACTACAGTTGGTACTGTAGATGGTACCGGCCTTGTAAACGGCATAGG
The DNA here is from genome assembly GCA_903881585.1 of uncultured Bacteroidota bacterium. Lineage (GTDB taxonomy): Bacteria > Bacteroidota > Bacteroidia > Chitinophagales > Chitinophagaceae > Nemorincola. Next base: position 3,375 of record CAIRTW010000151.1, on the reverse strand, counting down.
CCTTGGTACCACAGTTATATCTTATACCATTGGCAGCTGCGCTGCAACGGCAATAGTTACGGTGAATACACAGCCTGTTGCCATTACCGGTACGCTCAGTGTATGTAATACTTTCACTACACAGCTCAGCGATCTTACTGCAGGTGGCACCTGGAGCGTTGCTCCCCCTCCTGGCATAGCTACCATCGGTCTTGGTGGCCTGGTCACAGGAACCGGGGTTGGTACGGCTACAATATCTTATTCCATCAGCGGTTGTGCTGCAACTGCGGTAGTAACGGTCAATACCCAGCCAGTAGCTATCACAGGAAATTTCGGTGTATGCGAGGGTTTTACTACCCAACTGTCTGATCTCACAGCCGGCGGTACCTGGACCAGTGTTACAACAACAGTAGGCACGGTTGATGGCACCGGCCTTGTAAATGGCATAGGCCTTGGTACAACAGTGATTTCTTATACCATAGGCAGCTGCGCGGCAACAGCAATAGTTACCGTGAATACGCAACCGGTGGCAATAACAGGTACGCTCAGCGTATGTAATGGTTTTACTACACAGCTTACTGATCTCACCGCAGGTGGCACATGGAGCGTTGCTCCTCCTCCGGGTATAGCCACCATAGGTGTTGGCGGCCTTGTTACCGGCACCGGCGTGGGTACAGCTACTATCTCTTATACTATTAGCGGCTGCGCAGCTACCGCGGTAGTTACCGTTAACCTGCAGCCCGGCGCAATAAACGGCTCGCTTGCTGTTTGCCTGGGCCTTACTACCCAGCTTACCGATGCTGACGCAGGTGGTACCTGGAGTAGCATACCTGCTACTACTGCCAACATTAGTGGCACAGGCCTGGTAACCGGCGATCTTGTGGGCACTGCCACTATATCTTATACTATAGGCAGCTGCGCCGCAACAGCGATCGTAACGGTTGAACCTTTACCAGTAGCCATATCCGGAACAAAAACTGTTTGCATCGGCCTTACAACAAGTCTCACTGATGCAACAGGTGGCGGCACATGGACCGCCAGCAATGGCAATGCTACGGTCATTTTGGGTACAGGCGTGGTGACAGGGGCCATAGCGGGTACTGACGTGATAACTTATACTATTGGTACAGGCTGTATTGTTACAACCATCGTTACCATCAATCCATTGCCCGCCAATATCAGTGGCGCTAACACGGTATGTGTTGGTTCTACAGTAACATTAAGCGATGCCAGTGCCGGTGGCACATGGAGCAGCAGCAATCCTTTAGTAGCATTTATTTCCGGCACAGGTGTGGTAACAGGTGTTAGTGCCGGTACAGCAACAATTACCTACAAGCTGGCCACCGGCTGTATCATTACTATGGTAATGACCGTGAACCCGCTCCCCTCTGCTATCAGCGGAGCAAGTGTGGTTTGCCCCGGCGCAACTATTACACTCAGCGATGCCGCAGGGGCTGGCGCCTGGACCAGCAGCAATTTACTTGTTGCGACAGTAGTTGCAGGAACAGGCGTTGTAACCGGAGTTGCAGCAGGTACATCCAATATTACTTTCACACTAGGCACTGGCTGCAATGTGTTCAAAACAATAACCGTTAACCCGGCTCCTGCATCAGTTATCACACCGCTTGGCGATACTACATTCTGCCCCGGCGGGTTTGTGGTGCTCCAGGCAAATACTGCAGCGGGCCTTACCTACCAGTGGTCTGTGGGCGGTACAGCAATTTCAGGTGCACTGACATCTGAATACATAGTCAGCGCTACCGGCAGTTATCAGGTAACAGAGGTTAACACTTTCGGCTGTTCGGGTGTCTCTATCCCAATGTTGGTAACGGTAGATAATCCTGTTGCTACGATCACGAGCGCAACCGGTTCTACAACTATATGCGCAGGCTCCAGCCTGGAGCTTGATGCCAATACAGGCGTAGGCCTCACTTACCAGTGGTTGCTCGGCGGCGTTGCAATATCCGGAGCTTTAAGCAGCACTTATACTACATCCAATGCAGGGGACTATTCCGTGGTAGTGACAAATGCAACGGGTTGCTCTGCAACATCGGCCGTCCTCACGATCTCTATTAATCCTTCACCTACCGCAAACATTGTGTTGTCCGGGCCCATCACGTTCTGCCAGGGTGGCAGCGTTACAATTGTTACGGATCTTGTTGCAGGTTATTTTTACCAGTGGTATAATGCCGCAGGCGCTATTGCAGGTGCAAATACACATTCATATACCGCCACCACAACCGACGGTTATTATGTCATAGTTACTAATGGATATGGTTGCAGCACGTCATCGGTAATAACTAATGTAGTTGCCACTCCGCTGCCGGATGTTACAATTACAACAGCAACTTCCACATTGTTCTGTGCGGGTGGCAACGTTGCGCTTAATGCAGCTGTGGTTGCCGGCGATACTTACCAGTGGTACCAGGATGGGGTGGCCATTGCAGGCGCCACAACAGCCTCTTACCTGGCTACTGCCAGCGGAGGATACCAGGTAATGATCACTGACCCGGTTACCGGCTGTTCAGATGAAACGCACACTCCTACCACGGTGACTGCGATCGCTGCTGCTGTAATAATGCCGATCACTTCCGCTTCATACTGCTGGGGCAGCAGCGCAATACTGTCAACAAACGTTACCGGCGCTACCGGTGCAGTGACTTATATATGGCTGTTGAATGGAGTGGTAATACCAGGAGCAACAGGCGGATTATATAATGCTACCGTGCCCGGCGATTATACAGTGCAGATAACCATAGTGGGTGCATGCACGATGACGAGCGTTGCCCTCACCGTAACAGAATACCCGCTCCCTAACCCGATCGTATCATATGCTTCCGGAATGTTCTCTACCAGTCCGGCCTATGTTACTTACCAGTGGTATAAAAACCTTACGGCAATACCGGGAGCCACCGCTTACCGTACCCCGTCCACAGGCTATGGCAACTATAAGGTGCAGGTAACTGACGTAAATGGGTGCCAGTCATTCTCTGATGAATATGTCTTCACAAGTGGTGGCACCTCAACGGCTGTTCAGAATGTGAACGGAACCGCTGTGAAAATATATCCTAATCCTGCACAGACAATGGTGCATGTAGAAGCAGCAATGCAGGTGCGCGCAGTTATCAGCAGCATAGATGGCAGGGCCATTATGGATATTGCAGATGCTAAAGACATAGACCTGAGTAGCCTTGCAGATGGCGTCTACATGATCATGGTCTACGACGCCAATGGCGACAAGATAATGACCGACAAGCTGGTAAAGGCAGCCAACTAACTAGTCGCACCTCAAAAAGTCGATTTCATTTTTTGAGACAATAAATTACCGTAAACAGCTGTAACGAGATTACAAATGAGTTGCCAACTTCTAATTGCCTCTGTACGCCAGAGGTTTAT
>CAIRTW010000150.1 GCA_903881585.1 uncultured Bacteroidota bacterium | reverse complement strand
TACCTTATTATCTCTTGTCTGAAATGATTACCGAAATTATTTTTTTACTGAATTTAAATAAACGGGGTGGGCTGACTTAAACAGCAGGCCCTAATTAGGCTCATAATTGTTGCTAACGACTGCAAAACTGTCTATATCACCGTTCAATGAGTCGCGGTAAATCCAGTAACTGCCTTGCTTGTAGCAGTAGTATTTTTTCAAGATCGCATTCATAGGTACAATGGCAGTTTTTTTCTGACAGCCAATGAACGCGCAGAAAAAAACCAACAGTATCAGGAAATAATATTTCGTTGTCACGGTAGGTGAGGTTTGTAGGTTATACATTTTTTCATAGCTATATATATTCTAAGCCCTTTCGTCCTCGGCGGGTCTCCCGCCCTTCAGCGGGGACTCGCGGATACTCGCGATGTATAAGTTCATACCGCACACATCATAATCTCAACTTATCCGGGTTTTGATAAGTATTCCAAAAAACAATATACTGATCTTATTTTGGGACGAAATACGATAAAACATAATGATACGCTTGTGTATTACGCATCGCCTTACCTGCTTCGATGTAAAATGAAAAGGATATAAATACGGATTCTCGCTGATGGTATTAAATACAACCTCAACTCTATTTATAAACTCATTAGTAACCTTTGCTCCCCATTCCTCTTTTAAATAATCCAGATTTCGGTCGAAGGATTTTTTTGCGTTAAGAGTGATCTTTAGAGAATAACTCATGCGGCGTACTTTTTCCTGAATTCATTCAGAACATCTTCAACAGGCTATTCCTTCCCATCGTCCGCTTCTTCCATAGAAATTTTCAATTCCTGTTCCAGGACTTCGTCATGAATGGCCGGAGCATCGCTACCATTATCCAGCAACTCCCTGATAGCGTTAATTACACCCAGATCTTCTTCCTCATTTATACGCTTTATTATTTCTTCTTTTTCTATAGCGTAGCTCATAATTTTCGCTTTATTCGTTGTAACCAAAGTTAAGATTTTTTCGGTCAATTGTTCAACTCCACTCTGCCTATCGCCTCTATCCACCTTTCAAACAACCTGTTCTCCACCTCGCAAATATCCTTCGCCAGCGACTCCCACTGAGGATGAAACACCTCCAGCATCTTTTGCATCTCTTCCAGGTGGCCTTCCTCCTCTAATATGATAGATTTGACGTTCACTTTTGATTCGTATTTTGTCAACGCCTCCTGGTATATGCCATACAGCATATCTGCACGCACCTCTATAGCGTATGTTACTAGTAAGTATGCGCCATGCTTCATTTCCCTGCCGGTAAGGTTCAGCTTACTTTTTACATAGCGGCATGCATCCACATCCAGTTGATTCAGGTAGTGGTAGCTCTCTATAGGCGCCAGCAGGTATGGATAAGAATAATCAGGGCAGGCATCAGGGTTCAGCTTGCCTATCTGCCGTTTCAGGTAGTAGGCGTGGCGGGCTTCTTCTGCCGCATGTTTCAGCACTATTATGCCGGTATGTACCGGGTGTTCGTACTTGGAAATCTTCCTTGCTCCTGTATTCTCCATCATGGAGAGACTGTTCAGCCATTTGGCATGCATCTCGTCCGATGCCACTATGCGGTCCACTACCTTGCTCAGTTGTTCGTGTTGTTCCATGGGGCGCAAATTTATGGGGTTTTAAAGCAAAATAGCCAGATAGCTATAAATGGATGCCCAATAACCGCGCTTATTACCCCTCACGACTCCAGATTATTATTTTTTTCATCAACCCGGTCACATAAATATTTATAAACCTTTATTTTCATAAAAAACCAAAGCGGTATAAGGACAAGTAGAGATGCCACCTGTATAATTTTAAGTTGCCCGTCAGACACTATAGGTTTTATTACTAAACCCACAAAAGCGGAATACGCCAAGAGAATAATGACAAGAGCCCATTCCAAAGCACCCATTATGCGTTTTTTAATTTTAATGATCTTTTCAGTATCTGCCATATAAAAAATACCTCGGTTCATGTATTTTTAACTAGAGAAAACTCAATACGGCAACTGTATAATATTGCCCATCACGACTCAGGACTATTATTTTCCCTATCTGCCCGTTTGCGTAAATATTTAGTAACGCTCATCTTCATAAAAAACCAAAGTGGTATAAATATAAATAGAGATGCTACGCTTATGATTTTATATTGCAGATCGGATACTATAGGCTTTATTACTAAAACCATAAAACATGAATATGCAAGGACAAGAGCAAAAATAGTCCCTAGCAAAATATTCCATATCCGCAGTCTGATTTTAATGTTCTTTTCACGATCTGCCATATAAACCAATTCTATTTAAAGCGGTATTATTACTCCCTCCATTTCACTTAAAATTACAAATTAACATGGGCCTTTTTACCAAGTAATGTAAAGATGAAGTCAAAAAGTAAGTAGATGAAGGAAAGTGTATTAAGCACATACAAAACAGCATATAAGGCAATGGCCGCGCCCCTGCTAAGTGCACCGGTGTATGCTGCATCAACACTTCTTATCCTTTCATCGGTATAGTATTTTGCAATCCTTGAATATATGATATACCCTGTAACTAATACCTGCGCCATTCCAAATAACAAAACACCTAACCAAGGCATGATACGATACAAAAAAAGCCTGTAAGGCTCGATTTTAAACAACATTGTTGTGATGAGCAACGCGCCCAGGCTGGCAAACAGAAAGCAAAAGTATTGCCGGGCGTATTCCTCTTGGGTCTTATAGGTATAGCGTTTCCTCCTTGAGGCGGTGTACATCATGTACATCAAAAAATCAAACACCTTCATACATTCAATTTTGGTTTGCGGGTCACTTATATTAATAGCCCCCGGACCACTGGCCGGGGGCTACCAAAAAAAAAGAAGCGAGATTAATAACCGAATATCTGGTCCAGCGATAATTTCTTCACTGCGCCTATTTTCTCCATATCATTCGTGGCTACTTTTTTCTCAGAAGCCACTACGCAATAGGTATATGGCTTGCTGGCCATATTATCATCATGAAATTTCTTCAGCTCAGGGTAAGCCATCTTATCTGCATTCATGTAAATGCTCTTGCGGATGTCTTCATTCAACCCCTTGCGCTCAGCAGCAAGATAGTTGTAGATAATATCGTCCTCGGTGATGCGCTCGGTCTCTATCCCTTTTTTCAGCTCAGACCGTGCATTCAGCACATTATTCTCTACAGATGGCAGATCGTTCAGCAGCTCATTCATCGCCTTTATAGACTCGTTGAACTTATCTGCCTGGCAACCCACATAGGCCGATATGTAGTAAGGGTCTTCCTTCTTTTCAGGAGTGATCACGTATGAGCTTGTAGAGTATGCCAGTGCCTTGCTCTCGCGTATGGTCTGGAAAACAAGTGAGCCCATGCCGCCGCCAAAGTAATTATTGAACATATTGATGGCGGGTTGCTTGGCAGGATCATAGCCGGGTATATTGCGCACCCAGCGGATCTCGCTTTGTACCATATCATAGTCGGCAAACAACACCTGGTTTTGCGCCTGTGTAGTAAAGTTGAACGCTTTAGCCGCTGCAAACGGCTTGAACATTTCCGGCATCTTATGCACACCCTTCAGCGATGCAGTAAGAGCGGTCATGGTTTCCGGACCATAATACAATATCCGGTGGCTATAGTTCGACATATTATGCAGCAGGTCCACCAGCTCGGCGCTGGTCAGGTTTTTCAGCTCGTCATTGCTCAGTACATTATTGAATGGATTGTCAGCGCCATACCTGGCATAGTTCACCAGCCCGTTCATGATCTGTCCCTTGTTGTTCTTGGCGTCTGCCCTGCTTTTGCTGATGCGCGCTTTGAGCGCAGCAAGCGCCTGCTCATCTGGTTTGCAGTTGGTCACCAGGTCTTCAAAAAGGGCAACAGCCTTGTCAAAATTTTCCTGCAGGCCCTCTATGCTCACGGTGGTGTACTCACCGTCCGTCCTTAGGTTAAAGCTGCAAGCCAGTTTGTAAAACTGCTTGGAGAATTCCTCGGCGCTGGTCTTGTCTGTGCCCAGGAACTGCAGGTATTGTGAGGCAATAGCCAGCTTTTTATCATTCCATGTACCCATCTTATACCGGTAAGACATGCGGAATAAACCATCCTCATCGTTATGCACATACAACACCTCCGCCGGGCCAAGCCTGCCCTTCTGCAGATCTTTATTGTAGTCCACCCATACCGGCATCACCGGGTCCACTGGCATATCTATCACGTCCTTTACAAACTTCGACTGCTTGTTGGGGTTGGCTTCAATAGGCGTTATTGGCGGCTTCACCACTTTCACCACATTCTTGTCTGCGCCCTTTCTTTTATACACCAGCACATAGTTTTCACCAAAATACTTGTTAGCAAAATCAACTATGTCCTGCTTGGTCAGTTTAGAGAGCCGATCGGTATAAGATACATCGTCCAGCCAGTCTTCTTCGCCGGTAAACGCACCCATCAGTGCATTTGCGCGTGAGCCATACTTCTCGGTCTGCTGCATCATCGCCTTCTTTTGGTTGTTGATGATAGACACCATCAGGTCGTTATCAAAATTACCTTTCCTCAGGTTATTGATCTCGCCTAGCATCAGGTTCTTTACCTCCTCCAGGCTCTGCCCCATGGTCGGTATCCCCTGCAGGTTCATCTCACCGTAGTCTATGAGAATATCGGCACTCGCGGATGCGCGCAGCAGCTTTTGTTTTTTTACCAGGTTCAGATCTATTAACCCTGCCCTGCCGTTGGTAAGTATCTGCCCTACTAAGTCGGCCAGCAAGGCATCCTTTGAGTGCACGCCGGGCAGCCGGTAACCTATCGCCACAAACTCCGCATCCGGACCTAACACTTCTTTCGTTATCGGAGTTGTAATGGGTGTTTCCGGCTTGTACTTGTATTCCGGTATCGTCTTAGACTTCATGCCCGAAAAGTAGTGGTCCACCTTCTTTATCATGTCATCAGGCTCAAAATCACCGGACACGATCACCCCCATATTGTTGGGCACATAATAAGTGTCGAAATACTTCCTGATCTCCAGCAGCGATGGGTTCTTCAGATGCTCTATCGTTCCTATCGTCGTCTGCTTGCCATAGTTATGGTTCAGGAACAGGTTTGCCAGCATCATCTCCTCCACTTTGTTACGGTCGTTGTCCAGGCCTCGGTTCTTCTCTTCATATACTGCTTCCAGCTCGGTATGAAAAATACGGAACACAGGATCTTTAAAACGCTCCGACTGTACCTTCAGAAATTTATCCACCGCATTAGACGGTATATCTTCCGTATAAACAGTTTCTTCAAATGAAGTAAAGGCATTCGTACCCTTAGCGCCCATGGACGACATCATTTTGTCATATTCATTGGCAATGGCCCACTTCGCCGCCAGCCCGGATACTGAATCTATTCTGTGGTATATAGCCGCACGCTTGGTTTCATCGGTAGTATGATTATACTCTTCGTAGAGTGCATTTATTTTAGTGAGCATAGGCTCTTCCTTACTCCAGTCCAGCGAACCGTAGTTTTGAGTGCCCTTGAACATCATATGTTCCAGGTAGTGCGCCAGCCCTGTATGATCGGCCGGGTCTGTCTTGCTGCCCGCCTTGGTGGCTATATAGAAGTGCATACGCGGTTCTTTGTGCGTAGGACTCAGTATCACGGTCAGCCCATTGCCCAGTTTATAAAACCTCGACTGCATCGGGTCGTTGCTTACATATTTGTAGCTATACCCACCCGATTTCCCGTCTTTCCATTGGTACTTTTCTTCATCGCCCTTATCCTTTGCGTGCACAAAAGTTGCCGCAACAAGACATGCCAATAGCAGCGAGATCTTTTGTCGTTTCATATCGTTACAATTTTGAACTGCTACAAATTAGAGAAAATTAGGGAAATCTATCTATTGAATTTTGGTAGTTTCAAACTCCTTAATTTAAAAAATTTTTCCTATCTCATGCAACCTACTAATAAAAAATTAATTACACAAAATGCACTACATTTAAATTACGGTTTCGGCCCGATCAATGTCTATACACTCATTTTAAAACTGAAACATAGGGCACTCTTGTACTCGCTCGTTATTTAACTATGCTATACGACCTTACTGAATTAAGATCCCTTTTTGGTGAAGACATTGACGCCCTCAATGAATTGTTGAAGAATTTTGCTATGGACGCAACAATTTCATTAGATGCCATTAACGAAGGATGTCTTACCGGGGAGGTGCCGGTAATCAAGGCTGAACTTCATAAGTTTATGGGGATGGTCACCACTCTTCATATTGTAAGCATTATACAAACACTGAAAAATATAGAAAGAGAAATAAACGAAAGGGGGCTCGATGAAGTTAATCTCAGCAATATCAAATTCATAACAGACACAATAAGCAAAGTAATTACCCATCTCAAAAACGAAACAATCGCTTAGATACGATTATGGAAATACAACAACATTCCTTCATCAATGGCACATGGAGCGATATAGCTTCATCGGGAATAAAGAATAAAAACAAAGCTAACCTCGTACTTGTTTTCGGCAACGCCGCTCTTTTGACTCAACAGGCAAATTTCGACTTTCTTAGAAATCAGTACGCAAATGCCGACCTCGTTTTTGCGTCCACCGCAGGTGAGATCGCTCAGGGCCGAGTGATCGACAATAGTATTATTGCAACTGCGATCGCTTTTGATAAAACACCCATCAGGTCTGTATCTATGGCTCTTGGTAATAATTGCAATAGTTATGAAGCCGGTCAAAGGCTTTTTGAACAATTGCAAAGTGATGATCTGTGCTATATATTCGTGGTTAGCGATGGCATCAACATAAATGGCAGCGAACTGGTATCTGGTCTCAATAGCGCTAACTATACGAATATTCCGGTTACCGGCGGTCTTGCTGGTGATGAAGACAAGTTTAAATCAACTGTGACTGGTCTCAACTGCATACCCGGCGAGGGAAATGTAGTGGCTGTAGGCTTCTACGGAACAGACCTTTTGATAGGGCATGGCTCTATCGGTGGCTGGGATGAATTTGGCTATGAACGCACAATAACCAAATCACACAAAAATGTGCTTTACCAGATCGATGGCAAAAGTGCGCTGAGTCTTTACAAGGAGTATCTTGGTGATTACGTAAAAGAACTCCCTGGCTCTGCATTGCTTTTCCCGCTATCTATTAAAGATGCCGGAAACGACATGTCTTTGGTAAGGACTATTCTCGCTGTTAATGAAGAAGAGGATAGCATGACTTTTGCCGGCAATATGCCGGAAGGCAGCAAAGTGAGGCTTATGAAAGGGAATTTTGGCAAGCTGATACAAGCTGCAGCCGATGCTTCTGATATCTCTGTTGCAAAATTCAAAGATGTTGAACCGGATCTCGTAATTCTTATAAGTTGTGTAGGCAGGAAAATAGTTTTGCAGAATAGGATAGACGAAGAAGTAGAAGCCACGGGTGACGTATTTGGCCCCAATGTCAACGTCGCTGGTTTTTATTCATACGGCGAAATTACTCCGCTTAAGCCGGATACTAAATGCGAATTGCATAATCAAACAATGACGATCACTACCTTTAAAGAGTTATAAAAAAAACGGTACCGATGTCTTATAATAAGATACTGAATAAGCAAATCGCACGCTACCTGCCTAAAGATCATCAGGACGGAATTGACCTGACTAAATTCCTGGAAGCCATAAGTGATTACTACGACTCTTTCGACAGGGACCGGAAAATTATTGAAAACGCCTTTGTCGTCAGCGAGAAAGAATTCAACGAAGTAGTTACCAATTTAAAAAACCAGAACGAGATCCGGTTAAAATCGATATCAGAACTAAAGAATGCGATTTCAACTATTGACGCCGGTTTACTTGAAGATATCACAAATACCGATGACAACATCCTTAATATAATAACACTCCTGAAGGAGCAGATCCGGAAAACAAAAGAACTGGAAAAACACCTTACCGAATCTAAAAATATTGCAGAGAAGACAGCCCGGGCCAAGAGCGATTTCCTGTCCACCATGAGCCACGAGATCAGGACTCCCCTTAATGCCATCATTGGGTATATTCATTTGCTGAAGCAGGAAAACCCCATGCCTTCCCAGGTCGAATATCTCGACATCCTGCAGATCTCTTCCAAAAACCTGCTTTCACTCGTCAATGATATTCTCGACTTCAACAAAATTGAAGAAAATAAAATTGTTTTTGCCAGCAGCGACATTGAGATCCGTAAACTGCTCAACGAGATCAAGATGGCCAATAAGATAATGGCAGACGAACGTGGCAATACCATAAAAATAATGGTAGATGAAGATGTACCGAAATACCTCGTTGGGGATACTACGAGACTTGCGCAGGTATTCAATAATTTAGTCTCCAATGCCATTAAATTTACCACCAATGGCCGCATTACTGTTGAGTTGCAACTGAAGGCACAGGAGGGAAACAATTCTGTTATTGACTTTTCGATCTCTGATACGGGTATCGGTATTAACGAGGAAAGTCAAAAGCACATATTTCACCGGTTTACGCAGGCTCACAAATATATAACGCGCGAATACGGCGGCACCGGGCTGGGACTTGCCATTATTCAGAAACTGCTCAAGCTCATGGGCAGCGACATAAATGTGAAAAGCACCATAGGCGTGGGCTCAACCTTTTATTTTACACTCACACTACCCAAGAGCAGTCTGCAGGAAGGAGTAGAAATAGATATGGGATCCGAAAATCTACTGCTCGATGGTGTAAAAGTCTTGCTGGTTGAAGACATTACCTACAATGCGATGCTGGCCAAGAAGATGCTTACCAACTGGAACGCCCATGTCACTATTGCTGATAACGGTCTCAAGGCTGTCGAAAAAGTAAAGACAGAGGAATTCGACATAATACTGATGGATGTGCAGATGCC
>CAIRTW010000149.1 GCA_903881585.1 uncultured Bacteroidota bacterium | reverse complement strand
TAAAAATGAAGGCAAGGGTATGGCGCTTAGGGCGGGGTTTGAGGTGGCGATAAAAACGGGCTACGACTATGCGATAACCATAGACAGCGATGGCCAGCACTTCGCATCCGATCTTCCGCACTTCCTGGAGAAATTGACAACTGAGAAATCTGCTATCATCATTGGGGCCCGCAACCTGCACCAAGAAAACATGCCGGGCAAAAACACATTCGCCAATAAATTCTCCAACTTCTGGTTTTACATAGACACCGGCATCCAGGCGCCAGATACACAGAGCGGCTACCGCCTCTACCCATTGCGCCTTATGAAAAACATGCGCTTCTATGGCCGCAAGTACGAATTTGAGGTAGAGGTACTGGTCCGCTCGGCGTGGAAAGGCATCGGCATAAAATGGATACCGGTCAATGTTTACTACCCTCCGGCCGAACAGCGCGTTTCCCACTTCCGGCCGGGGCCCGACTTTTCGCGCATCAGCGTGCTGAACACCATTTTGTTTTTGATAGCGGTGCTTTACATAAAGCCGCGTGATGCTATCATTCATCTTTCTAAGTTCAAAAATGTAAAAGAACTGCTGCGCCGGCATCTTTATAACAAAGAGGAGTCGAACATGAAGAAAGCAGCATCTATTGGTTTTGGTGTGTTCATGGGCATAGTGCCGCTGTGGGGTGTACAGATGGCCGTGGCACTTGCACTTGCAGCACTCTTCCGACTTAATAAGGCATTGACGATTATTGCATCTAACATCAGCATACCGCCCATGATACCGCTCATCGTTTTTCTGAGCTTTTTGCTGGGCAGGTTTTGGATGGGAAGCAATGCGGTGTATATGATCTTCAGCAGGCACATTACCGTTGATGCGATGTGGATCAATATAAAGCAGTACATATTCGGCAGCATAACACTGGCAGTGATAGCGGGCCTTGCAGCATGGCTGATCACTTACTTCACGCTGGAGTCGGTAGGCAAAGTGAAACGGAAAATAGGGGAAACGGGCAAATAATATTATATTAGTTCTGGTCATAAATAACTGATGGAGCGTTTTTTTATATTTATATACAACTATTTCGAACGGCATAAGGGCGTGATGTGGGTAGCTGCAGTCTCGTCCTTTTTAGTGCTTGGTTTCTTTGCTTCACGGATCACGATCGAAGAGGACATAACCCGCATACTGCCGCATGAGAAGAACCTGGACAAGATGCAGCAGGTGTTCGAAGATTCCCGCTTCGCAGACCAGCTCACCTTTACCATATCTCAGAAAGACACTACTGCCGCCGCTAATCCCGATATGCTCACCGGGTTTGCAGATACGCTTACAGACGTTATCAGTACGCGTTTGTCTCCTTACATCAAGAGCATACAAGGCAAGGTAGAAGACAGCTCTGCCATGAACCTGATGCAGGGCATACAGGAACGCCTGCCCATATTCCTCTCTGCTACAGACTATGACACGATAACTGCGCTGACCACACCCGACCAGGTGAAGAAGCAGATAGCCTACGACTACAACACGCTGGTGTCACCTGCCGGTATGGTACTGAAGCAGACCATAGCCAGCGACCCCAGCGGCATATCGTGGATAGGTATAAAGAAACTGCAGCAGCAAAAGAAAAACTTTGAGCTATACGACAACTACATCATCACCAGGGACCACAAACACCTGATGATCTTCATCACACCCACCAATCCACCCAATGCAGTCAGCAAGAACAAAACCTTCTTAAAAGCTCTGGACAATACGCTTGACAGCCTGCAAAAGCTTAACCCGGCAATAGATGCCTCTTACTATGGCGCTGCCGCTGTGTATGCAGGCAATCAGTCACAACTGGTAAAGGACACCATACTTACGCAGGGGGTGACACTGGTGTTGCTCATTGTTTTCATCGGCCTTTACTTCCGCAAGAAACGTGCGCCAGTGGTTATCATGCTGCCCGTGGTTTTCGGCGGCCTGTTCGCACTGGCATTTGTTTATCTCCTTAAGGGGCATATCTCTATGGTTGCTTTAGGAGCTGGCTCCATCATACTGGGCATAGCGGTGAACTATTCCATGCACGTATTCAACCACTACAAGCACATTCCGGATATGCGGGCGGTTATCAGCGATGTGGCCTCACCCATGACGATTGGCAGCTTCACTACCATAGGTGGCTTCCTGTGCCTCATGCTGCTACCCTCGCCACTGCTCAACGATATGGGGCTGTTTGCCGCATTAAGCCTTATCGGAGCTACCCTGTGCTCGCTCATCTTCCTGCCACACTGGATAGTGGACCCTAAGCGGGAACAAATGGAAGCCGCAGAGCCGCACCACCACCACGGCTGGCTCGACAAGCTATCCGAATACCACCCGGAAAAAAACAAGTACCTCGTGGGCGGCATCTTCCTGCTCACTATCGTCTTCCTGTTCACCGCGCGCCGTGTCTCTTTCGAGAGCGATATGATGCGGATGAATTACACGTCGCCTGCGCTAAAGGAATCAGAGCGCAAGATGAATAAGGCCATTTCCTACACGGCACAAATGCTATACCTTTCTGCAGAAGGCAAGACGCTGGAGGAGGCATTGGAAAACAACGAGCGCATAGCCCCGGCGGTGCAGCAACTCCAGAAACAGGGAGCGATAAAAGAAATGACCGGCATTGGTGATCTCCTGCTTTCGGAAAAAGAACAGCAGCTTCGCATAGACCGGTGGACCACCTACTGGACGACGGAGAAAAAACAACAACTGCTCGCCGACCTTCGCAAAGAAGGTGAACCGTATCGCTTTAAAGCCAATGCAACAGATAAATTTGAAGCGCTGCTGAATAAAAAGTACACCCCAATTCCACCGCAGGACCTGGATGTGATGCACACCGGCATGCTCAGCAACTTCATTACAGACAAGCACGGCCGCGTATCCGTCATCACGCTGCTGAAGGTGGACCCCGCCAAGAAAACCCTTGTCTCCAAAGCTCTTGGCGACCAGGCCGGCATCACGCTGCTCGACAGGCAATACGTTACCAACAGCCTCGTGAACGAAATAAACAATGAGTTCAACAACATAGCGTGGATGACATCCATACTGGTTTTTGTGGCGTTGCTCCTGTCTTATGGCCGCATAGAGCTTACGCTCATCACCTTCATACCCATGCTCATCAGCTGGATATGGATACTGGGACTCATGGGCATCTTCGGGCTCAAGTTCAATATCGTCAACATCATCCTGTCCACGTTTATCTTCGGCCTGGGCGATGATTACAGCATCTTTATCATGGACGGGTTGCTGCAGCAATACAAGACCGGGAAAAAACATTTGTCCTCTTTCAAGTCCTCCATTTTCCTCTCGGCCCTCACTACTATCCTTGGCCTGGGGATACTGGTATTTGCGAAG
>CAIRTW010000148.1 GCA_903881585.1 uncultured Bacteroidota bacterium | reverse complement strand
GTTTTTTAATGTCTAATTGGTATAAAACGAATAAGTATCAAGACCAGACGTTAAAAAATCAAGTTGGAGCAAAGATTACCTAATGGCCGTCCTAACTGGGGTTGACAAATTTTAATGCGTTTGCCCTGGACTGCTACCGAGCATGCTGCATAAGCAAACCCGGCAGCATAAGCCACCGGGTCAGAAAAACGGGTATAATTGCAATGGTTCTTAGCGGTAGTAACTATGCCAGTGGTGATGGCGGTGCATGCTATGATGCGGCACAACCACAATACAGGATGCGAAACCGGGGGTAATAACAAGTGCGAGGATTGCTTTTTTAAGGATCTTCATATTTTTTTGTTGTTTGAGCGCTTAACGGGATCAAAGTTTAATTTCCGTGTTGTTTTCTGAAATTATTAACTGTTGTACAAGTCTTAAAGGGATAAATATAAGACGTTTTGACGAAAAATAAATTCCGCTTTATTTTGTCATAACCGCATACTATCTTTGCCCAAAATAAAAGAGAGATGCCTAAAAAAATAAAATCAACGGGGAAACAAAAATCCATGCTTTTGCTGCATACTGTGATATTCGCAATTGGCACAGCACTTTCCTGGATGATGTATGACCCGCACAATGGTCATTGGGCTTATCCATGGCCAGCCTGGACTACCGCAGCATGGTCATTGTTGCTCCTGGGGCATTTCTGTGTAGTGTTTACCAGCTACGAAGACAAAGGGTACAAGATCTACCGCAACCAGCAAGGATACGAGAATTAATTAGCAGCGGGCAATTGCAGTTCGCCGCTCGCCAGATATGTTGATGCCCCGTTGCTCACGCAATGGGGCATTCTTCTTTTTTGCACGGGCATTGCACTAATTTGCATTTTCACAGCGTAGTATATATTTTTACTTTTATGAAATACGCAATAAGGTCTATCCTGTTAATGCTGGGCGCATTTTATTTACACTCATGCGCGCGAGACCTCGATTATGTTTGCGTATGCCATGGAAAAAGCCGTGATACGCTGTATAAACTTTGGGGGGTACGGACAGGGGGAGATAGTTTAGCTACCAGCCGATGCGATACCCTGTGGCATAGCAATGGGGAAGATAGCTGTTCTGTTAAGCAGCAATACGTCAGCGTGCCCATGTAGCCAAATGCCGCAATCGAGACTAACCGGGCTTACGCACTCGATAAAAAGGGGCTATACAAGGCTGCTTACAATGTTGTTAGCTTTTCCCCCCTAATTTCCTTACCTTTGCGCCTCTAAAAAGGGTTCTTTACAAAATGATCAGCCGAAGGAATATCCGGGTTAAAGTAATGCAGACGCTCTACACCCTTGCCTCGCTTTCCGATGGAGCGCAGGGGAACAAAGAAGCGGCAGCCAGGATACTGAATGATAAATTGGACCATGTACTGGACATTTTTACGGTTGCAGTTCTTTATACACTGCGGATAGCGCAATATGCCGAAACCGATGCACAGAAACGGACCGACAGATACCTGAAAGTAGTGGAAGATCTGAATATAGATACCAGTATAGCGGTGAACATTTTTGTGACTAAAATGCTGGCCAATGATTCTTTCAATCAAAAAATAAAGAAGGATAAACTCGAAAGGTTCATTGATGCCGACTGGGTGAAAAAGATATACCACCTGCTGGAAAAGAGCGAAGAATATGCAACCTATATAGCGGCTAAAGCACACACCCCTGCCGAAGACAAAGACATCATCAGGTACATCTGGGAAAAGCAGGTGCTGGGCAATGAAGGGATGCTGGACCACTTCATGGATGAGCTGCCGGGATGGGAAGATGACAGCGAGCTGATAATAATGCTGATGCAGAATTTCTTCAACGGCAACTCAAAGATCAACTTCCTGAACCTGCTGTCGGGCGAAAAAAAGGAGTATGCACATGACCTGCTGACTGCTGTGATAGAAAAAGAGGCTTACTGCATGGAACTGATAGAGCCAAAACTGAAGAACTGGGACAAAGACCGTGTAGCGCTTATAGACCTGCTGCTGCTACGAATGGGCGTTTGCGAGCTATCCTACTTCCCTACTATACCCACCAAGGTGACCATAAACGAATATATAGACATCGCCAAGCAATACAGTACGCCCCAGAGCGGACAGTTTGTAAACGGTGTGCTGGACAACATACTAAAGGATCTGGTGAAAGCTGATAAAATAAATAAAACTGACAGGAAGAGTTAATTTGAAAATTCGGAAATTTGACAATGCCCGCCCGGCTGAATGTCGTTCGGACGGGTGCAAATTCCACAAATTGACTATCTACTAAGGACTATCTACTAAATACAAAAAACAAGAAATGAAACGGTTACTTTTTATTTCAATTCTGGCACTGGCAGCCTGCAACAGTCAAAATAATGCTAAAGCGCCTAATGGGCAATTACCCATTACCCTGGTGAACAATCCGGCTACCGCCAATGGCGTGGACACCGTGGCTGCTGCACGAAAGCCAACGATGGACTTCACCGACACGCTGCACGAATTCGGTACGATACACGAAAAAGAAATAGTGGAGCACGAATTTTCATTTACCAACAATGGCAAGACGCCGCTGATCATTAACTCAGCCGTTGGCTCATGCGGCTGCACAGTACCCAACTATCCGCATGACCCTATAGAGCCAGGCAAAACCGCGATAATGAAGGTGACATTTAACTCGGCAGGGAAACAAGGCCACCAGGAAAAAACGGTAACCATACATACCAATACATTGCGCGGGCTGCATATGCTGTATATAAAGGCGGATATAGCCAAGGAAAAATAAAACCCCTGCCCCCTAAAGGGGAACCATGCATTTAGCTTCGGTTATAACATCAGAAAAGAATAAAATCGGGCAATTTTATTTTGCCTTTCAAACAACAAGAGCAAACAATTTTTCATCTTAATAATTTAAAACAATGCAATTGAATACAGTAATGTTACAGGCTGCGGCCGGAGCGCCGGGCGGGATTTTTGGTGGACAAGGAGGAATGGGCCCAATATTCTTAATGGTAGGCATGTTCGTGGTGATGTACTTCTTCATGATACGCCCGCAGGCAAAGCGTGCAAAGGACCAAAAGAAATTTGCCGACAGCATGAACTCTGGCGAGCAGATAGTAACTACCGCAGGCATCCACGGCCGAATCAACAAAGCCAACGATGACGGCACACTGCAAATAGAAATCAGCCGCAGCATATTTATGACCATAGAGCGCTCAGCCGTATCTATGGAAATGACCGCGGCCTACCGCAAGAAAGCGGACGCCGCAGCGGGCCTCACTACTACAGCAGTAAAGTAAAACCAACTCCCATGTTGAGGGTCGGCATCACAGGCGGTATTGGCTCAGGAAAATCAGTGGTATGCCGGGTGTTTCATACACTCGGCATACCGGTGTTTAATGCCGATGATACAGCCCGTTACCTGATGGAAAATGACACAAAGCTCGTTCACCAGATCAGTGTAATGCTTGGCGCTGATGTTTATTCCAATGGAAAACTAGATCGCACCAAAGTATCAGCGATCATATACGAACAACCGGAAAAGCTAGCCAGTCTAAACGCTTTAGTGCATCCTGCAACGATTAGCTATGCAAACGATTGGTTTGCCCGGCAACAAGCTCCATACGTTATTAAAGAGGCTGCAATTTTCTTTGAAAGCGGCAGCTATAAAGAAATGGATATAATGATAGGTGTGTCTGCACCTGCCGAACTCCGCATAGCCCGCGCTATTCAGCGCAGCGGTATGACCCGCGAAAAAGTCCTTTCCATAATGGCGCAGCAAATGAACGACGAAGAAAAAATGAGCCGCTGTGACCACGTAATTATCAATGACGATGTTACTGCGATACTACCCCAGGTGTTGAAACTGCACGAGTTGTTGCTTAGTTCTGCGAAATAACTCCCTGAGCGCGATAGCATTTTGCTATAGATGTCAAACTGAGTTTACGCAACTCATTCTACTTCACCCTCTCCTTTAGGAGACTACCGTGTACCCACAAGTATTTTTATACGATAAGTTATGCCCCAGAGGGGCTATCGGTTTGTAGCAACACAGCAAATCGGATAAGGAAATGCCCCGTAGCGGGCTATCCGATGCGTAAATGGGACAGCCCGCTACGGGGCAAATAACGTTTAGGCTTGCATTAGACTACAAACCGACATCCTCTACGAGGCACTTGAAAAATGAAATAAGGCAAAAAAGATGTGGGTACACGATACTTTAGGAGAGGGACGGCGTGAGTTACCGACTTATTTTCAGTCACGCCTCAATAATTCAGCCACCTTGGCGTTTATTATTAACTTTATATGACATTATTTCAGTATAATTATTTTGGAACGCTTTTTATGCGTATAATGAAAACGGAAACATCCTCTTATGAACTTAAGCAACTTTACAATAAAAGCACAGGAGACCGTGCAGCAGGCACAGCAGCTGGCCTTCGACAACCAAAGCCCTACTATCGAAACTGCACACTTCCTGCAGGCTCTACTCAACGATGCCGATGGGCCAATCTCGTACCTGCTCAAAAAGAACAACGTCAACATCAGCTTTGTGGAAACCAAGCTGAAGGAGCAGATAGCCCGCATGCCTAAGATACAGAGCAGCGAACCTGCCCAGAACATAAGCAGGGATGTGAACAATGCTATATTGCGCACTGCCAATATCTTAAAAACGTTCGGAGATGAATTTGTAACGCCTGAGCATCTGCTTATTGCACTATTGCAGATGAACGATGATACAGGCAAACTCCTGAAAGATTCCGGGCTTACTGAAAAGGGCCTCGTAGCTGCTATCAAAGAACTGCGCAAGGGCAATACCGTGAACTCGCAAACATCTGAGCAGCAGTACAACGCCCTGCAACGCTATGCAAAGAACCTGAACGAAATGGCCCGCAACGGCAAGATGGACCCCGTTATTGGCCGTGACGAAGAGATACGCAGAACACTGCACATCCTCTCCCGTAGGTCTAAGAACAACCCCATATTGGTGGGCGAACCTGGTGTTGGTAAAACAGCCATTGTAGAAGGTCTCGCTCACCGTATCATAAACGGTGATGTGCCCGATACACTGAAGTCAAAGATCATCTTCGCCCTGGATATGGGCTCGCTGATGGCTGGGGCAAAATACCGCGGTGAATTTGAAGAAAGGCTGAAAGCAGTAATAAAGGAAGTGACCGAAAGCGATGGCAATGTGATACTCTTTATTGATGAGATCCACACCCTCATTGGCGCTGGTGCTATGGAAGGCGCAATGGATGCGGCCAACATATTGAAGCCAGCCCTTGCCCGTGGCGAACTGCGGGCCATAGGCGCAACCACCCTGAATGAATACCAGAAATATTTTGAGAAAGACAAGGCCCTTGAAAGGCGCTTCCAGAAAGTGTTTGTAGATGAGCCATCACCGGAAGACGCTATATCGATACTGCGCGGACTGAAAGACCGCTACGAAAGCCACCACAAAGTGCGCATTAAGGACGAAGCTATTATCGCCGCCGTTGAACTATCGCATAGATATATCACAGACCGTTTCCTGCCAGACAAGGCCATAGACCTTATAGACGAAAGCGCAGCCAAGCTGAAACTGGAGATGAACTCCATGCCCGAAGAACTGGATGAACTGGAACGCCGCATACGCCAGCTGGAGATAGAACGTGAAGCCATAAAACGCGAGAACGATAAAGACAAGCTAAAAGAACTGAATCAGGAGATATCGGTCATGAGTGTGCAGCGCGATACGCTGAAGGCTAAATGGCTGGAAGAAAAAGAAATAGTTGATAAAATAAATAAAGCACGCACAGAAATAGAACATCTGAAGCTGGAAGCCGAGCAGGCCGAGCGCGAAGGCAACTATGGCCGTGTAGCAGAGATACGCTATGGCAAGGTACAGGAGCAGGAAGCGGTAATTGACGATATGTCGAAGCAACTGGAACAGATGGACACCCAGCACAAACGTCTGATGAAAGAAGAAGTGGATGCCGAAGACATTGCGGAAAATGTAGCCAAGGCCACTGGCATACCCGTGCAGCGCATGCTCACCAGCGAGCGCGCAAAACTCCTGAACCTGGAAGACGAACTGCACAAGCGTGTAGTAGGGCAAGACGAAGCTATCATAGCCGTATCAGATGCCATACGCCGTGGCCGCGCGGGATTGCAGGATCCCCGCAAACCTATTGGCTCGTTCATCTTCCTGGGTACTACAGGGGTGGGTAAAACAGAACTTGCCAAGGCGCTCGCAGAAATACTCTTCGACGACGACAGCATGATGACCCGCATAGACATGAGCGAATACCAGGAGAAGCACAGCGTGAGCCGCCTTGTGGGCGCACCTCCCGGCTATGTGGGCTATGACGAAGGCGGCCAGCTTACCGAAGCTGTGCGCCGCAAGCCCTACTCCGTGATTCTGCTGGATGAGATAGAAAAAGCGCACCCCGATGTATTCAACATCTTGTTGCAAGTGCTGGATGATGGCCGCCTCACCGACAACAAAGGACGCGTGGTAAACTTTAAGAATACCATCATCATCATGACCAGCAATATGGGCAGCCACATCATACAGGAAAATTTTGCCGAAATAAAAGACGGGCAGGACCTGGAGCATGTAATAGACGCCACTAAGGAACAGGTAATGGACGTTCTCCGCCAATCGCTGAGGCCGGAATTCCTGAACAGGATAGATGATGTGATCATGTTCCACCCGCTGATGAGGAAAGAGATAAAGGGCATCATACGCATACAGTTGGAGCAGCTGCAAAAACAACTGCAGGCACAGGGCATCAACCTCCAGTTCACCGACTATGCGCTCGACTACCTCGTGCAGCGCGGCTTCGACCCGCAGTACGGCGCCCGCCCGCTAAAGAGGTTAATTCAAAAAGACATCATCAACATGCTCAGCAAGAAAATAATCGGCGGCGAAATAGACAAAGTAAAGCCTGTGCTGATAGATGTGTTTGATGGTGTGGTGGTGATGCGGAATGAAGTACCTGTGAGGAGTTGATAAGTTAATAGGTTAATAAGTTGAAAAGGATGGGCGTTGCTCATCCTTTTTTACTTGCAGTACATCAGGGGCAATATCTTGTGAAAATGCACAGGCTTCTTAAAATAGTTTGGATTGTTGATATTCGCCCCGATCCGTTTGCGTACTTCTCTGGCATTTGTAATATTCTTTAGGGTTGTATCCGCCACTAACGCTAAATCCATATTCCAGCCACGCTTATCTGCATTTACTACTTTCAAAAAAAAGTAGCCTCCGCTTTTCGTTTCCCAGTTATAGTACCGGACATTTAAAAACCTTGTATCTCCAATATTAGAGAAAAAAGCACCCACATTTTCATAAGTCCTATTCGAGCCCTCCCTATTCATATACGTGAATACGTAGTTGTAGTAATCAAATCTTTCAACAATGGGTACCGATGCCGCCGGTGACGCCACTGTTTATGAAGAAACGGATAAAAGCAACTATATCGGTGTTGGGAAATCGAAAAACAGGAAGTACATAATTATCAGCTCCGAGGCTACGATGTCGTCTGAAATGAAAATAATAGATGCCGATAAACCAATGGCTGCGTTTGTCACATTTCAGCCCCGAATGAAAGACGTACTCTATTCCATTTCTCCGCTGGAAGATAAATTCCTGATCCGCACCAACTGGAATGCAAAAAATTTCCGCCTCATGGAGTGCCCGATCGGCAAAACCGACATGAGCAACTGGAAGGACGTAATACCCCATCGCGAAGATTTGCTGCTGGAAGAATTGGAAGAATTCAAGGACTACATTGTGCTCACCGAACGAAAGGATGGCCTTGTAAAGCTACGTGTTCGCAACCTTAAAGACGGAGCAGAGCACTATATTGATTTCGGAGAGCCTGCCTACCTGGCTTATGTTGGCGCAAACCCAGAATACAATAGTACAACGCTGCGTTATGGCTACACCTCCATGACCACACCTAATTCCACCTTTGACTACAACCTGGCTACCCGCGAAAAAACGCTGATGAAGCAACAGGAGGTATTGGGCGGCTACGACCCGAAACAGTATGTCACCGAGCGTATTTACGCTACGGCAACAGACGGCACCAAAATACCTGTTTCCATAGTCTATAAAAAAGGTCTTGTAAAAGACGGGAAAGCGCCTTTGCTGCTCTATGCATACGGCTCCTACGGCAATACTTTAGATGCCTCCTTTAGCAGCACCAGGCTCACCTTGCTAAACAGGGGATTCGTATATGCGATAGCACACATCCGCGGCGGACAGGAGATGGGCAGGCAATGGTACCTTGACGGCAAGCTCATGAAAAAGAAAAACACCTTCACTGATTTTATCGACTGCGGTAAATACCTGGTGAGCGCGGGCTATACAAGCAAAGAGCACCTTTACGCACAGGGTGGCAGCGCAGGCGGCCTGCTGATGGGCGCTGTCGTAAATATGGCGCCGGATCTGTGGCACGGTGTAATCGCACAGGTGCCTTTTGTTGATGTTATAAATACCATGCTCGATGAGAGCATACCCCTGACAACAAACGAATTTGACGAATGGGGAAATCCGAAAAACAAGGAAGCCTATGACTATATGAAAAGCTACTCGCCCTATGAAAACGTGGAAAAGAAGAAATACCCCAATCTGTTGGTCACAACGGGCCTTCACGACAGCCAGGTGCAATACTTTGAGCCGGCAAAGTGGGTGGCAAAACTCAGGGCAATGAAGACAGACAGCAATTTACTATTGCTGCATACCAATATGGAGTTTGGCCATGGCGGAGCTTCCGGCCGGTTCGACTACCTGAAGGATATAGCCTTGAATTACTCCTTCTTATTTGCACTGGAGGGAATCAGTAAATAGCAGGAAACACACCTCGCGACGGCGATTCACTTTACCCTATAAAACTCCGCCGTGTCCTTATAAAACAGTGGATTGCTGAGGTTCTTTGTGATTCGCTCGCGCACTTGCGCAGCGCTGGTGAGCAGCATCATGGTTGTGTCGGCAATATTTGCAACGATCACTTTGCCTTCTTTGGCATTTATACTGAGTATCCTAATAAAAAAATATCCATCAGTATCATCAGCAAGTACGTTCATGAACAACGCACTATCAATTACTGATAAATAACCCGTGGTATTTAATGTCTTCTTTCTGGTTCCTTGTTTACAGACTATGTGGTAATTATCATCATTTTGTTTCGTCAGCTTGTATATGACACCCGCATCAGTTGCGATCAGCTCACTGCTCTTTCTAAGGTCAGTTGCGCCCCATTTCCCTAACAATCGGCTATCTATTTTGACCTTTGCCTCTTCATCGATCGGGTGTTTCGCTTCGCTACACGAGACCACCAGCAAAGTAGCAGTAACAACCACCAGAAAACCGATTTGTCTCATAAAGAAGTTATGGGGTTTGATTTTTAACTTTTGCCCTATCTAGCTACTCCAGCTTAAACCGCGGGTCCACCTGCTTGGCCACAACCTCATACTTACGCGCCATCTCCATGTCGCCCATCTTCTGGTAGCTTAGGGCTATGCCGGGCAGGTCTTTGGGGCCTACCTTGGGGTCTATCTGGATCTCTTTATTAAAAGCATCAATAGCCAGCTGGTATTGTCCCGAATAGTAGTACGCCCGTCCTATGTTGGACCATGCGTTAATATCATTGGGATTTTGCGCCAGCGCTTTCTTGTAAAGCGCTACTGCCTTGGGGTAATTTTTGGAGTTGAAGTAAGTTGCGCTCAGGTAGGCCACCGTAGTCTGATCATCAGGGCTGCGCTGTAATATCTGGTTAAAGTAATACTCTGCTGAATCGTAGCGATGGCCTTCAAAAAAGGCAATACCGAGGCCTTGTATCCCTTCCACCGAATTGGGCTCAAATGTCAGCATCTTACGGTAGTTCATAACTGCCGAATCAAACTGCTTCAGCTGCACATAAGTACGGGCAAGGTTGATGTAAGGGAACTTAAAATTAGGATTAAGCTCCAGCGCTTTCTTGAACATACCAATAGCCTGCGGATACTTTCCGCTGGTGAGATACACACTGCCCAGGTTATTAGTTGCGGTAAAGTTTATCGGGTTTAATTGCAGCGCAAGCACATCATGATATTCGGCAGAATCGTACTTGCGCTGGCGGTCAAACACACGGCCCATCTCCACATGCACATCGGCATACTCCGGGTATATGGTCAGTGCATGGCGCAGGTATTCGAGGCTTTCATTATCCAGTTCTTTCTTTTTCAGCGTGTCTGTTATTGTTGGGTACACATCTTCAGCAAGCGAACTGGCCACATTGTGGTACAGCCGGCAATCTTCCGGTGAGTTGGCAACATCGGCTTTGTAGAGGGTGATGTTGTCCTTCCAGTTAGCGTTCCGGGCCACCGTAAGGCCGCCAAAGATGAGGGACAACGGTATCAGGATTGCCAATACTTTGGCGCTTTTAAGCGACATAATATCTGATGCCCCGGCCTTCAGCAGCCATTGCTCGGCAGCAAGCGCTACGGCCACACAGAAGGCAACCGAAGCAAAAAATGCAAAACGCTCCGCAAGCTCAGCGCCCATCAGGAACGGAAGATTGGAGAACAGGAAGAGCGTGGCCAGGTAGAAGATGATACTGAACGCCCAGGGATCTTTCTTATCTTTCAGGAAGCGGGTTATTGCGAAGTAGATCATAGTGCCATAAGCCAGCAGCGACAACCAGAAGCGCCAGTCGGCAAGATCGGCATAGTGAATGGCATTGAAAGAGTAGGTGCATAGCAATGGATGGGGTATGAACATCAGCTTCAGGTACATGCCCAGCACCACTACTTCAGTGGCCATTTTTGATACCCCCGTAGCCTTTGACAGGGCATTATCTATAAACTCAACACCGGCAGGCTGATTGGCGTTATACTCCGTAAGTATGTGCGACCGGATGACCATAAAAATAATAAAGACCACTGCAGACCCGGCCGTGATGTAAATAGCCCGCTTTCTATCTTCATTAATATAAAAGAAGAACAGCAGAGGAATTATGGCGAGGAACGCTATTACGGTTTCTTTTGAAATAAACGCAAGGAATAACGTAAGTACTCCCAACACCAGTTGCAGCATCTTGCCGCTCTTCATATAGTTTACAAACAGGTTCAGGGAAAGGAAGCCCAGGAAAAAGCACAGCAGCTCATCGCAGCTTTTTATATTGGCCACCACCTCGGTATGTATAGGGTGCACCGCAAACACCAGGGCTGCAATAAAGGCTATTGCGGTCTTTTTGCCGCCAAAGAACTTATTTAAAAACAGGAACAGCATGATCACACAGCCAGCAAACAAAAGGACATTCATGAAGTGGTACCCTGTTGGGCTCTGTCCAAAGAACGGGTATTCGGCCGCAAACATCACCAGCGACAGCGGGCGGTAAAGATCATTCGGGATAACCAGGTAGCCCCTCATGTGCGGTGTTGCCAGTAGCTCGGGGATTCCCTTAAAGCCTTGCTGCACCATAGTGTTTTCCTTCAGCACGATCACGTCATCCATCACGTAGCCATTCCTCAGCGTATTGGCATACAGCAAAAATGAAATAACACCAAGTATGATACAAAGCATTTTTACGGAGAGTAGCGGGTTGCCGCTTGTCCCACTTAAAGTAGTTGATTTTGCAGCTGCCTGTTTCGCCTGCGCAGCCGGTGCCACCGGCACGGCCTGGGGTATTGGTTTCTTAGTCGGTTTCTTAGCCATTTGCTGGGTATAATAATTACTATTCCTTCAAAAGTAAAAATTCAGAGGTGCTTTTCAAAACTTCCGGCCATTACATTGTTATTATCTGTACGGGATCAACTTTATATTTTCTAAAACAACATAAATAGATGACAAGAATGGCAGCATTAAAATGATTTGAAAAACCTTATTGAGGAACGATAACAAATCAAACTCAGTCAATTTGCTCGTTCATTTCCATTTTTTCTGTGTTGTAAAATCTTTAAATATTTAAATATTCGCAGCTTTCCCGCCTTGAAAAAAAGAAAAATAACTTCGCAACTCGACTGAGTTTGATTTGTTAACGTTCCTTACCTTAACTTTGCAACCCAAACGGATAATCGGGTATTATTGTATTGCAGCTTATGAAAAAGACGCACATAGTTTTATTGATACTTATTGTTGTTGCCATTAGTGTTTTGGTTAGTGTCTTTGGAAATTTCAGCACCTATGAAACCTTCGCATCTGCATCCAAAGAGCCGGGTAAGAAATATTACGTTATCGGCATGTTGCAGAAAGATAAGGAGATGGAATATGACCCGCAAAAAGATCCCAACCATTTTATTTTCTATGCCAAGGACAAGGCCGGGAATATGAACAAAGTGATATTCAACGGAGAAAAGCCAAGGGATATTGAAAAATCGGAGCAGATAGTGATGATGGGATATGAGGACGCTGGTACATTTCACTGTTCGAGGATACAGATGAAGTGCCCATCTAAGTACAAGAAGGACATGGTGGTGGAAGGAAGAAGCAGCTAATTCAAAAACCCAAAAACCAAAGATTAAAATCCAAGAAGCGCAGGACAAGAAATTAGCAACGTCTTTGAAATGTGGAACCTGATGGTTCAAGATAGTGGAAACTTACGACTTATGACTTACGACTTATGACTAACCAGATGCAGTTCGTAGGAGAGCATTTAAGGCCCGGGCAACTGGGTCATTTTTTTGTAATCACATCTTTTGTGGCGGCGCTGTTCAGCATGTTCAGCTACTTCAGGGCTGTACGCACTGAGCAGACCGATCCGCTTGCCAGCCGTTCGTGGCTGGTGTTCGGGCGTAGTGGCTTTATAATTCACGCCGTTTCCGTGGTCAGTATTTTCATTGCTCTTTTTTACATCATAGAGAACCACCTTTTTGAGTACCATTATGCCTGGGAGCATTCATCATTGTCACTGCCGGGAAAATACCTGCTGGCGTGCTTCTGGGAAGGACAGGAAGGTAGCTTCATGCTATGGACCTTCTGGCATTGTGTGCTGGGCCTTGTAGTAATGCGCACGGCCAAAGGACTGGAAACCCGTACTATGGCAATCATCTCGCTGGTGCAGGTGTGCCTATGCAGCATGATACTCGGCATCCATTTCGGCGCTGATCTCAAATTTGGCAGTACGCCCTTTCTGCTACTGCGCCATGCCATGCAGGATGCGCCTATCTTCTCCAGCCCCAACTACATGAGCTTTATTACCGATGGTAACGGCCTCAATGTATCGCTGCGGAACTACTGGATGGTGATACACCCACCTGTACTGTTCCTTGGGTTTGCATCCACGCTTATTCCTTTTTCTTTTTGCATAGCTGCACTCTGGAAAGGCGAATACCAAACCTTTGTAAAACCGACAATAGCCTGGTCTTTGTTCAATGGCGCTGTGCTTGGTACCGGCATTATGATGGGCGGCGCCTGGGCGTATGAGTCGCTCAACTTCGGTGGCTACTGGGCGTGGGACCCTGTGGAGAATGCCTCATTAGTGCCGTGGCTTGTGCTGATAGCCGGACTGCACACCCTGCTGGTATATAAAAGTACCGGGCGGGCGCTATCGCTTACGCTTATTTTATTGTTGCTGTCTCACCTTTTGGTATGGTATGCCACATTCCTTACCCGCACCGGCATACTGGGCAAAACATCGGTACATGCTTTTACCGGAGACGGGCAAGCGCTCTACTACCACCTCCTGGTCGTTATCGGCACATTGCTGCTGCTTGCTTTGGCAATGCTCATCTGGCGATGGCGCGGCCTGCCCCGCATTAAGACAGAGGAAGAAACGCTATCACGCGAGTTCTGGATGTTTATCGGCTCGGTGATACTGTTTCTGTCATCTATGCAGATAGCGCTCAGCACATCTATACCGGTATGGTCGCCGCTGGCAAAATGGATATCCGGCAAAGATTTTGCCCCGCCTATAGACCCCATGCTGCATTATAACAACATACAGGTTTGGGTAGCAATCATCATCGGTATATTGTCGGGTTCTGTACTGTACATGAAGTTTAAGAACAGCGATGGAAAGGTTATTGCAAAGCGCCTTGGCATTACATCGCTTATCGGCCTGGTTATGGCTGCCGCTATTGGCTGGGGACAGCACATCACCATGTGGCAATATGATATTATGCTGTTTGCTGCATGTTTTGGCATTGTAGCCAATATCTATTACGGCATCGTTGTTCAGAAAGTTAAGTTCAAAAAACTGGGGCCATCGGTAGCGCACCTCGGCTTTGCAATGGTGCTGCTGGGTATCTTGCTTTCGTCTTATAATAAACACGCTATTTCATTTAATATCACAGGCGAAGATTTTAATCCGGGCAAGAGAACCGCCGAGGAAAATGCAAAGGAAAACAGCGAGAATGAGCTCCTCTTTCGCGGAGTAGCATCGCCAATGGCCGAATACCTGGCCACCTACATTAATGACAGCGAAAGTGTGAAAGGGAAAGATAAAATCATTTACTATAATATACTTTTCGAAAAGAGAGACCCCAAAACGAGAGAACTGAAAGAGCAATTCTTCTTACATCCTGACGCATTCCTAAACTCGAAAGGTGAAGCAGCGCTCACCGTAAACCCATCTACTAAGCACTTTTGGGACCACGACATCTTTACTTATGTGCAGCACATTCAAGGGGGGCTGCTGGATAAAAACAAAACAGACACAATAAGCTATAAGAGCCATATAGTAAGTAAGCAAGGCGATACTGTTTTGCTTATGGGCGGATATATGATCTTTAACGGCCTGGACCGGAAAGTAAGCGATACCCGGTACGAACCCATGGACAGCGACCTTGTTATCTGCGCCCGGTTCACGGTCTATGACAACAAAGACAAGCCGATAAAAGACATTGCCCCCATCTACATACTTCGTAACAAGAGGGAGATACTGCATATTGAAGACACCCTTGGCGGTATGAACCTTAATGTGCGTTTCGAGAACCTGATGGTGAAGTCCCCAACAGATGTCTCCACAGAGATCATGGTGAAACAAACGACCTCTGATTTCATTGTTTTGAAAGCGCTGGTATTCCCGTTCATCAATGTCCTGTGGCTGGGCGTAATAGTTATGGTGCTGGGCTTCTTTATCAGTCTTGGAGATCTGCTGAGCAGGAGGATGGCGTCTGGTGGTCGTTAAAATGAGTTTGTGTCTGCTTGGCAAAACAGTAACTTTGATTCTATATTTTTAAAACAATGCTTTCGCAGGAAGAGGTAATTACATTAATGGCTGATATGGAATCCGACAGGGTGGAACGTACTATTTCTGTTCGCGAAGACAAATTAGGCCCCGCTGTTTGCGCTTTTTCAAACGACTTCCCCAATAACAAGCAAGCGGCTTATATTTTGGTTGGGGTAAATGACGACGGTAAAGTAGCAGGCCTGAAAATAACTGATGACATGCTGCAAAACATAGGTAATGTACGTTTAAACGGGAATGTACTGCCACAGCCGTCAATGGTGGTCAGTCCGGTTTATAACATTAATGGTGGTGACGTAGCTGTGATAGAGGTGCAGCCTTCATTTTACCCACCTGTGCGATACAATGGCAGATGTTATATCCGGGTTGGCCCACGAAAAGCGCAGGCTAATGAAGCGGAAGAAAGAAGGTTAACGGAGAAAAGAAGTACTACAGCTAAAACATTTGACTCAAGGCCATGCCCCGGCGCAACACTGGCAGATATAGATGTAGAGCGCATAAAGTTCTCTTATCTGCCCGCTGTTATATCAGCGGAAGTGCTGGAGGCCAATCACAGATCATTGACTGAACAGATTGCCTCTTTACGCCTGTACGATCTGCCATATAGTTGCCCCACAAATGCAGGTATCTTATTGTTTGGAAATACCCCCGTATTTTATTTTCCGGGCGCATATATACAATACGTCAAGTTCAATGAAACTGATGTTACATCAGGCGTGGTATTTGAAAAGCGTTTTTCATCTGCCTTAATTAATGAGCTGAAATCTCTGGATGATTTTATTAAATCAAACATCATTAAGTCAAGGCCGGTGCGCAACGATACAATGCAGGAAACACATCTGTACAATTATGCTCCCTGGGCGTTGCGGGAACTGGTGATGAACGCCATCATGCACCGCGACTATGAATCAAATGCGCCAGTCTATATCTATGAATTTGCCGACAGGATAGAAATAATAAATCCCGGCGGCCTCTATGGTGAAGCCAGGCCGGAAAACTTCCCCAATGCCAGCGATTACAGAAACCCTGTTATTGCAGAGGCCATGCGGGCAATGGGCTTTGTAAACCGCTTCAATTTTGGCATCCGCAACGCACAGGCCGAGCTTAATAAAAATGGTAACCCCGAAGCCGAATTTCATTTGGATCTGATAACAAAATTCAAGGTAGTTATTGGAATCAACAGGCAGTGGTAGTATGCAATTGCCCCATTCCGCTTATCTTCGCAGTCCTTTTTAAGACATACATATGTACAGAACACATACCTGCGGCGAGCTACGCACACAACATACAGGAACAGAAGTGAAACTTGCCGGCTGGGTACAGACCGTTCGCAAATTTGGCAGCATCACATTTGTAGATCTCCGCGACCGTTACGGGATCACGCAGTTGGTATTTGATGAGCAATTGAATACACGCCTTGGCGAAGAGCCGCTTGGCCGTGAGTTCGTGATACAGGTAACAGGAAAAGTGCTGGAGCGCAGTAATAAGAACGCAAAAATACCTACCGGCGATGTGGAAATAAGCGTGGCTGATTTTACTGTCATGAACAGCGCAGCAACCCCACCCTTCACTATAGAGGAAGACACCGATGGCGGTGATGAACTGCGCATGAAGTACCGCTACCTGGACCTTCGCAGGCCGCCACTCAAAAAGAACATCGAACTTCGTTATCGCGTAAATCGCTCTGTGCGCAACTACCTGGATACGCAAGGCTTCTGGGACATAGAGACACCGTTCCTTATTCGCAGCACACCCGAGGGTGCGCGCGACTTTGTAGTGCCATCGCGCATGAATGAGGGGCAGTTTTATGCGCTGCCACAAAGCCCGCAAACCTTTAAGCAATTACTGATGGTAAGTGGTTACGACCGCTATTACCAGGTGGTAAAATGCTTCAGGGATGAAGACCTTCGCGCAGACCGCCAGCCTGAGTTTACACAGATAGACTGCGAAATGAGCTTTGTGGAACAGGAAGATATTCTCAACACTTTTGAAGGACTGTTCAAGCATGTTTTCAAAGACGTAAAGGGCGTTGAGATAACTGAGGCGTTTCCGCGCATGACATTTGACGATGCCATGTGGCATTATGGCAATGACAAGCCGGATATCCGATTCGAAATGAAAATTCAAAATGCAAAGTCTAAGAATGAAGTAAACTGTGCATCATTGAGTGGCGCAGGGTTTAAAGTATTTGACGATGCCGAAACTATCCTCATGATCTGCGCACCGGGCTGCAGCGAGTATAGCCGAAAACAAACAGATGAGCTTACAGAATGGGTAAAACGCCCGCAGATAGGCATGACCGGCGTAGTGTATATAAAATGCAATGCCGATGGAACCTACAAAAGCAGCGTTGACAAATTCTATAACGAGGAAAAACTGAAAGAAATAGCCGGCTTCTGCGGCGCTAAAGCGGGAGACCTTATATTAATACTGGCCGGAGTCGAAACCCGCACCCGCAAGGCCATGAGTGAGTTGCGCCTTGAAATGGGTAACCGCCTGGGCCTGCGCGATCATGCAGTTTACAAGCCGCTTTGGGTTATCGACTTCCCGCTGTTTGAGCTGGATGAGGAAAACAACCGCTGGGTAGCCCGTCATCATCCCTTCACATCTCCTAAACCGGAGCATATAGAATGGATGAATGATCTAAGTAAGTATGGCGATATAAAAGCCAATGCCTACGATATAGTGCTCAACGGCACGGAAATAGGCGGCGGGTCCATACGCATATTCCGCAGGGAGCTACAGGAGAAAATGTTTGCAGCCCTTGGCATGAGCAAGGAAGAAGCACAGGATAAATTCGGCTTCCTCATGGGCGCCTTTGAGTATGGAGCACCACCCCACGGCGGCATAGCATTCGGCTTTGACCGCCTCTGCGCGCTGCTTGGCGGCCAGGAGAGCATTCGTGATTTTATAGCCTTCCCTAAAAACAATTCTGGTAGGGATGTGATGCTGGATGCACCGAGCTCAATTGATGATGTGCAGAAGAAGGAACTGGGGTTACCCCTGACCCCTAACATTAGTTAGTGCTATACTGCCGAACGAATCATTAAAGTTGAAGGTTTAACCTAAATCATTTACCAAATAATGTAACTTTACATAACGTAACCACATTTAGTAATGAGACTTTCAAATCCACAATATATTACTGATAGTACCGGTAAAAAGCTTTCCGTGGTATTGCCTTTCAAAGAATATGAAAAGATTCTCGAAGAGCTTGAAGTAAAATCCAGCACGGCATCACATACAAAATCAAAAAGCAAAGCATCGGAATTAAGAGGTAAAAATTCTCCAATGACAAATGAACAAATTGATCGTCAATTCAATGATATGCGAAACGAATGGCAGAAAGATTTATTATAGATTCGAGCGCAGCCATAAAGTATCTGAACAACTCTTTGCCTGTTCGGTCGCTTGCTTTTTCAGATAAAGAATTGGACAAGGAAATCAATATTTCTATCATTACCAAGGTAGAGATTTTAGCCTGGGATCCACCTGATCCAAGCGACTTAATAATAGCCCGGAAGTTTACTGATGGCGCCTCTATTTTTCCAGTTGATGACAACATTGGAGATATAGCTGTTTCAATCAGAAAAGCCACAAAAGTGAAACTGCCTGATGTCCTTATTGCAGCGACAGCAATTGTTCGTGATCTTACACTTGTTGCAGATAATGATAAAGATTTCAATAAAATACTAGAATTAAATATAGAGGGTGTCTCAAAAGGGCACCCTCTTATTTTGTTTGAAAACTAAATGTCAGGTGGGTTTTTCCACATTTGGTGTGCATAAATAAAATAAGGCATAAGTCAATACAGGCAATAGTTTCGGCGTAAATTTGAGTTATGTCGGAACCTGTATTTAAAGAATATTTCCAGCATCAGGCATT
>CAIRTW010000147.1 GCA_903881585.1 uncultured Bacteroidota bacterium | reverse complement strand
TATTAAATCCAGAATTTGGCGCAGTAACGGTTTGTTATTATTTTTACTACGTTTGAATAGCCCCATATTTTTGTGTTTTGGTCGTTCTTAACCAAAGGTATGGCCGCTATTCAGGCAAAAAAGTTTCGGATAGTTGTGATTTCACTCAACTATGTGGAAGAATACGCGATGCTCATTATTCAGTGCGAAGGTACGAGTGTAAAAGAAAAGGTAGATGAGCGCGATTGGCTCATCAGCAACCGTATAGAAAGCACCAACTGGATAAAGGCAATAATGGAGAACCTCCCTACATCGATCGTGATGGTGGACCTTGGTATGAATGTGATCGCTGCTACCAACAAATGGCTGGAGACATATGACCTTGAGTTGATAGACATCATTGGCCAAAATTTTTATGAGATATTCCCAAACCTCCCGGAGGAGCGCAAAGAGATACATAAACGCTGCCTGCTTGGCGCTACAGAACGAAAAGAGAATGATGTTTTGGTTGTTGACGGCCGTAATAGATTTAATGTGAACTGGGAGGTGAGACCCTGGCGCAAAACAAACGGCGCTATCGGGGGGATCATACTATTTTCTGAGATCATTAATGAAGGGGATAAAAAGAAGAAGATGCTGTTCAGGCTCTTCCGCGAGCTCAATCTCCTGATCGAGGTAATAGATAACATCATCACGGCAACTGATGAGTTTGAGATGATAGAGCACGTATGCAAAAAGATAGTGCAGATAGGTGGTTACCAGCTGGTGTGGTTTGGCTATGTACCCGATTCTATCAACGAAAATAAATTTATCAGCCCCCTGCATAAATTTGGTTCGGCCATTCACTACCTCGATAACTTTATGATCGACCTCAATAATGAGGTGCATAAGAATGGCCCTGTGGCAAGGGCCGCAACTAACCTCAGGTCGGTAGTGGTAAACGAAATAGCTGTCAGCCAGATATTTACACCGTGGAAGGTTAATGCACAGGTGCACAACCTGAACTCCATTATTTCCATTCCTTTAAAATTGCTGAATGGTAAGGTTGCGATACTGAATATCTATTCAAATGAAAAGAACAGGTTCACGGAAGAAGAAGTGAAGATACTGGATCGACTCGGCTCAGCGCTTGCTTACTCCATGAATGGCTTGCAGCGGGCTTATGAAAATAAAGTGGCGCGGCTGAAGCAGGAAAAACTGATCAAAGACCTCAACATTCAAAACAGGAGCCTCGAAGAATTCACTTATGTGGTTTCCCATAACCTTCGCTCAAAAGTGGTGAACCTGTTGAATGCCACTGTTCTTATTGAAGAGGAGGACTGCCTCACAGAACAGGAGCAAAAGCACATGATCAGTGAGGTGCGCAACATCTCGCTGAAGCTGGACGAGGTGATGAAAGACCTCAATAGTACATTGCTGGTTAAGGAACACATGCTGCTCAATTCAGAAAGTGTAAGTTTCACATCGCTGGTAGCTCAAGTAGTGCATAAACTAAATGCTGTTTTTCCGGTAAAAAAATTCCATTTGGGAACTGATTTTTCGGCAATAACTGAGATCCGGACAGACAGGTACTTTCTCTATGAGATACTGCTGCAACTATTGCAGGGCATAATAAAACAAAACGTAGACAATGATGCCCAGCGCATCACCATAAAAAGCGAATTGCTGCCCGATAAGGTACAGCTGCACATCACTGATCATGTGAGTGGCGAAAAATTGTTATTTGCCGAGAACAACATTTTTGATATTTACCGCCGCCTGTACCAGCATACCTCGCAAGGAGGTATCAAGTTATTCTATGTCAATGCAATAATAGAAAACATAGGCGGCAAGCTATATGTGGAAACCATTGGCAGCAACGATATCGTATTTACCATCGAGCTGCCTGTCGATTAACAGCTGCCGGTATCCCTAGCTTTTCATATTTACGAACTGCAAAGGCAACTCTATATTCGAAGTGCGGCATAGCTGTATCACTTCCTGTAATTCGTCCAGCTTTTTACCTGTTACACGTATTATGTCGTCCAGTATAGCTGCCTGCACTTTAATGCCGCTGCTTTTTATGAGTTGCACTATTTTCTTGGCGTTGTCTTTATCAATACCGTTTTTTATCGGCACCTTCTTCCTGATGTACTTGCCATTTGCAGATGGTTCTTTGCTCATGTCAAAACTTTTGGCATCAAGGCCC
>CAIRTW010000146.1 GCA_903881585.1 uncultured Bacteroidota bacterium | reverse complement strand
TGCCTGCTGAAGACCCAAGCTTTTCTTTTAATTGCGCGTCTGTAAGATGATTTACTAACTCTAAGGTTCGCATAAAAAGCAATTTGAACTCCAAAGATAGTAAATTATTATTTTATCATTATTGATAGCGGTTTATTATTAAATGGAAAAGTATTAGTGTGGATTATCCTTACGTTTTTATAACGGATGGCATAAACATCTGGCTGTGATCATAGTCGAATAATTGCTTCTTTCAAAGCCGTAGTGAAGTCTTTTTCCAAGCCAGGTCGTTGTTGTTTATACCATGCTTTTGCTTCAATTACATTGAGCTTTGCATTGAGGCGATAGACTATCTTAAAGTTCATAGGCTTTAATCTTCTTTGTCTAATTCCTCTAACAATTCTTCAATAGGCCGAAGGCATTGGGGGTTATCGGCAATTTCCTTTAGATCTTTATCTATAAGATCCTTTTGCCATTGGGGTAAATCTCCCTCAATAGCATCTATTCCGGGATACTTGCTTTTTATGCCATTCCATTCCTCAATGGGAATAACAAGAGCGGTTCTATGTCCTGAATTATCGGAAAGAAATTGTAACATATTACAAAGTTAAGGTACTTGGATGAAATATCATTCTTTCTGCCACACAATAGCAGCATTGCAGCCACCAAAACCAGATGCAGTTTTGAGGGCATAGTCTATTGCCGTAGGCTGCAACTTGCGTGTTACATTTATTGGTTTGGGGACACCGAGGTCTTCGTAGCCTGCTGACGGAATAAGTGTTTGATGCCGTAATGCCTCAAGTGTCATAACGCTTTCAAGTACCCCAGCCGCACCAAGTGTGTGGCCGGTATAACCTTTGAAGCTGTGGACCGGACTATTTAGCAACCCTGCATGTTCGAAGGCTTTTGCTTCCATCTCGTCGTTATAGGGAGTTGCAGTGCCGTGGGCAGAGATCAGGCCTATTTCTTTTGAGGAGATACCTGCCTGGAAAAGTGCGCGTGTGATCGCTGCTGCAAGCTCTTCGCCGGTGCGGGATGGCCCGGAGATGTGGTTGGCATCGTTTGATGTAGCGCCGCTCATGAGGCGGCCAGATATGGTTTCTGATTTTTGGGCAGACAATATAATTGTTGCTGCTGCCTCGCCCAGGGTGAGCCCTTTCCGCGCTGCATCAAACGGGCGGCAAGGCTCATCTGATAGCGCCTGGAATGACTGGAAGCCATTCAAAACAAAGCGGGAAAACCGGTCGCAGCCTGTGACAATAGCGTGCTTGTATCTGTCCGCCTGCAGCAACCGTGAAGCATGCAGCAAGGCAACAACGCCGGATACGCAGGCATGGGAAACTACGACAGGCTTGTTAGTGATATGATTGTGTTCTGCAATAAGTTTTGCGGAGTGGTGCAACAGCATCCGCTCATCCGGCATCTGTCCCAATAGCTCTATGTTGCCCTTTGTAGAAGCAAGGATGAAAACGGTTTGTTGCAGATCAATGTCATCTTCCAGGGTATCCAGCGCTTTTTTTATGGAGCAGGATGCCAATTGTTCAAATGGCGTAAGGTACTGAGCTGCCTGCGTTTGCGCTTGTATGGCCTGCCACTGCGCAGGGTCCAGCTTAGATGCCATGAAGGGGCTGTTGCTCAGTGCACTGTCATTGTATCGTTTGATACAGGTTCTGCCGGCGAGCACCGCCTGCCAATGGGCGCCGGTATCCATTCCCAAAGAAGAGATAATGTTTGAAGCTATCGCGTAAACCGGTACCACCTATGAAGCTGCAGGTTGATCCGGGTTAACAAATATCTTGAACTCGCAACTTGCGATCTCGTTTTCCGCTAATAATACGCGGCCGTTGACTTGGTGAAAGTTCATGACGATCTGGCCAAAAGTCACCTCGGTTTGTATGGTGTCGTTTATTTTCGGCAGCGCGGTGATGACCACATTTTTCAGCGCAGCGATATAACCCATAGGCATGGGCTTGCCATTCTTGATGGCCATGTAGCCGGTGCCAGCGCCAGCAGTCTGTGCCATATTCTCTACCAGTCCGCCTTCGGTGAAAAAGCCGTTTTCGACCATGATGTTATCTGCCGTTATGGAGAAGGACGTAAGTGTGTGCTTCTCATCGGCACTTATTACCTCGCCGATCATTACAAAAGGGGGGCGTTGGGGGATGTATTGCATAAATTTCTAGTCGTAAGTTATAAGTCATAAGTCGTAAGTCCGCGATACTTTTTATTTTTGCGGTAGATCGTTACGTCTTACGTAAAATGCAAAATTAGGTCATTTGGTAATGCGGATGACCAGGTAGGCAACCACGGTGAGCAATAAGATGATCCCGATTGCGATCCAGGTAATATGGTCTGTGCGCAATTGTCTGCGCTTGCGTTTTCCGCCAACTATTGTCTTGTGAAGCCCATGTTTCAGTTTGTCCAGTGTTTGCTTTGTTTCGCCAGGGTGCAAGGTTTTAAGCCCTTCCAGCGCATCGGCTTCCATGCCATCTTCTGCAAGCCATATTTCCACCTCGTGCTGCTCTGCTGCAGAGAGCCTTCCGTCAAGGTAGGCCATGAGTATATCTTCAGAAAGTTTTTCCTTTCCTCCATTATCGAATGGCGATATGTTGTTTTGATCGCTCATAACCATCGCCCGGCGGCTCTTTTTAATAAGATTGTTTTCAAATTACGTTTCCCGTTCTGGATAAAACTTTTAACCTGCATAAAGGTATAGCCGGTCTGTGCAATTATCTGCTCATAACTGTACTTCTTTAAATAAAAAAGCACGATCGTTTTTCTTTGTTCTTCATTGAGTAGTTCGATAGCCTCCTCCATCTGCTGCAGGGTATTGTCGCGCAAGGCCAGTTCTTCTTTGTCTGGCTCGCTGGCGGATAGATGTTCCAGGGATGCATCATCTGTATGATAGTTTTTATCGCGCAGCTGTTGCAGGCAGTGGTTTCGCATTAATATGTACAGCCAGCCTTTGAAGTTAAGCATTTCTTCGTTTGGCATATGGGTAAGCACCTTTACGAAGACCTGCTGTACGGCATCTTCGGCCTGTGTTTTATTCTTCAGGTATTTCATCGCCACTCCGAACAGCAGGGCGGTATAGCGCAGCAGCAGGTACCCAAGCCATTGGTTATCACCATCGGCCCGGTAGTTGTGCAGTAGGTCTTCATCTGTGAGGTTGCTGTTCATTACGATCGGTTCGCAATATACTTCGTTATCTATTAAAGATCAGGAAGACGCAATATTCCATAAAAAAGCCCCCGAAGGCGGGGGCGGAATTTAGTTTTCATTTTTCAAGAAAAGGTTTTCACAGTGTTAGGTCAATCATTTATCCGGGGCCGGGGCCTGCTATTTGAATATTATTTTATAAAAATCATAGTGAGAGGTAAGGAGGTCATATGGAAACTTGTACAAAGAACGGACATCTTTCGATACGTTGCAGGGGAAAAACCCCGTACAAAAAAGGGTGTTTTTCCCGTACCCTAAAATTTGGAAATGACATAAAAAAGGCTTTACCTTTCCGCTTCACGTTTTCAAAAAAAATACAGCTATGCCACAAAATCCCATGGTAATCACACTTGAGCATTTCGACAAAATGCGGGCTCATTTTAAGCACCACTACTTTCTGAGCGGATGTAATTCAAAATTCGGTGGGCAGGATATCCAGGTTCCCTGGAGCTCATTCGCGCTTGTGGTGGAAAATTTTATCAAATCTACCGGAGCAGCCCCCGGCACAGTGGCATTGCGTTTTGTACTCTGCTACGATACGAATAAGAATGCCCTTTTTCTGCGTATGCAGATATGCACCATGACGCCTTCCGGGCAGCCACGTACCTTTGACCTGGACACCACCAATGCGGCGTGGTACACAATTGAAGACGGTTCTTTAGCCCCTACTGCGATCACGGACCTGTTTGACCAGAACTACCTCGATAATTTTTACTATTGCGATACAGGGGTGTGCGATCCGAACACGCTGGTCAACCTCGCATCTGACACCGCCGGCGCTGTTTTTGTACGGAATTTAGTGTTCCCGTGGATACAGGAGGTGCGTAAGATATTTGTCGATAATGGCGCTCCGGCCGGCGCAATATTAAATTTTGCAGCAGGCTCACATGACAAGACCAGCCCGGTGCTGGCTCATCCGCATACATTGCTGGTCTATCTGCGCCAAAAGGACGGAACACAGATGCTGGACAATGTTGTGTATGACCTCGAGTTTCAGATGAAGGCCGGAGATGTGGGGACATTGTGCCCACCGAATTGCGGTGTATATATCCAACCAAGGTGATTTTTTAGTAACCTATCTTAATTTAATGCAGGAAAATTTCCGGGCTTTCATAAATTCGTTTCATAAAACGGATTACGATACATGGCTCTGTTGGTTTTTGTGACATTTGGGAAAGTTTTTGCCTTAGTAATTGGATTGTATTATTATAGATTTTTGTCAACGCCTTATAAGTTGGCATTTTATTTAACAGCCGTGGCGCTTTTCTCAGAGTGCTGCGGCTTTATATTGCTAATTGTCTTCACAAACCTAATGGATGGTTGTTTAATTCTTATATGATCATTGAAATTTGGTTGTTGGGAGTTGCCGCGATCAAATTGATGTATTTGAAGGCTAAACGTCTTTTCTTTCTTGTTTTGATAGTTTACACGGCATTTTGGGCAATTAACATAGCAATGAGCTCAGTATACGTTTTTGCAAGCATGACGTTTATATCAGGACTTGCTATACTGACTGCCATGTACTTAATAGTTCTTTTTAACAATAGTGTTTTTAAGAGTAATAGTATGCTGCAACAGCCTGTATTTTGGCTGTCCATATCTACGATCCTTTATTGCAGCTGTGATATACCATATTTTGGCCTGCATAATTATTTAGGGTCTGCTGATTAACTACAAAGTATAGTAAATACGGGAGAATTTCGGAAATTAGGGGTAACCAAATGCAAGGAAATATGGCAAAGGCCCTCAAAAACCGTGCATCCAAGC
>CAIRTW010000145.1 GCA_903881585.1 uncultured Bacteroidota bacterium | reverse complement strand
TTTCTGATAGTTGTGATTTTATTTTTATCAAAGCGACTACACCAAGGCGCTGGAATATGCTTTTAAATCACAAAAAGCTTTTGAGAAAACAACGAATAAGGATGGACTTGCCAGGGCCGACATGAATATAGGCATTGCTTATCACCAGCAAGCCGAGTATGGAAAAGCGCTGGAGTACTACTTTAAATGCCTGAAACTGGCCGAGGAAACAGGAAACAAAGTTATAATTGGCCGGTCTGCCATGGATATCGGCGCCGTTTATTTCTTAAACCAAGACAATACAAAATCCCTGGAATATTATAATAAAGCCTTAAAAGCTGATGAAGAATCGGGAGACAAACAATCCATAGCTTCTATTAATGGATGTATTGCCGGCATTTACAGTTCGGATCGTAATTACCCAAAGGCGCTGGAACATTATTTCCAAGAGTTAAGTATTGATGAAGAGATTGGAAGCAAAGATGATGGCGCGAGGGCCCTTGGAAACATAGGCTTGACATACACTGATCTGAAAGATTATCAGCTCGCTATCACTTATCAGCAGGACGCACTAAGGATCGCCAAAGAAATAGGAGACAAACACATGCAGGCAATGCAACTCTGGAGTATTGGCAATTCGCTGGTAACAATGACGGCTGATACATTAACGAAAAACACAAAATCACGCCCAGCCGCAGAGATGGCCGGATTGAAACATCTGCCTGTTACCGATATACCTGCAAGTAAAACTGCACGCCTGCACATGGCAGTCGACAACCTGAATAATGGACTCGCAATAAGCCTGCAAATAAATGTGCCCGACCTGGTGGAAAAGTGCTATCACACTCTTGACATGGCCTACCGGCAAACAGGCAATTATAAAAAAGCATTGGAATGTGCTGATAACGCAAGGGCGATCAGGGACTCCGTTTTTTCCGCTGACAACGACAAGAAAATAATGCAGCAGGGAATGAAGCACGAGTACGAAAAACGGGAGGATTCGATAAAACTTGATAATGCAAAAAAAGAAAAAATTGCTGCTTTAAAATTTCAGCAACAACGCAATTATACTTACATGGGTGTATCCGCGATCTTACTACTTCTCGGATTTTCTTTTTTTATTGTAAAAGAGCGGGGGAAATCTGAGGCCCAACGAAAAATTGCCGAGACGGAACGAATGAAATCAGATGGGTTGTTGCTAAATATTCTGCCCGCGGAGGTTGCTACGGAGCTTAAAACAAGTGGCACTACCAAGGCCCGGCATTTTGACAATGTTACAGTGCTGTTTACCGATTTTGTAAATTTCACAAATGCAGGCGAACGTATGAGCGCACAGGAACTTATAGATGAGTTGCACACCTGCTTCAAAGCTTTTGACGAGATTACTGCAAAATACGGCATAGAAAAAATAAAGACCATAGGAGATGCCTACCTCGCCGTTGCCGGCCTGCCCTCCCCCGACCCGTTGCACGCGGAAAACATACTTCAGACGGCTAAAGAAATAAACAATTTCATGCGGGAGCGGCAGAGCAAACTAGGGAACAGTACTTTTGAGATTCGAATGGGCATACATAGCGGCAGTGTGGTGGCCGGCGTTGTAGGTGTAAAGAAATTCGCCTACGATATTTGGGGCGACACCGTAAACACAGCCGCACGTATGGAGCAAAACAGCGAAGCAGGTAAAATCAATATTTCTAATACCACTTACGATTTAGTGAAAGATAAATTCGACTGCGAATACC
>CAIRTW010000144.1 GCA_903881585.1 uncultured Bacteroidota bacterium | reverse complement strand
CGATCAAGGCGTAATACTGTTTCGGTGTGCTGAATTGCTTGTAGGTGATATTAATAACTGCACCCAGCGAAGGAAAGCCGATATTTATCCAGTAAGCGTTTTCTGTCTTTCCATTGCCAAAAATTGTATCGTTCGAGATGGTACCGTAAACCGGATATTCGAATGTATAGGGAAAACCCGGTTTGTCAAATACCTGGTATCTATGTTCAGCGGGGGTGTCAATACGGAAATAACCCGGTGGTTTGGGTGGATAAATGGTGGGCTTGCAGGAAGCCATCATTACTAAAGAGAGCACAGCAGCAATCAGGATACGGTACATTGGGGCAAAGATAAGGGGGTAAGTGATAAGTTGATAAGAGATAAGTTGATAAGAGATATGTTGGCAAGAATGGGTTGTAGTTTGTCCGGACGCAAAGGTTGATATTTTTATTTGCATTATGTGGAACATTTCAACCTATTAACCTGTCAACTTATCACTTGCATAGCCTAATTTCGCAGCCTGATAAAACACATCTTATGGCAGATCAACTAATTCCCGAGCAACCACAACAACAACTGAATATCGAGCTTTCTGAAGAGATGGCTGATGGCGAATATGCGAACCTTGCGATCATTACACATTCTTTCGCTGAATTTGTGATCGACTTTGTAAACGTAATGCCCAATGTGCCGAAAGCAAAAGTGAAATCGCGCATCGTAATGACCCCGCAGCATGCCAAGAGGCTGATGAAGGCACTGATAGATAATGTGAAACGTTTTGAAGCCCAGTACGGCAACATTAAGGACCAGGAGACTACAGCGATGCCGTTTAATTTCGGTACACCTACGGCGCAAGCTTAAACCAGTTTGGAGGTTGCAGTCGGCAGTTTGCAGTAGCGAGCGCTAAAAATATTGTTAACAAAATAAGAGTAAGCCCCTTTAGGGGTTTGGGGTTAATGAACGACAAAATACTTATACTCGATTTCGGATCGCAATACACGCAGCTGATCGCGCGCAACATACGTGAACTGAATGTGTA
Source organism: uncultured Bacteroidota bacterium (assembly GCA_903881585.1). GTDB lineage: Bacteria > Bacteroidota > Bacteroidia > Chitinophagales > Chitinophagaceae > Nemorincola. Next base: position 774 of record CAIRTW010000144.1, on the reverse strand, counting down.
TTGCGAGATACAGCCATGTACCAAACCTGTGGCTTATGATGCCAATTTAAAAGGGATCATTTTATCCGGCAGTCCATTTTCTGTAAATGATCCTAACGCACCAATGCCGGATATCGCAGCTATGGCGGCGCATATGCCCATGCTGGCTGTGTGTTACGGTGCGCAACTGCTAGCCAAGCAGGCGGGTGGGGAAGTAGGTAAGTCCACCCACCGTGAATACGGCCGTGCGCACCTGCAGGATATTTCTGACGATCCTTTTTTCGCCACCATACCGCAGGGCTCGCAGGTATGGATGAGCCATAGTGATACCATCAAGCGCCTGCCGGAAGGGTTTGAGCTTATAGCACGTACGGATAGTATACCGGTCGCGGCGTTCAAGACCAGTGCAGCTTATGCTAAGCATCCGGTATACGCCATACAGTTTCACCCCGAGGTGACACATAGTACAGATGGCCGGCAACTGCTGAAGAATTTTGCAACAGATGTTTGCGGTTGTAAACAAGACTGGACTCCTGCTGCATTTATACAGGAGACGGTAGCACGCATAAAGGAGCAGGCGGGTGACAAAAAAGTAGTGATGGCGCTGAGCGGTGGGGTAGACTCTACCGTGGCTGCAACACTTATTCATAAAGCCATTGGCGATAATCTGTACTGCATATTTGTAGATAATGGCTTGCTTCGCAAGGGTGAGTTTGAGCAGGTACTGGAAGGGTATAAGCACTTGGGTCTGAATACTAAGGGTGTAGACGCCCGTCACAGGTTTTATAAGGAACT
>CAIRTW010000143.1 GCA_903881585.1 uncultured Bacteroidota bacterium | reverse complement strand
TTTTTATTCCGAGTTTTTTAAAGGTATTAGTGACCTTAAACAACTGTTTATTTTCACCCTGTTCCTTACATTATTTTGTGGGAGTTGGGTATCAGAAGCGCAGATCATTTCCACTTGTGCGGGAAACGGAAGCTTTAGTTATAGTGGTAATAATAGCCCGGCTACCAGTGCTGCCATTGGCGAACCTTACGGTGTTGCCGCTGATCATTTCGGCAATTTATACATTGCCGATATAGGTCATAGTGTGATTAGAAAAGTAAATAACGCGGGCATTATAACTACTATTGCAGGTACCGGTGTTGCAGGTTTTAGCGGGGACAACGGACCGGCTACAGCGGCGCAGTTATATGGCCCTTCTGGTATTGCGGTTGACCTTCTTGGCAATTTATTCATTGCTGACGAAAATAACAGGATCAGGAAAGTAAATATGAGCACTGGTATTATTACAACGGTAGCTGGTAATGGCACAATAGGGTATTCAGGAGATAACGGGCCAGCAACCGCTGCGGAATTATCAGTTATTATGAATGTTGCCGTTGACAGCTGGGGAAATATTTATATTGGCGATGGAGGTAATAATGTTGTTAGGAAAGTAAACGCCAGTACAGGCATTATTACCACATTCGCAGGATATTATTATCATAGTGGCCCTGGTGCGGGCGGTTTTGCCGGAGATAATGGCCCGGCTACAGCAGCCGAATTACAAGATCCTGGAGCTATAGCAGTAGATAGCTTGGGAAATGTGTACATAGCAGATGCAAATAATAACAGAATAAGGAAGGTAAATACTACCGGTATCATTACAACATTTGCTGGTACCGGGGGGAGTGGTCATATTGGTGATAATGGCGCAGCTACAGCAGCAGAAATAGGCGCAGTTCTGGGGTTGGCCGCAGACAATTCAGGCAACATTTTTATATCTGATGGGTATAATAATATTATTAGAAAAGTGGATCCTGCTGGCATTATCACCACTTATGCCGGGAATGGTATGCAGGGGTTCAGTGGCGATAACGGCCCCGCTATTTTAGCTATGATGAATGAAGCATATGGAATAAGTGTTGATAGTTCCGGCATCCTATACATAGCAGATGCTTCAAATGCACGGATAAGGAAAGTTACGTCGGTGCCTGCCAGAATTAATGAACAAACTGCAAATACCGAAATAACTCTCCTCCCCAATCCTACCAACGGCAATATTTTCATCCGTGGAGCGGAACACTTATCCATTAAAGTCTATGATGTTATCGGCCAGCTTATCAAAGAAGAGCATAATGCGAATAATATCTCAATAGTCGAATTTCCTTCGGGCATGTATTTTATTAATCTATTTGACGGGCAAGGCCAAGTAATAAAACAGGATAGGATAGTTAAACTATAAATAAAGCATGGTTGCGTAAGGGTAAAATATTGGCACGTATCCTTTCCCTCCGATTTTGTGATCTTTTGCCTGCCAGTCGTGGAAAAGCACGTTCGGGAGAACGCCTACAGCGTGTGGAGCACATTATCACAGTTTGCTGCGAATGTCAATATCGACATTAGCAATTTGCCGCTCCTTTAACGATACGTCAGCTATTCTTTTCGATGTTGCCTGCTATCTTCGCTCATAACAGAACCGATATGAACGGCAAGACGATACCAACTAAGCAAGGACAGATTTGCAATATCACAAACCCCCTACCAGGCGAGAACCCCAGTGAAACTTATATCATCATCGACGATGTATCTATGAACCCGGACGAAGCAACAATAAATATCGTGAGCATAACAGAACTGCAAAGGCACTCTGCCAACCCGGCATTGACTCCACGCAAAGCAATCAAGAAATCGGAACTGACTGTTATCGCCGCCGACCTGGCGAGTTATGTCCAGTCATGGAATCAATAAGTGATGTAAGCCGGCCATCGATTCTACATTCGATTCCGGCTCGACACAGCGGCAAGTAAGTCGTTTATAAACAAATCGAGTTTGGTCTCGAAGGGGTAGCTCCAAAACACAACAGAAGCCGATTTAATTCCTTGCCTGGTTTGTTTGTCCAAAGTCTCTTCGTTTTACTGCAAGTGAACTTTGGGGGCAATATTGCCCCAAACGCTAAAAAACGCTAAAGTTCTCCATTTCATTTCCCGGTATCGTCGTTCCCTGCTACCCTTGCTGTGTACTAAATCTAAAATCAAATTTTATGAACGAACAATTAATCGAGTTTCTGAAAGGAACTCCAAACAGCAACAAAGCCGCGATCACAGCAGCAATCGAAGTCAAAGGGCTTCCACTTTTCAACCTCCTGAAAAAGATGCTGATGGATGGACAGATCACCTCGTTAGGTGAAGGGAATGAAACGACTTATTCACTTGCTGAACCTCAATCAGAAGAGCAGCCAATAGCAGAAGAAGCACCTCAACCCGTTGTTGTAAGTGAAGAAGTCCAAGTTACAAATGAACAAGCCGGACAAGTAGAGCAA
>CAIRTW010000142.1 GCA_903881585.1 uncultured Bacteroidota bacterium | reverse complement strand
CGACTATTTCGTCGTTAACTCCTGCCAGCGGGCATCCGGGCGCTGCAGTTACCATTGCGGGTACAGGCTTCAATGCCACAGCGTCAGACAACATTGTTTACTTTGGCGCAACCAGAGCGACTGTGACCAGTGCCAGCGGTACATCATTAACGGTACAAGTACCAGCAGGCGCTACGTATATGCCAGTGAGTGTAAATAATACCGCGACTTCACTTGCTGCATTTTCTGAAAATGCTTTTCTACCGACTTATGACAATAGTGCATATCCTGCAGGAGCGACTGCGTTTGAGCCTAAGGTTGATTTTCTGCAGACGACCGCCAGTGATCCGATCCAGGTACTCATACAGGATATGGATGGCGATGGGAAAGCTGACCTTATCGTGATGACATGGGTAGATATATCTGTTTACCGGAATACCAGCACAACCGGCGCTATCACAGCAAGTTCTTTTGCATCGCCCGTGTCGTACCCATTACCAGGTCCGTATATCACAGGTGGCTGGCAAATCGGCAGTCAAATGACCATAGGCGATGTAGATGGCGATGGGGTGCCTGATCTCCTTTGTGGCCGAACGTTTACTGACAGTTTTTATGTTATGCGCAATATTTCCACTGCCGGCTCCATCGGTTTTTCAGCCCTGGTACCTTTCGTCACCGGCAGCGACGCCTCAGTAGGTATGTTCGGCATAAATTGTATTGCACTTGCAGATATGGATGGTGATGGTAAAGCCGATGTGGTTATGGGTAACCAGGATGGCAGTATCTCTGTGGTGCTAAATACGAGTACACCGGGCTCCATCACAACAAGCTCATTTGGCGTCCCGTTCAATACGCTGGTTACTGCATCTTATGGTATTTATGGTATGGCTGTGGGCGACCTGGATGGTGATGGTAAGCGGGATATTGTTTTTACAGGTGTAGATTCAACTATATCTGTGTTCCAGAATACCAGTACAATGGGGAGCATCAGCCTTGCCAGCCAGGTAACATATGGGTCCGGCCTCGCTGCAAATACACAATGCGTAGTCTTCTCTGACATTGACGGCGATGGCAAGCCAGACCTTGCAGTAACAAATGGCATCAACAACACTTTATCAATTTTTCGGAATACTGCGACTGCGGGCACTATCGATGCGAGTTCATTTGGTGTGCCGGTTATTTTTCCTTCTGCATTCCAGGCCGGTAGTATAGTGGCCGGTGACTTTGATGGTGATGGTAAACCCGATCTCGCCGTATCTGCTTCGACTGAATATTGGGGCCCTGGCGATTACAATCTTGACCAGGCGATCTACTTGTATCATAACAATGCTATCCCCGGCACCATAAACCAAGCCTCTTTTTTTGCTATCGCATACCCACTCGGTCACAATAACGTGTTTGGAATAGCCGTAGGCGATATAGATGGAGATGGCAAACCGGATATTGTTACTGCGAACAATGATGACAGCACCATTTCCGTGCTACGCAATACGCCTTTGTCGCCCGTGACCATAACTTCAGTGAGCCCAGGCTCTGCATATCCGGGGAATGCAGTAACGATCAACGGAAGCAATTTTAATACAACAGCTGCTGATAACGTGGTGTTCTTTGGCGCTACAAAGGCCGCTGTGACTTCGGCCAGCAGTTCATCGCTGAATGTTACAGTACCTATAGGTGCAACCTATGATGGTATAACAGTAGAAAACACTGTAACCAAAAGGTCGGCTTCTTCGGAGCGCCCATTTTTGCCAACATTCGATGGCAGTGGTGTTGTACCCGGACCGATTCTGTTTGATACGGCAGTGAATTTTGATGACCCGGCCGGATCCTCGGGAAAGACGGTCGTTATTGCTGATTTTGACGGAGATGGGAAGGCAGATGTGGCTGCATTGACCAGCACTGGCTTTGCTATATACCGTAATACAGCTTCTGTAGGAGCCATTACCAGCACTTCGTTTGCAGCGGCTATTGACTCGACCTTACCATTTACTGCGTGGAGGGGAATAGCAGCAGGAGATATAAACGGAGATGGGAAGCCCGACCTCGTCGTATCTTCCGCTGTTGCCGGCCAAGAGGGTATTTTTATTTATCAGAATATATCAACATCTGGTTCTGTGAGTTTTGCATCCCCCATATTTTACCCTGTACAGGGTTTTGGCACTGCTATTAAAATTCAGGATATTAATGGCGATGGCAAACCGGATGTGATAATGGGAAACCAATATTTAACTGTAAACGTATTGCTGAATACGTCTGACGGTGATATTGACAGCAGTACACTTACTCCCAGTTGCCAGTTTTACAGTCTTCTTTCAACCGGTACCGGGACTGAAATAACTGCACTGGCCATAGATGACCTGGATGGCGATGGTTTGCCCGATGTGGTGGTGAGCAACGGAGATACGATAATTGTGTATCGTAATGTGCTGACGGGATTTGTGCCATCACTAGTACTATATGCGGGAGCGAACATCGTAGGCGTCATTCTCGCTGACGTGGACGGAGATGGCAAGATGGATATAGCTTCTGTAAGCGGCAGCGACAATCAACTTTCTGTTTTCCACAATACCGCAACTACGGGAGTTATTGATTCAACGTCTTTTGCGAGCCGGGTCGTTTTCGCCACGGGAAATGGCCCCGAAAACGTTGCTGCGGGTGACCTTAATGGTGATGGGAAACCGGAACTTGTGGTCTTGAATTATCTCGATCAATCGGTTTCTATTTTCCGTAACACAGCAACTTCTGGTGTTATCAACAGCAGTTCACTGGTTGTTAATATTGATTCTCCGGCGGGCTATATTCCGAACTTTGTAGCCATAGGCGATATAGACGGAGATGGCAAGGCCGATATCGTGACCTGCCGCTCTGGTAACCCGGGCGTAACACCCGGTGGCATCGCGGTTCTAACCAACAAAGTCGTAGTACCTATCACAACCAGCATCAACACGCCGATGGCAGGAAACGCGGAGATGCGAATACTTCCAAATCCGAACAAAGGCATTTTTACTGTAAGCGGAGTAACAGGAACTGGCAATGATGAAATATTAACGCTGCAGGTGACTGACCTTGTTGGCCAGGTTATATATAACAACAAATCGCAAAAAATGGAGTCATTAATGAAAAGGTGGTGCTGAATAATGCACTTGCAAATGGTATGTACCTGCTGAACGTAACTACTGCTACCGGGAATAATGTATTCCATTTTGTGGTGGAGAAATAAGCGCTGATGTTATTAATTTTTTAGGCCGGTGGAGACACCGGCTTTTTTGTGCGATATACGAAACGGACACGGGGGACTAATACCAATTGGACAGCTAAATCATGCGACAAGGTATTTCGCAAAAAATCTCTCGCAAAGACGCAAAGGCGCAGTCCACTTATTTTGTTTTTAAGACCGCAAAGCGCGAGTGTGAGTTTTTGATGCAAATATTAGTTGTCTAAATGGTATAAAACGGCAGAGACGTTGCGGTGCAACGTCTCTACATCATTGGTGAAATATTTTCAGAATTGATTACATCCCTACGCGCAGTTTCGCGATGTCCGCAAGGCGCTTCTCGGCTATACGCATTGCTGCGAGCTGGGTATGTACTTTCTCGGTTTCGGCGAGGTGGAAAATATCGAGGGTACGATTGTATATTTTGCCCACTGTGCTTAGTGCGCGTTCGCGGTTGTAGCCTTCCAGTTCTATGCTTATGTTGATAATGCCGCCTGCGTTTATGAGGAAGTCGGGAACGTAGATGATGCCTTTTTCAACCAGCATGGGTCCATGTACATTTTCATCGGCAAGCTGGTTGTTGGCTGCGCCTGCTATTACCGGGCATTTCATTTTATTAATGCTTTCGGTATTAACGGTAGCACCGAGTGCGCAAGGCGCGTAGATGTCAATGTCGTGGCTGAATATGTCGGTGTTTGGTATTACCTCAATAGCCGGATACTTTTCTTTGGCTTGTTTCAATTTCGGCTCACTAATATCACATACCAGCACTTTTGCGCCTTCTTCCACCAGGTAGCCCATAAGGTACTGGCCCACGTTGCCGGCACCTTGTACCAGTATTTTTTTGCCGGTAAGCGAGTCCTTGCCCCAATGTTTTTTTGCGGCAGCTTTCATGCCCACATATACACCGTATGCAGTGAGCGGTGAAGGGTCGCCGCTGCCACCCATATAATCAGGCATACCGGTAACAAACTCCGTTTCCATGCCTATGTATTCCATATCGGAGGAAGAAGTATTCACGTCTTCGGCTGTGATGTATTTACCATTCAGGCTGTTTACAAATTTGCCATACCTGCGCCAGTATGCTTCGCTTTTCAATTTGTGCGCATCGCCTATCAGCACAGCTTTACCGCCACCCAGGTTGAGGCCGCTTATTGCTGATTTATACGTCATGCCGCGGCTGAGGCGCAGGGCATCGGTGAGGGCATGTTCGTGGTTATCATAGTTCCACAAACGAGTGCCGCCTAATGAAGGCCCGAGCGTAGTGTTATGTATAGCGATAATAGCGTTGAGGCGGGTATGAGGGTCCTGGCAGAAAACTACCTGCTCGTGTCCCATGCTGTGCATTTGTTCTAATACGGATTGCTGCATAAAGTCTGATTTAGGGATGCAAACTAAGTAATTTGTGCGTAAATTTTTATGTAGCAATAAATGCAATATGGGGAATCAAATTTTTATATTTTCCTGCATATGCACAATAGATTTGTCAACTTTTGAAAAGTTGACAAATCTACCCCACATACGGTATTACTATTTCTACTAAAAATGACTAATCAAAAAAAAGAGATCGTCATTCAGTAGCAACCGAAATATCAATACCTCAATTAAGGACAAACTTTATGGGCAACGTAAACAGCACCTTTACCGGCATACCGTTTTGGCGGCCGGGCTTCCATTTGGGCATGGCGCTTACTATGTGCAGCGCTTCTTCATCGCAGCCACCACCTATGCTGCGGGCGACCCTTGCATTTGCAACTGAGCCGTCCTCATTCACTACAAATTCTATAATTACCTGGCCTTGTATGCCTGATTCTCTTGCAGCATCGGGGTAACGAAGGTGCTTACCGAGATAGTCGGACATATTCCCTATAAACTCGGGCATTTGCTCTACAAAGCGTACGGCAGTATTTGTGCTTTTCGATGAGGATGGCACTATGCTATTTCCGGTACCATGCTCTGTTGCTGGTACTGAAGATAAGCCTGTAGAATCGCCGAGGGAATTTGACGCCCCCGGTTGTGCATTGCGAAGGTCGGCTACCGGAGTCATTGTAGTTTCCGTTGGCGGTACAACGTCCACAATTTTCGGTGGTGTAAGTATCTTCGAGTTTGCCTGAGGTGGCGGAGGTGGCGGCGTAGTTCGCGGCGGCTTTGGTGGTGCAGGAGGAACAACGGCATGAACTTCCGAAAGAACGACCGGCTTAGTATGGGCATCCAGTATAACAGCGGGAGTGCGGTTGAGGTCGATAAATGAAAAGCAGAACAATGCAGTTGCGCCGAGCAGAACCAATGCGCCTGCTTTTTTCATTCTGCGGTTGTAATTTTTACGGAGCTCGTAGCTACCGTATGTCTTGTTGCGTTTTTCGAAAACAATGTCGAGATAGTCGGCATTTAAGAGTGTTGTGGGTTCCATGATAGTGCGTTTATTAATAAGAAGCGCGGTTGATAATTTTCCATACGCAGCAGTAATAATTTTTCAGCTATTTTTACAACCGATATGCCTAACCTCTACATAATAGCAGGCTGCAATGGCGCGGGCAAAACAACGGCCAGCTTCACCATTTTCCCTGATATACTTAATTGCCGGCAATTTGTGAACGCAGATAATATAGCTTATGGCTTATCTCCTTTTAATGTGGAGAGTGTAGCGATAGAAGCAGGCAAGATCATGCTGCATAGAATTGATGAGCTACTAGCCCTGGGAGAAGATTTCGCTATAGAGACCACGCTCGCTACCCGCAGTTATGTATCATTGATCCATAAAGCAAAAGGGCTGGGATACAAGGTGTCCCTGATTTATATATGGCTCAACTCGCCGCAACTGGCTACGCGAAGAGTAGCGGAAAGAGTGAAAAACGGCGGGCATAATATACCTTCGGATGTAATAGAAAGAAGATATTACAGGGGAATAAAGAATTTATTTGAGCTTTTTATGCCTATTTGTGATACGTGGACAATGGCGGAAAATTGTTTTAATTCTATAACTATTATAGCAAGGAAAAACGAATTTGAAAATGTTATAGAAAACACGGAACTTTGGGAAACAATCAATGAACAGATTTATGAATCTTAAACAGGAACATCAGGAACTGTCAAGGAAAATAGAGGCTGGTTTAAAACTGGCAATCAGCAGATTGTACGAACAGAAAGCAGCGAACAATGAATCTGTTGTTATTAGTGATGGAAAAGGTGGAGTAATACGCGTTCCTGCAAAAGATCTTTTGCAAGATCCTGGTAAGGAGTAATTTTTGCACTTCTTAGTATAGGCACTACACTTTCAAGGGTATACGGATTTGATTTCCTATTGCCAATCCCCCATCCAAGATTCCATTTTTAATACGCAAATAGTTTATTCCTAACCTCAT
>CAIRTW010000141.1 GCA_903881585.1 uncultured Bacteroidota bacterium | reverse complement strand
TGGTCATATCAAGAGATTAGTACCGATTGTTGTCTTTTCTTTCGGTTGCCTGTTTGTGTTAAGAGGCATGAACCTGGGTATCCCCTACCTGAGCCCGAAAGTAGTGGTGGCGCAAAACGGGATACACTCCTGTTGTCACAATAAATGATATAGATCATCTCAAAACATGACCGTGGTCATGTTTTCTGCACGGCCCAGCCTATAATTTCGCCGTGCATGGCGCGCCCTGAATCCCAACATAATATCGCATCCGATAAAAATGCCCTACATTTAGGCATGCCGTTCACGACGTTAACTCATGATACTTTTGAAGCATTGTTTAACTATGCCAGTATTGGCATCCTCATTACAAATGCTGCCGGGGATATTCAAATGGCCAACAAGTACATCGAAAAGCAATTTTGCTACGATGAAGGAGAATTGATCGGCAAAAAGGTCGAGACTTTGGTACCCACCCGCTTTTCCAAAAGACATGTTGGTCACAGGGAAAAATTTAGCCACGACCCGCATAGCCGGCCAATGGGTCTCGGAATGGAACTGGCAGGACTGAAGAAAGATGGCACTGAATTCCCGGTAGAGGTTAGCCTCGGACATTATAAGATCGGAGACAATAGCTATGCACTGGCGTTCATCAACGACATTACCCAGCGAAAAGAGACCGAGCAGGCGATAGTTCAACTGAACGCCCATCTTGAAGAAAAAGTAAAAGAGGGTTCTCAATCCCTGGCGATCACAGTGGAACAACTCGGTAACCAGATAAAAGAAACCGAAAGAAAGGATGCAGAACTGGAGCGGGTAAACACATTCCTGAACAACATCTGGAACCACGCAGGTGCAATAATATTTGTATGCGACATCGATGGGCTGATCCAGTTCTTCAATCCTGCAGCCGAAAAATGGTTAGGTTATACATCGGCTGAAGCCGTTAATAAAATGACGCTTGCGAGTTTCCACGTCGCAAGTGAATTGGAGAAAAAAGCGGAAGATCTGTCCAAAAGAACGGGAAAGGTTATCCGGCCAGGCTTTGAAGTATTCACGACAGCTACTGAGCTGAACCAGGACACTAACCAGGAGTGGCATTATGTAAGAAAAGACGGATCTACTTTTTTTGTCTCGCTGAACGTTACACCACTTAAAGATGCCCACAATAATATTTCCAGCTACCTGGGCATAGCCATTGATATTTCGGAGAAGAAAAGAGCCGAAACAGAATTACTTGCAGCGCTGGAAAAAGAGAAAGAGCTGAATGAGCTAAAATCAAGGTTTGTTTCGATGGCGTCGCACGAATTCAGAACACCTTTGAGCGCAGTGCTATCGTCGGCCTATCTGTTGTCGAAATACACTAAAACAGAAGAGCAGCCACAGCGGGAGAAACATATTCAACGCATAGTATCTTCAGTGACATCACTTACCGAGATACTAAACGACTTCCTCTCGGTAGGCAAAATAGAGGAAGGCGATATACAAGCCCATTCAAGAGATTTCGATATAAAGGAATTGATGGATGATATATTGCACGAAGTAAACCACCTGCTAAAAAAAGAGCAAAGGATCTCCTATGTTCATACAGGAAAGGAAAGGGTCGCCTACCTCGACCCGTCTATGATGAAACATATCGTCACGAACTTACTGTCAAACGCTATTAAGTTCTCCAATGAGAATTCAGTAATAGAGCTCGTCACGGAAAAATCCGATAAAAAATTATTGGTCTCTGTCAAAGATTCCGGCATCGGCATACCCGAAGACGACATAGAGAATCTTTTCAAAAGATTTTTCCGGTCGTCAAATGCCACCAACATACAGGGTACCGGGCTTGGGCTGCACATAGTGGCGAAGTACGCCGAACTATTGAATGGCAGGATCACCTGCGAAAGCAAACTGGGAGAAGGAACTAAATTTACGATCACATTTCTAAATCAGATTTAATCTATGAAGAGTATCCTCATCATCGAAGACAATGAAGACATCCGCGAAAATGTAGCAGAAATATTGACACTGTCTGACTATAAAGTGATGACTGCAGCCAACGGAAAGGAAGGAATAGAGACCGCCCAAAAACATCATCCCGACCTGATCATTTGCGACATAATGATGCCGGGAGTAGATGGCTATGGAGTGCTTCATGTCTTGCATAAAACGCCCGAAACTCAAAACATCCCTTTTATTTTCCTGACATCAAAAAGCGAACGCAGCGATTTCCGTGCCGCAATGGAACTTGGAGCAGACGACTATATTACCAAACCATTCGCAGGGAACGAATTGCTCAATGCTATAGAAACCAGGTTTAGGAAATTGGATATTCTGAAAAAAAACCTATCCTCGGATATTGCAGGGCTCAACGAATTAAGACAAACGCTAGACAACAAGAAAAGCATTGAACAACTGGCGGAAGAAAGCAACACCAGCACTTACAGAAAAAAACAGATCATTTTTAAAGAAGGAGCCCACCCACACTACCTGTACTATATTGTCAAAGGGAAAGTAAGAACCTACAAGACACACGATGACGGCAAAGATCTTGTTATGGACCTTTATAATGCCGGCGATTTTCTTGGTTACACTACCCTGCTGGAAGGCGGTGCCTATAAAGAGAATGCGGAGACGATAGAGGATACAGAAGTCGCCACAATACCAAAAAAGGAATTTGAAGACCTTGTCAACAGCAACCCCGGTATCGCGCGCAAGTTCATCTCTTTGCTTGCAAAGAATGTGGTTGATAAGGAGCAGCAACTTTTGGGCATAGCTTACAACACACTTCGCAAGAAGGTAGCAGAAGCGCTGGTTAGCCTGCACAAAAAATATCATGGTACAAAAAAGGAACCATTCCTTATCGACATCAGCCGCGATGATCTGGCTACAATTGCCGGTACAGCATCTGAGTCCCTTATCCGGACGCTTAGTGATTTCAAAAGTGAGCAGTTGATTGATATCAAGAGCGGCAAGGTTATTATTGCTGACGAAAAAAAGCTGGCAAACCTGATAAGGTAAACAGCTCCATCCCTAAGTAGGGTCTGCTGATTAACTACAAAGTATAGTAAATACGGGAGAATTTCGGAAATTAGGGGTAACCAAATGCAAGGAAATATGGCAAAGGCCCTCAAAAACCGTGCATCCAAGCAGAAATATGTCAGTCCATCCCAATTGGC
>CAIRTW010000140.1 GCA_903881585.1 uncultured Bacteroidota bacterium | reverse complement strand
CAGTTTAAAATACACTCCCGAAATAAGCCTTATTAAATTTTCCCGCAAATAATCAATTCAGCAACCAATCTTCTTTTCTAAGTTTCAACAAGAGTTATTGGTGTCACCATGCCTATTGATTTTCTTTACTACTAGTGCTCTTTCTCAAAACAACATCTTATACATCTCCTCCACTTTATTCACCGTCTTTATTTTTATTTGGAAACTATACTTAAAGGTACATCCGGTTCAATGAATAATTATATTAGCAGACAAATTTGGAGTAATGAATCTTGAACGGTATGAATATTCTGTCAATAATGATTTTCAACAGTATGAATTTGAAAGCATTGGCCCTAAATGAATAATCAAAAAAAATATTCGGTTCAACCTAGCTAATATTGATGGGACTACTTACATCAATATTGGTTTCGGTGATCTGGAGATAATGGATGGGCGGATAAATGATCTCTCTATTTCAAATAACAACGATAGGGATAAAATCTTAGCTACAATTGCATCGGCTGTTTTGGATTTTACGGCAATATTTCCAGACATGATGGTGTATGCGAAAGGAAGCACTCCTGCAAGAACACGTTTGTATCAAATGGGAATAGCTGCAAATTACACGGAGATCAGTTCCTTATTGCACGTCTATGGATTTTTAGAAGGCCATTGGCATAAATTTGAAGCTAACATCAATTACGATGCTTTTTTTGTTTTGCGTAAAAGTTCATAATTTTGTATTGTAAAAAAAAGGTAATGAAAACGGCTTCAAAAAAACACTATCCTGCTGTTAAAATTAACGCCAAGATCGATAATGATATGAAGGATTATGGAAACGATCCTTATTTCATTAAGAAGAATCAGGAATCTCAGGCTTTTTTGAAAAAAAACGGTTTTCCTGAAGAGTTGCTACGGATTAGAAAAGGTCTTTAAAACAGCATCTTATACACATCCTCCACCTTATTCACCGTCTTTATTTTTATCTTATAGTTTTTTTCCTGCAGGCCTTTGGCGTTGGCTTTGGGTATGAAGATTACGTCCATGCCTAGCTTGTCGGCTTCGGCTATGCGCTGGTCTATGCGGTTTACGGCGCGTATCTCTCCGCTCAGGCCTATCTCGCCTACCAGGCAGATGTTAGAGGGTAAAGCTTTGTCTTCGTATGAAGAGAGGAGTGAGCATACCAGTGCCAGCTCTATAGATGGGTCTTCTATCTTTAACCCGCCCGCTATATTCACAAACACATCCTTTGCACCAAAGTGAAAGCCGCCGCGTTTTTCCAGCACTGCCAGCAGCAGTTGCAGCCTGCGCAGGTCCAGTCCGCTTACTGTGCGCTGGGGGGTGCCATAGACCGCGGTAGTTACAAGCGCCTGCACTTCTATCATTAGCGGGCGCGATGCCTCCATGGTTGCAGCAATAGCTATACCGCTCAGCGGCTCATCGTGCTGCGACAACAGTATCTCAGATGGGTTGCTCACCGGGCGCATTCCCTGGGTTACCATTTCATAGATCCCTAGTTCCGACGTTGAGCCGAAACGGTTTTTGAGTGTTCGGAGAATGCGGTAAGCATAATGCCGATCTCCCTCGAACTGCAGCACCGTATCCACCATATGCTCCAGCACCTTGGGGCCAGCTATGGCGCCGTCCTTGGTAATATGGCCTATGATACAAACGGGTATGTTGCTGGCTTTTGCAAATCGTTGCAGCTCAGCCGCGCACTCGCGCACCTGCGACACACTACCTGCCGCAGATTCTACGTAGGGTGACTCAAGCGTTTGTATAGAATCAATGATCAATAATTGCGGCCGTACTTTTTTTACCTCCTGGAAAAGGGAATTGGTATCGGTAGCTGTCAATAGATAGAGGTTTGGGTTTTTCACTCCAATGCGGTCGGCACGAAGTTTTATTTGCTGCGCGCTTTCCTCACCAGACACGTAGAGGGTAGTAATACTGCGCCAGTGCAGCGCCAGTTGCAGGAACAGCGTGCTCTTGCCTATGCCCGGATCACCGGCTATCAGTATCACCGATCCTGGCACCATGCCTCCACCCAGCACCCGGTTCAGTTCGCCATCGGGCGCCTGCATGCGGGCCTGGTGTGTCTGCACCACCTCGTCCAGCTTGTGCGCCTTGCGTTGTTCTTTATTGTCTTCGTCCCAGTTTATTACCTCCGGTTTCGATTTGTCTTCGCGTTGCACTACCTCTTCCACAAAAGAATTCCACGCCCCGCAAGACGGGCATTTGCCGGTCCACTTGGGAGTTTCGTAGCCACACTGCTGGCAGAAGAAAGCGCTTTTTATTTTTGCCATAAATTTTTATCCGCCCTACCGATAAAAAATCGGGACCTTGTTCCGGGAGCTAACCCATATTTTCGTATAAATATGGGAGAGCATCGGAGTTGTTTTTGTTAGAAAATAATGTTCTAAATATTTCTGATAAAAGTACGTGATAAAACCTTGCCTCAAATGGTATAGTCAGAAGCGAAAATGTTGTGTTTATATTTGGTCAAATAAAATCACAATAAATTTAGTTGAAGCATTCCGTAAGAAAATGTTCTTCATAAAGCTAAATGGATGGCTCCCCCTTTAAGGGGACAGGGGGTTTCGCTCACTCTTCAGCAACCCCGCTACCACCACATCTTCCGGCATACCATTTCGTATCGTACTCTGCCTGATGATG
The DNA here is from genome assembly GCA_903881585.1 of uncultured Bacteroidota bacterium. Lineage (GTDB taxonomy): Bacteria > Bacteroidota > Bacteroidia > Chitinophagales > Chitinophagaceae > Nemorincola. The sequence continues at coordinate 30,576 of CAIRTW010000140.1, read as the reverse complement.
CCTTCTATTTTAAAGCCTAGCCGTTCTGCTAGCTTCGCGCTACGATCGTTTGCCAGCACAAAATGTATTTCTATTTTATTAAGCGCTATTTTGTCGAAAAGAAAATCTACAAAACCTGAAAGGCTTTTCTTCATCACCCCTTTCCCTTCATGTGCCGCGCTTATCCAGTAGCCTATTTGCGCTCTTTTGGTGTCCTGCTCCCAGTGGTGCATGCCTATGCCGCCCACTATCTTACTATCATAAACAATAGCCAGGTCCAGCGCCTCCTGCTCATAGGTTTTGTGCTGCGACTGCTGTATGAACTGTAACGAATGTTCTGGCTTTGTGGTTTTTACCACCCAATCCAGCCAGGGGTGCAGGTGTCTGCGCGAATCACTCACCACCTCAAACAATTCCTGCGCATCCCCTATTTCATAGGAGCGCAGCAGCAAATTATCATCTATGGTTATTGATACCAAAGGCACGTTTTTTATTTCTTTTTAAGCGCCAAAATGCTCCAGTCCGTTTTCTCGGCCACTATTGTATTTGATAAATGCCCCAGCCCGTCTATTTCCATTTCCACTACATCGCCATTCTGCAGCCACTGTTCTTTATAGTCTGGGTTGGTGAGCTTGCCTGTACCATTCAGCTCCAGGAAGCAGCCTGTGCCTACTGTGCCGCTGCCTATCACATCGCCGGGCAGTATGTCGGCACCATAGGCACAGCGCTCTATGATCTCAGCAAATGTCCAGTCCATATCGCCCATATTGCCTTCGCTCACCTGTACGCCATTTACTTTGCAGGTCATTTTTAGATTGTAGGCATTACCGGTATGGCCGGGCTTTGCAGCAATTTTGTAGCCTTCCAGCTCGTCCGGCGTTACCAGCATAGGCCCTATCACTGTGCTGAAATCCTTGCCCTTGGCCGGCCCCAGGTTCAGCAGCATTTCTTCCATTTGCAGGGTACGTGCGCTCAGGTCGTTCATGATCATGTAGCCACCTATATATTCGTCTGCCTCTTCGGCCTTTATGTTCCTTCCTTTTTTACAGATCACCACGGCCGCTTCCAGCTCAAAATCCAGTTTCTTAAAGTGGTCTGGCATACATGGTATCGGTCCCGGACCTTGTATGGCATTATGATTGGTAAAGTAAAAGATCGGGTACTGGTCAAACTCCGGTATCATATCCACCTTGCGGTTGCGGCGCGCTGCTGCCACGTGCTGGCGAAAGGCATATCCGTCGCGACATGAAGTGGGATGCGGCACCGGTGCAATAATATTTGCGCCTTTGAGCGAAAAACCCTGTACAGAGTTCTTACCTGCTTTTATCTCCGCCTCAGTTTTCCGCATATCATCTATACTCTCTTCCCAGAATTCCAGCAACTCTTCCATACTGTCGGGCAGCAGCACATTTGCATCATGCACATCATATAATTTGTCGTTGATACAAAAAGCCAGTTGCTCGGCGCCATCACTTACATAGGTTACCAGTTTCATTAAAATCTATTTTGAGGGTAAATTTAAATGATTAGTTGTTCAAATGGTAGGATTTGATTTTTTGTATTTATTGCTTTTTTGTCTTTTGATTTTCTACTTTTGACTCCGAAATGGTGACTTACGAGCAGATATTTGAAAATAATAAGAAATGGGTAGCGGATATGAAGGCCCGCGACGCCAACTTTTTTGATAAACTAGCCGGCGATCAAACGCCCGACTACTTCTATATTGGCTGCTCAGACAGCCGCGTGCCGGCCAATGAGATCATGGGCCTGGAGCCGGGCGATGTATTCGTACACCGCAATGTGGCCAACCTGGTCAACAACACCGACCTCAACGTAATGTCGGCGATCAACTTCGCTGTAAAGCATTTGAACGTAAAGCACATTATTGTTTGCGGCCACTACGACTGCGGCGGTGTGAAAGCTGCGATGATGCCTAAAGACATGGGACTGCTGAACCCCTGGTTACGCACCATACGCGATGTATATCGCCTGCACCACCGTGAACTGGATGCAATAAAAGACACGAGGCTGCGCTACAATCGCCTGGTGGAACTAAATGTACGAGAACAGGCAACCAATGTCATCAAGACGGCCAATGTGCAAAAAGGCTACCAAAAAAACGGTTTTCCCATTGTGCACGGCTGGGTGTTTGACCTTCATACAGGAATATTAATAGACCTGAATATCAATTTCAAAGGTATTCTTAAAGAAATACAAGAGATCTACGACCTTACCGGCATGGCGTCTGAGTATAATGAGGATGGGGAGTGATATCCTTTTTGAATTTTTACTTTTGAATTTTGAATTTAGTACGGATCCACATCAAACGCGACAACTACATTCGTATTCCCTCTTTTGCTGAGGATCACCGACCGCTGTGTTTTTACGTAGCTTTTTATGGAGTCCAGTAATTTATTGTCGCGCGGGCATTTTATCCATATCTCGTGTATGAACTGGTTGCGCACCCGCGGCACTATTGCCGGCCCTGGGCCTTGCACTGTTATGCCTTCCATAGTTAGCAATGCATCTGCCATCTGAGTGGCCACAGCTATTGCCTTTGGCTCGTCCTGGTGTTTGAAACTTATTTTTATCAGCCTGCTATATGGCGGGTAGCCAAAATGCTCCCGGTACCTTATCTCTTGTTTGTAGAATGAATGAACGTCATGGTCTTTCACCCATTGCAGCACCGGATGCTGCATATTGTAAGCCTGTATCAGCACCCTGCCCTTACCGTCCACACGCCCTGCACGCCCGCTTACCTGCTCCATCAGCTGGAAGGCCCGTTCATTCACGCGGAAGTCTGGATAGCTGAGCAAGCTATCTGCACTCAGCACGCCCACAAGGCTCACAGATGCGAAGTCGAGTCCTTTTACCACCATCTGGGTGCCTACCAGTATGTCTATTTTCCGTTTCTCCAGTTGGTCCAGTAGCTCGGTCATACTGTGCTTGCCACGCATGCTGTCCACATCCATTCTTGCCACCCGTGCCTCCGGGAATATCTGTTGTACTTCTTCCTCAATTTTTTCAGTGCCAAACGTTTTGCTGATTAGCTTGTTGCTGCCGCATTGGGGACAGGCATGTGTAACCGCCGCCTTTAGCCCACAGTAGTGGCAGTGCATTTTGTCTGTGCTTTTGTGGTAGGTGAGCGACACCGAGCAGTTCTTGCACTGTGGGGTCCACCCGCATACCATACACAGTTGGAACGGGGCGTAGCCCCGTCGATTTTGAAAAAGTATCACCTGCTTTTTATGCTGCAGAGCTTCCAGCATCGCTTGCCTTAGTTCTGGTGTTATCAGTTTTATCCCCTGCTGTCGCACTGTTTCAAGCGATTTGGCATTTATTACTTCTATCACCGGCATCTCTACGCCCTGGTATCTGTCTTTCAGGGGTATGTATGCATACTTGTTGTGCTGCACATTAAACAGGCTCTCCACCGATGGCGTTGCAGAGCCTAGTATCACCTTCGAACCGAAAAGAGATCCCAGGTATATAGCCGCATCACGCGCATGGAAGCGTGGTGCAGGGTCCCTTTGTTTGTAAGAGCTATCATGCTCCTCATCTACTATTATGACCCCAATATCGTTGTATGGCAACCACAACGCCGAACGCGGCCCTGCCACCACCTGGTAGGTGCCTTTCCGCACCTTCTCCCATATCTCTACCCGCTCATTATTGCTGAAGTGCGAATGATAGACCCCGAGAATATCGCCAAAGTAAGCATGCAGGCGGCTCACCAGTTGCGTAGTAAGCCCTATCTCGGGCAGTAACAATATAGCCTGTTTCCCTGCTGCGAGGCACTCCTTTATCTTACGAACATAGAGCAGTGTCTTACCGCTGCCCGTTACGCCATGCAGCAAAGCCACATTCTTTTCCTGCAGGCCGGTATTCAGTTCATCATATGCCGTTTGCTGTGCCTCTGTAAAAACTATTTCCTTTGCCTCTTTTATCGAGGCATATAAGAGGCGGTCAACATTCTTCTCCTCAATCACGAAAACACCTTTGTCAGCAAGCGCTTTTACTTGCGATGCTGATGCCGCAGTGCGGTCCAGCAGGTCATTTTGCCGCACCACGCCCAGCTTCATAGATATTTCGGTATAGGCCATCAGCAGCTCCAACTGCTTTGGCGCCCGCGACAACTTGTCGAATAAAGCCATCAGCGCTTTTTCTTCTTTGTGCTCAGCAGCCAGTGTCACCACCTTCTCCCGTCGTGGCCGATAGACCGTCTCCAGCGATTCATTGATCTGTATGGCTTCCTTTTCCAGCAGCTCGTTCAGCACAGTGGCAAAATGCCTTGCACCTATAGAATTCCTCAGTTCGCTAATGGTAAGCTCCTTTCGCATTACCAACGCATCCACTGCCAGCCAGGCCTCGTTACTCCAGTCATACACTATGCTTTCGTCGCCCACCCACTCCAGCCTGGTCTCGCCCATCAGTTTCAGGTGCGCCGGCAGGGCAGCCTGCATCACCTCGCCCGGTGCCGCTATATAGTATTGTGTTATCCACCGCCAGAACTGCAATTGCTTTTCATTCACCACCGGCTCCTCATCTATGATCCCCCTTATGGGTTTCACCTGGTAGCCCTCTGGCCGCTGATTGTGCAGGCGCTCAATGATCCCGGCGTACTGCTTGTTCTTACCCAACTCCACCTCTACCCGCATACCCGGCTGCAGCAGTTCCTGCATTTCATGCGGAACACCGTAGGTAAGTATTTGGGGAAGATTTAGTGGAAGAATGATGTCGGCAAACATGGGTGCAAGTTAGCTAAAAGCAGAGACCCTGACATCGTGCTTGTTGACACCGCATGTTACAGATACATAGCCGGTTACGTAATTTCCTCAGTTGCCTACCGAAGGAATTGCCCGAAACGCACGTCTAACGTAGACAATCAATATTTTATGAAGCTAAGAAACCTCTTAACTGCCGTTTTCGCATTTGCACTTGTCAACTCATATGGCCAGTATAATCCGCTGGTTATCCCCGATACCATCTCGGGTACCACGTTTAACCTGAACATGAAGGACACGTTCGTGCAGTACCTAACGGGCAACCAAACCGTAACTGCTGGTATAAACGGCGCATTCTGGGGACCTACGCTCATTTTCCAGAAAGGAGATACCGTGCATATGAACGTGCAGAACAACCTCAACGATTCAACAACGCTCCACTGGCATGGCATGCACCTGCCGGCGGTGATGGACGGCGGCCCGCACCAGGTAATACCACCCGGCACGCTCTGGCAGCCTTATTGGCTGGTGACTAATAGTGCAGCTACCTTCTGGTACCATCCACACCTGCATCGCATGACGCAGCAACAGACAACTGCGGGCCTTGGCGGCTTTATCATCATCCGTGATTCTACTGAGGCAACACTGGCGATACCCAGAACCTATGGCGTTGACGATATTCCGTTGGTGCTTACCAGCCGCCGCTTCGATGCACTCAACGCGTTTAACGATAGCTGCAGCTATGGCGATTATATGCTCACAAACGGTGTGAGGAGCGCAGAGGTAAGTCTTCCGAAACAGTATGTGCGCCTCAGGATCCTGAATGCAGAAATGGAAAGGGGCTACAATCTTGGCTTTAGTGATAACCGTACATTTTATGTTATTGGTACCGATGGCGGCTTGCTGGATGCACCTGTTCCGGTGACACGGGTGCCACTGCTTATTGGTGAGCGTGTGGAGATAATGGTAAACCTTGGTAGCGATGTGGTTGGTTCCAGTATAGATCTTGAAGCATTTAACGCTGGTATGCCATTTGGTTTTCCGGGTTCCGAGCCATCGACCTCTGGTACCTTCGGTAGTTTGTTGAACAATGTAAACTTCCCAGTATTACATATAAATGTAGTAGCAGCAACTACCGGCGCCATAAACACGCTCCCGGCAACACTTGTGAGCAATACCTACTGGACGGCGGCAGATGCAGTGCTTACCCGTTCACTGACAGTTACCGATGGCAATCCCGGTCCGGGGTCAATTCCTTTCAATTTTGATCATACTCTTTTTGACTACGGAACAATAAACAAAACAGTGCCGCTCAACAACATCGAGCAATGGAGCGTTACCAACAACAATGTGTTCGGACACAGTTTTCATATTCACGATGTGCAGTTCAAGATCATCTCCCGCAGTTCAGGCACGGTCGGGGCTTATGAGAGCGGCTGGAAAGACACTTACTACCTGCCTGTAAATGAGACAGTGACCTTTATAGCTAAATTCACAGACTATGCCGATGCCACGCATCCGTTCATGTACCATTGCCATATAGCCCCACACGAAGATGGCGGCATGATGGGCCAGTTTGTAGTAGTTGATGAAACAGGTGTTGGTAAAACTCAAAATGTTTCGGGGGACTATTCAGTCTATCCCAATCCTGCAACCGGGAAGATATATTTTTCATTTACCGACCCTGCTATGCAGGCATACTATGTCACCATAACCAATGCTGCCGGCAGGACCATGTTGATGCTGCCGCGCCCACAGCTGGCAAATGGCATTGATATCAGTAGTTTCGCTCCCGGTGCCTACTTTGTGCAGTTGACCGATGAACAAACAAAGAAGACCATCACAAAGAAATTTATTAAGGAGTAGTATGTACTACAGGTTTGTAAAAATATCGGTTATGTTGTTTTCTGCGCTGTTGCTATTTGGCTTCAGCCCGGCCAACGACAGAACGGTGGATGATTTCTCGCTAAAGAATGTCAATGGCAAATTCGTTTCATTAAAAGACTATTCTCGTGCAAAAGGCTTCATCATCGTCTTTACCTGCAATCACTGCCCATATGCGAAACAATATCCGCCCCGGCTGAACGAGCTCAATAAAAAATACAACCGCCTCGGTGTGCCAGTTATCGCTATCAGCTCTGCCGATACAGTCAATTATGAAGAAGACAGCTACGCAAAAATGGTAGCTAAAGCAAAGAACGAACATTTCAACTTCCCATACTTATTTGATGCGCAACAAACAGTCGCAAAATATTTTGCCGCCAAAAAAACGCCACACGCCTTTGTGATCTGGAAAGAAAATGGCAAATGGACAGTAAAATACAGTGGCGCAATTGATGATAATGCGTTGCACGCTGATCTCGTGAAAAGCCACTATGTCGCTGATGCTGTAGATGCCCTGCTAAATGGTAAGGAGGTTGCTACGAAAGAAACCCGGTCCATAGGTTGCCAGATAAATTTCAGGAAGTAGCGAAATGCGCAGTCTTTATACATCTGCAATCTGAAATCTCCGAATCCGCTAAATCCGTGATCAATACTCCACAAACTTCATGGGGTACTTGTGCATAATACCCACCTGGAAGCAGAAATAGCCCGTGCTCATGCTGGGCGTGCCATGACTGATGTAACCGGGAAGAAAGGTAAACTCCTGCGAGAACATAATATTCCAGTACCGGTGCGTAGGTATGCGCTCAGAGATCCCCGCCGCCACACGATAGATAATTTTTGGAATGTTGTAAGACGTATTGGTGGAAACAGTGTCCTTGCCATAGCTGGCACCAGATGTATTTGTCCAGAAGGGCTGGAAAGCATAAGTGTACTGGTTGCCGCCCATGTACAGGCCGGGGCCAAAAGCAAGGCTGGCATGTATGTACTTATGAAACCCGAAACCAAAATCGATCTTAGGGCAAAAGAAACGGTAGGAGCTCTTCTGGCGAATGCTGATCACATCGCCATAGTTAAGGTTGCTGGTATCCTTTATCAGGGTGTTGGTGAATGAATATCGTTGGAAAAAAAATGAACCGCCAATATGGATGCGCGGAAATATCTGCTGCAGATAATACGCTTCTGCTGCCGCCGTGATCCTGGGCTTGTATGCCGTACCATCACCTACGCCCACCTGCGCACCAAACATGCCTTGTGAAAATGCGCGTACCGTAAAGACACAAAGAAGAGCAATAAGAACAACTTTTTTCATACCGCTTCTTTTAGGGTTTTTCACCATTCTTTATTCACGTTCACGAAACTTGTGATGAGAAAAACCTACCATCAGCGAAATATAGCCGGGCCGCAAACCACCATGGCTGTATTGGGTACGGGAACCATCGGTTGGTGTGCCGGTCGAAGACAAATTAGTGGTCAGGAAGCCAAAGTCCTCTGTAAAGGTCAAACGCCAATGAGGACCCATGCTAAGGTACTCAGTGGCGCCTACGCCCAGGCGAAACTGGAGTTTGTTGATGTTCGATGTCTTATCGAGGCTGCTGTCATATTGCCCCACACCTGCAGTATAAGTAGTATAATAGCCATTGGTATAGTAGCCATGGTCCCACTTACGCACAGAGTCAAAACCCTGAATGTTATACCCAACGCCAATATCAAAAAAGATCTTCACACTTTGCTTTTTTCCAAGGCCATAAGAAAATTTCGGCGTCAGGAATACGTAGCTGCCCAGGAATCTTTCTATGTTTCCCGCTGTGCCTGTTCCGTGAGTTGCCGAGTTCGCCTCATTATCAGCCCATTGTGAATAGCCCTGGTAAAAAAGGTCTGCCCCAATGAACATGCGGCCACCTCTCTGCCCGGAAAACAGCAGCTCAAGCCCCCCCGATGGAGCCACATCATAATTATTCGATGTAGCACATCCTATACCACCATATACCCCATAGATCGTAGCCTGCGAAAAGCCCTGTAGCGCAATAAAACACAAGAATGCAGCCAGTATTATTCGTTTCATTTCCGAAAATTAAACAATTTTTTTATTTCCAATAGCCTGTTTACGTAATAATATACTCGCGCGGTACCTGTCTTCATGGTAATCATGGTATAAACTGTCCAGTTTTTCAAGGCATCTATCGGCTCCCCATTCGCTGCACCACTGCAAAAGCCCCTTAGGATAATTCACTCCCTTCGTCATGGCAATCTCGAGGTCTGCGGCGGAAGCTACATTCAGGTATAGCGCGTCTGTAGCCTCATTTATCAGCATGGCCAGCACACGTTCCACTATCTCCATTCCCAGCACTTCGTCCTTGTTTGGCGCAGGCATTTCAGCACCAGCGGCATAATTATAAAACCCTTTCCCGCTCTTACGCCCCAGCCAGCCAGCTTCCAGTAACCGCTTCTGCGAAAATGAAGGTTTATAACGCGGATCGTAAAAAAATGACTGGAAAACGGTTTCTGTCACTACATAGTTCACATCATGCCCTATATAGTCCATCAGCGTAAATGGCCCCATTTTGAACCCGCCTATCTCCGTCATCGCCCAGTCTATCGTTGCCATATCAGCAATACCTTCCTCATAGATGCGTATCGCCTCACTGTAAAATGGCCTTGCTACCCTGTTCACAATAAAACCCGGAGTGTCTTTAGCTATCACCGGCGTTTTACCCCATTTCAGCATCAGTTCTTTAGCTACAGGTATCAGCTCCGGGTTGGTCTGTACGGCCGGTATTATCTCCACAAGCGCCATCAGTGGCGCCGGATTGAAAAAGTGCAAACCCATCACCCTCGCCGGATTGCTGCATGCCGCAGCAATAGAAGTAATAGATAGAGAAGAAGTGTTGCTCGCCAATATACAAGTATCGCTCACAGCCTTTTCCACCTCAGCAAAAACGGCCTTCTTCACATCCAGCCGCTCCACTATGGCCTCTATGATAAGCCCGCATTCGGAAAACGCCACCACATTATCTGCAAAAGAAAATCGTTGCAGCACCTCATCAGCATTGGCAAGTTTCCCTTTTTCCTGCAGCTTACGCAGCGTGGTGGTAAGCCCGGCCTTAGCCTTATCCAGCGCGCTCGCATTATTGTCGTACAATACTACATTATGCCCGGCAACCGCGGCTACTTGCGCTATGCCCGCGCCCATTGCGCCGGAGCCAATAACTCCTACTATCATCTTGCTAATTTATTTAACTACAAAGATTCACAAAGCAAATGCGAGCTCAATTACTATATACCGTTCAAATTTTAGAAATAGCTAAATAGATGGTTCCCCTTTAGGGGGCAGGGGTGGGGACAGGGGGGTTAACTTCTCCCACATCTCCGGTATCCTCTTTATCCATGCCAGCTCGCGCATCTTGGTTTTAGCATCCACCACCGGCGATCCAAAATACGTTTTGCCACCTTCCAGGCTGGCCGGCACGCCGCTTTGCGCCAGCACTACCGCACCCTTGCCTATGGTCAGGTCTTTGCTCACGCCCACCTGGCCCCAGAGTATCACTTCATCCTCTATTATCGCCTTACCGCCTATGCCCACCTGCGCAGCAAACAGGCAGTTCTTGCCTATCACCGCACCATGCCCTATATGTATGTGGTTATCCAGCTTGGTACCGCGGCCTATAATAGTGTCACCGCTTACACCCTTGTCTATAGTAGTGCCTGCACCTATCTCCACATCGTCCTCTATGATCACGCGGCCACAGCTCTCCATTTTATTATATTGAACTTCCTCGTTCTTGCGGCGTTTGTAATAGAATGCATCTGCACCCAGTACGCATCCCGCATGAATGGTAACATTATCGCCAATCACACAATGGTCATAGATCGTCACATTCGGATGAATAAGGCAATCCTTACCTATCCGCACATGATTGCCTACAAAAACCCCGGGCTGCAAATGAGTACCCTCACCTATCACCGCACTGTCGCTGACCATCTTATAGGCAGGCTCAAACGGGCGGAAATGCTTCACCAGTTTCACATAAGCATTAAATGGCTCATCCGTCACCAGCAGTGTCTTGCTATCCGGGCAGAGTACTTCTTTGTTAATAATGATGACCGTAGCCGCCGATGTAAGGCAGGCATTATAATATTTCTCAAAATCAACAAACGAAATATCGCCCGCCGTTACCTTGTGTATCTCATTTATACCCGTAGCTTCCTGTGTGGTGTTGCCCACGAGCTTTGCCCCCGTAAACTCAGCTATCCATTGCACGGGAACAGGCTTTTCAAACTTCATATATTTGTACTTTGCCGCAAAAATACAACTTTGAGCGGGGGATTTTGAAGATTACATCTAACGTTTACCGTGTATCTTTAACATATATCCAAATGACGAAGGGAATATTATTTATATTACTAATGCAGCTGAGTACGTTTATTGCGATCTCTTCGTTTGCGCAAAGCTGGCAGTGGGGCAGAAGTGCTTCCTGTAGCACAGGAAATTTACCGTCGAGCGGTGGACACGGAAGTGAGGGCCTGCTAGTAACGACTGATTACTTAAACTATATTTACATAGCTGGCTTTAATTTTGGTGACAGTATTTGTTTGGGTAATTATATTTTTAGAAACCCTTATTATACTGATTTTGGTTACCAATATATAATTGGAAAATATGATTTGAGCGGAAATCTTTTATGGGCGAAAGCCCCCTCATTTGGAGAATGTCAGCCATTAGCGATTACTACGGATCCAAGTGGAAACTTATATCTGTACGGGACATTTTCCACAGACAGTATTGGTTTTGACGCTCAGTTTGAAACTAATCCATTGTACAACAGTTCCATGCCTTGGATTAATAGTTGCTATTTTCTTGCAAAATTTGATGTAAGCGGTAATGTAATTTGGCTTAAGTCAGGAACAACATTAGCATCAACAGCTAGCAGTTTTGTATATGGTGGCGTCGCAACTGACTTAGGTAGCAATATTTATATTACAGGCTCCTATTCTGATGCAACAATTCAAATTGGCACGTATACATTAACTAATGCCGGTGGTGACGACATCTTTGTAGCAAAATATGACGAAAGCGGAAACGTTATTTGGGCAAAATCATTTGGTGGTGATGGTCAGGACGACGTTTATGGTATCGCTGTAAGTAAAGATGACAAAGTGTACCTCACTGGGAACTACGGTTCGTCAACAATCAGCTTGGGCAGCACAATACTTTCATATTCCGGGTCTCATCCCACTAGCGGGGGAACATTTAATGATGTGTTTCTAACATCATTAGATACCTCTGGAAACCCTACCTGGGCAAAGAATTCGTTTGGAAATGCCGATGTATTCAATATTGCAATAGATTTTCAGAACAATATTTATGTTGGATGAAAAGTTAGTGATACCGTTATTGCCTTTAGTGCACTTAGCTTCCACGGTAGCAATCTTGCAACTGCAGCTTTCCTTACAAAGTATGATTACAATGGTAATGTTACATGGTCCAAAATGCTGCCACAGGGTAGTGCAACCGGCTCACGCAATATTGCATATGGTCTAACCGTGGATAGTTCTAATAGTATATGGATTTGTGGTTCATTAGGCGGCCATGCAATGGGAAGTATTTTACTTGACAGCTTAGTTGTTTTATTGCCTCCTATAGCTAGTACGGACGCCATATTTATAGCACAATACTCACAAATTGGAGAATTGATACATTATGAGGCGCTCCCGACTGGTGGTGATGATAACATCAACATTTCGGCAGATAAAATTGGCAACATATATATTTGCGGTGACATGGAGGGTATTGATCCATTTATCATAGGGCAAGATTCACTTCACCTTTATAATGATGAATCGGAAGGTATGTTTGTCGCGAAATATGGCTCTAACTATCTTGTGGGAATACAAAAATTGACACAACCTAGAGGGCAAATAAGTATTTTCCCAAATCCTACCGATAAGGAAATAAACATCAACTCGACAGAAGTAATAAAAAGCGTTGAAATTGAAAATGTTTTAGGACAAATATTGTATCGCAATTCCTTCAATAGCGAAAAGATTATGGTAAGTGTAAATAATTTTCCAAATGGTATCTACCTAATCAAAATTAATGGGACGGAAGTTCGGAAATTTGTGAAGGAATGAAACTTTTCTTACACCTTTTCACTTAAAAGATACAATGTATCAGGACTGAAATCAAGAGGGGCGGGGGGATTGTGCCATCAAGCTCTCTTATTTTAGCCAGACCATCCCATTTAAGCGTGGGATAATCGTCAAGGCTAACGGAGTTAAATACATCGGGTTTCTTTAATGCAGGAAAATCCGGTAATAATGAATCGAAGTTTATTTTCCTTCTTTCACCATTTTCAAAGACAACGGTAATGGTATAAGGCTGTATGGCAAATATCGATGTTATAAAATGCATTGTTTCTACTTTAAAGGTTCTATGCTTAAGCTGCTTTCTTATTTGTTGTTCCACGCACAGTTGCCTTTACAGTTTGTTTAGGTAGTTCAGCCTCTTTTCGTTGAAATTTCACAATCGTCATTAACTCAACACCCAATGCCTTTTCAAGTTTTGCAATAGTTTCGAGAGTCAGATTTTCGTGGCCCTTCACAATATTATTTACATATTGTGGCGTCACATTCATTAAATCAGCAAGTTTTTTCTGAGTGAGCTTTTTTTCGTCCAGTGCCTCCAGCACTTCAAATGCTATTGCTTGCGATTTTTTCAACCAGGCTCGGTTTTCACGCCGCCATTGTGCTTTTTCTCCCCATTCGCTGCTTTCCCCTTTACTTAATTCACCTAGTTTCTTTCTTATTTCAGACATACTAAACAGAGATTAGATCTTCAAAATATAAAATACCGTTTTCCTTCAAATAACGTTTCACTTGCTCCAATTTGGCTAACTCCTTTTCAAGATGTTTCCTGCCATTCATCTTATCCGTAAGCTTAATAGCTCCACCAGTCACTATATAACTATCATCAGCGAGCCTTATAGCATATAACCTTAAAAATGGCAGCTTACTTTCTGGCTTAGCTTTTTTCTTTTGGTACACCTTATCATTATACTCCAGATTATCCAACGGCTGAAAAAGTTGTTTGATTTTGGTTTTCCCCTTCCATGTCCGCCCATGACCTATTTCATGCAGCATATCTTCAAAAATCTCTGCTTCATCCAATACTTTAAAAACTGCATCTCTTATCGATATGTTGCCCCAAAACCACTTCTTAGATCGCTGATATGCTCCCTAAAAAATGTCCTCAAATACTCTCCATCGTTCCAAAGATCAAAAAGCCTGTTGAACTCGTCTGTATCTTCATTATCATAGACAACTGTCCAAAGTTGACTTTCGGCAATTTCAACATCAGTAAAGGTACGAACAATTTTCATGAAATCAATCTATAGGTTTATTTATTTAAGGCACTCTGCTCGTCGCATATGGCATTCATATGAGCATGAAAATACGATCCCAGCACCATTTTCTTATTCATAATTCAAACTATTTTACCTTAGCACCATCTTGAACTACATCAACCTAAACGGAAAAATAACCGAAGCCGCCAGCGCCGCCATGCCGGTCGACAATGGCGCATTCCGCTACGGCTATGGCCTGTTCGAAACCATGCTGGTGCAGGATGGCACTATCCGGCTTGGGCAATATCATTGGGAGCGGCTTTTTGCCGGGGCAGAAAAAATGTATTTCGAGTTACCTGTACTGATGACGCCTGCACACCTGGAAAAAGAAGTGCTGCAAACAGTAAAGAAAAACAAGCTCGAAAAATTTTGCCGCGTGCGCCTGCAGCTATTTGCAGGCGGTGGCGGCTTGTTCGGGCGGGAAAGCAGTAAGCCCGGCTTTGTGATAGAATGTTTCCCGCTGGAAGAAAACACACTGCAGCTAAATGAAAACGGCCTCACAGTCGGCATCGCCACTGGCCTCGCGAAAAGCATGGACTCCCTCAGCAACCTGAAATCCTGCAACGCCCTTGTCTATGCCATCGCTGCCCGGCAGGCAAAAGAAAACAAATGGAACGATGTCCTCATCTGCAACACCGCCGGCAACATAATAGAAAGCGCCATCACAAACGTTTTCTGGATAAAAGATAAAACAGTTTACACCCCACCCCTTGCAGATGGTTGTGTGGCCGGCGTCATGAGGCGGCACATAATGAAACAAATGCCCGTGATGGAAAAACGCCTGTGGCAGGAAGAGTTGCTAAATGCCGATGAAGTGTTTTTGACTAATGCTATCAAACAGATACGCTGGGTAAAAAATATAGACAGTAGCCAATTCAGCAATGCCCAAACAACAATGATATATAATTCGCTGTATAGCAAACAGGCTTAAAATATGTATTATATTTGGGTACTTATAACGGCATATTAGTTGCCCCGGCCTTTAGGTCGGGGACCAATAGAAGTGAACAAAAGCGGCTTTAGCCGAAATTTGCAACACCGGGTGTTTTAACGATAATTATGAAACTGATCTATTTACTTTTTGCAGCCTGCTTTTTCACCGCTGCTACCACCTCAGCACAGGTATTATTCGCGCCTGAAGGCGGTTACAACATCTGCACTTATACCGGCACCACCAATGGCCACCTGCGCAAAGGCATAAATGAATATGCCGCAGGCTTTAACCTGAATTTCGCCCTCAGCCAGCATTTTTCGCTGATGCCGGGTATTTTCTATGTTCGCAATGGCTACACCTGCCCATACCGTGGAGAGAATCTGTTCGAGGGTCTCAATACCTTCCAGCTGCCGCTGAGCCTGGAATACCAGATAGGCCCCGACTACAGCCATTTTTTCATTGGCGCCGGGCCATATATGGACTATAACCAGGATGGCATAGTAAAACTTACCGGCGCTCTCCCCAGCTCCCGCGACATGCGCATAGGCAATGGCGCTGCCGACGATATCAACCACTGGGACTATGGTGCGCAAGGCTGGGTAATGGTGCAGATTGCCGCCGGCCTGTATGTGCGCGGCACTTACCTGCAGGGCTTCAATAACATGACCCCGATGGGCGACGCGAAAAATCCAACGGTCGATACCAAGCACGGCACCTACAACCAGGACATCCGGATAACGCTGGGCTACGCCTTCCAGGTAGCCAAAAAGAAGGTGTACTACGATAAGAACGGAAAAGTGATCGATAAAAAAGAGTGGAAAAAGGAGCGGAAAGAGCAGAAAAGGAAAGACCGGGAGAAAGAGAAAGGAAAAAAGAAATAGCAATTAAACTATCTGCTTATCTCTGGCAGTAATACATCGTATCACTACCTTTGGGCTTTATGAGACTTCCACTGCTCTTATTAGCCATCTTTTTATCAGCATTTTCAGCCACCTATGCCCAGCCCGGCTTCGGCCCAGAGATCGGTGTGGGTATGAGCAGCATGCATTTTGCACCCCCGCTCGGTTTCACTGCGGCTGATGTCGCTACCATGGCCAGCGGAAAAGTTGGCGTACTGGTGGACCTGCCGCTAAATAAACATCTATATTTCCAGGCAGGCTTGTCAGTATCCAGCAAGGGCGCTGTGCGGTCTTTCTCTTATTATACCAATGACAGCTTTAATGAATCTGTAAATCAAACCCTGCATATCTATTATGCCGACCTGCCCGTAAACCTGCTCTTCAAATCTGGCCACCAGGGCAGGGGGCGTTTCGTGGGAGGGCTAGGTGCTACCGCGTCATATATTATAGGCGGTAAAAACAAACTGCACGACAGTTTCGATTCCAGCGGCATCAAAACTGTTACCGACGACAATCTGAATATAATACGTTGCCAGACGATAAAGGGCTTTGACATAGGGCTGAACCTCACGGCAGGTTACGAATTGCCAACCGGGCTGTTCTTTCGCGCCTATTACACTGTTGGCGTCAGCGACATAGGCCCCGGCACCGAAGTTGACAAGAACAGGATGTGGGGTATTTCAGCCGGCTACCTCTTCGGCAAGGGCCGGAATGTGAATAAGGAAAACGACCTTATAGACAAAACACCGGAGTAATACCCCCGATAATATATTCGTTTTCACACAGTATATTTCAATTTGTTTAACCAGATTTAATTGTAAATCAACAGTTTACAAAATTAATTGTACCTGTTTCGTTAATTTTAACAACTTTTATCAACATCTTTTACACACAAAAGGTATCTTTGTGAAACTCATAGGGTGAGGTATTGTTAATGAAGAGGATATATACAACAATTTTAGTGGTGCTGTTTTCAGTATCTGTGTTTTGTGCCAGCGCACAAAACAAGTCGTATATCTTCAACCACAAGTACATGGCTGCGGTTCTTGCTCAAAGCTACGGCATACCGGCGCCGGTCATCCTTTCCATAGCAGCTGTCGAATCATCTGGCGGGGCAGGGCCAACAGCAAAAGTGCTGAACAATCATTTCGGTATCGTAGGCAGAAACAGTTTTGTGAATCGTAAGGGCCGCAAGAGCCGCTACAAACAATACGGCAATGAACTCGCTTCCTATGTAGATTTTTGCAAACTCATTTCTCACAAGCGCTTTTACAAAAAGCTGAAGGGCAATACCGATTGCACAGCATGGGTAAAAGCTATCAGCCATTGCGGCTATTCCGAAGTGCCGGGCCAGTGGGAGCAAAGAGTTTTCAGTGTACTCTATTCTTTTAAATACCAGCCCCTGTTTAGCTTTGTTTCCCTTGCATCCAACTAAATTTCTGCAGGTTCTAAATAAATAACTGCCTTGTATGCTTTACAGAATTTTCACTCTTGTATTGTTGCTATGCGCAAGTATTTGTTATGCCCAAAAGGAAAAGACAGCCAGTTATGACGATAAAGTCTTGTTTGGTGGCTGCTGGTTTGTGCCCCACAACTCAGATGTGAACATAAAATTCTCCGAATACTCCAATTTCCAGCTACACGATCTCGACTCTACCGGTAAGGAAGAGGTGATACAGGGCAAATATCTCCTGGACGGCGGAAATCTCTGGCTCATATACAACGACCGCCCGAAACAAAAGTTCAACTTCTACAAAACAGAGGGCACAGACCCGCATTTTGTGATCAGGGCCATCCAGCCTGAAACAAACGCCCTGCATTTTGTACACGGCAGTTGCGAATAATTCCTTTAGATTGAAAATAGGTATCCATAAACATACTCGAGCTTGGCGGCCTTAAAAACGAAATGAGGGAATTGCGAGCTTGGCGGCTTAGCGAGAGACCCCTTTACGCCTTTGTAAGAAATACTTTTTAAGGACTTCCCGTACCGAATTAATTCTCCAGTTTTACTTGCCGCTCACTTTCCTCATCGGCAAGGTATATATCAGCAACGGCAAGCAGGCCCTTGTCGGTTATGAGGCCATCTGTGTATTGCTGTATGTCGGAGAGGCGGGCAACCAAGGTCAGGCAGTAGGGTGCAGTGTTTGAGTGGGGCGCACCTTCCCGGCTATCTTTGGCGCCGTAGTAAACACTTAGGGCTATATATTTTATGTCGTTGTCCTTAAACTCATCGAGCGCGGCAAGGGAGGGCAGCAGGCAGTTGGTCAGCGCCAGCCTGGCTATGCGCTTGTCGGTCATCTTGCTGAGGTTGTAGGGCTCGCCGTCTTTTACTGCCCATATGTTCAGCGCCAGGGCAGTGTCTTTGTACCTGCAAAAATTGAAAGGCGCTACCCGGTACAAAAACTCTGCGGCCACGCTGGTGCGGTTGCTGGTGGTAAGAAAGAAGTGGCGCATGGGCGCAAAATGTTTGGCCAGCAGTTGGTCGGCGGTGGTTTTGTTCTTGGGCATAGAGTCTATGTACTGCTCTATGTCTTTAATGATGGAATTGACATCGTTGGGCTGGCCCTCGGTGAACAGCAACAGGTTTTGCTGGGCGATATGTACACAGGTTTGCAGGTTTGGCAAAGATCCGCCATCGCCCACACTACCTCCCGGTTTAGGCCGGTTAGCCTCCTGCGCATACCCTCCTGCAGACAGCAAGGCACAGGTTATAAATACAATGAATTTTTTCATCACCATGTTTTTATGAAGGTAATGATAAAGAGTGATATACAATCGTGCCATAGGTGTCCCACACTTTTGAAGTGTGGGAGGCATACCAGTTCTATCTTTGAGATTGACTGGATTTTCAGTAATTTTGGAAAAAGGGCTTATGGGTTCAATAGTCATAAAAAGCGATAACAATAGAAACCTGCAATTGCTTACTGCACTCGCAAAACAGCTTGGGGAAACCGTAAGCAAACTTTCGCCCTCACAAGCTGAAGACCTGCAATTGGGCATTTTTATGAAAAAAGAGAAAACAGGAAAAACCGTTAGCCGCAAAGCAATATTCAAACATTTGGATGCCTAATGAAAGTGTCATTTGATAAAAGCTTTCACAAAAGGCTCATCCGCATCCAGGACAAGCAGGTTCTTGCTAAGGTGAAGCAAGCGATACTACATGCCGAGGAAGCCGGGATTGTTCAGCAAATACCAAACATTAGAAAGTTGGAGGGTTTCAAAACTTTTTATCGCATTCGCGTTGGCGACTACCGCATCGGCATAGAATTAAGGAAAGATACCATATCCTTTATTACTATAGCCGATCGGAAGGAAATCTATAAGCGTTTTCCGTAGCAGAACCTTCGGGACATGCCACAAGCTCAGCAAGTGTGGTACATCACCTAAACAGCTACATGCTGCAACACAGCCACAACATAGGGCGATAAGACTTTTACATTATGGCTTTTATAAAGAGGTATCTCCAGAAACCCACCCGGGCCCAGTCGAAATGTGTCGTCACCTATATGGCATTCACATTCGCCCTCCAGCACCAGGAAACTCTCGCGTTCGTGTTCGTGCACTTCATCGTCCACATCGGTTCTGCTTATTACCAGCACCTGTAGCACACCATTCGCATCCCTTATAGGCAGCATTACCCGTTTTTCAGGTATCTGGGCAGGCATTAGCGGCTGCACAATGCGCTTCCAGTTATTGTGGTTCGAATATTTGTTGATCAGGGGCAGGTCATTGAGGTCGCCGGCTTTTTCCTTGTTTATATTCTCCAGCGTGCCCCAAATCGTTTGCTGTACCTCCACTGCCGGCTTCTTACCCACGCTCTCCGCAAATTTTTCCAGTGCCCGCTGCATTTGCAGCAGTTCCTCTTTCACCTCCGGGTACTGCGCACATAACCGCTCCACCTCAGTCCGTTCGCTGGCAGAGAGGGTATTGATGCAGTATTCGTGCAGTACGCCGCTATTTACATAGTCTTCAATATTCATTTTCACCTTCCTTTATCACTAACCTGGTTTATAAATGTACGGCTTTTATACGTTTAATAGTTTCTTCTTTGCCGATCATATCTGCAATAATAAATACACCAGGGCCATATTTGCCACCTACCAGCATAATGCGCAGCGGCAGCATCACATCTCCCTTCTTCAGGCCGGCCTGTAGCGCCAGCTCATTGCAACTGGCTTCTATGGCCTGCTCATTCCAGTCGGGCAGGGCCTCAAGGGCCGTTGCCCAGTTGTTGAAAAACTGTTGCTTTTGCTCATTCCATTTATCCTTTATTGCAGCCACATCAATAGTTTCGGGCGTTATAAAGAAAAAATGGCCTTGCGTCCAAAAGTCGGGCAATAGTGTACAGCGGTCTTTTACCAGGCCTACAACTTTTTGAAGGTAGTCGTAAGTCGCAAGTCGTAAGTCATGAGTTTGCGAGTTAGTGCTCACGTTCTTTAAACCTTCTTCTATGTATGGCATCGCCAGTTTGGCCAGTGTTTCATTATCTCCATGATGTATATACTGATTATTGAACCATTTGGCTTTCTCAAAATCAAATTTAGCACCACCTTTGTGCACGCGCTCTATAGAAAACGCCATTACCAGCTCATCCAGCGTGAAAATTTCCTTCTCAGCCCCCGGGTTCCAGCCTAGCAAGGCCAGCATATTTACGAAAGCCTGGGGCATAAAGCCCATTTCGCGGAAGCCCTTGGTGATATCCCCTGTTTTGGGATCGGTCCAGTTCATGGCAAATACCGGAAAGCCCAGGCGGTCGCCGTCTCTTTTGCTTAGCTTGCCGTTGCCGTCCGGTTTCAGTATCAGCGGCAGGTGCGCCCACTGCGGCATATGCTCCTTCCAGCCCAGGTATTCCCACAGCAACACATGCACAGGTGCGCTGGGCAGCCACTCCTCGCCCCTGAAGGCATGAGTTATCTGCATCAGGTAATCATCTACCACTACCGCCAGGTGATACGTAGGCATACCATCGGCTTTCAGCAGCACTTTATCATCCACCAGCGAGCTGTCGAACGTTACCTCACCCCTTATCATGTCTGTGAGCTTTATGGTCTGGTTCACCGGCATTTTTATCCTTATAACATATGGGGTGCCGCTCTCCAGCAGCTTTACTACCTCGGCTGCCGGCAGGGAAAGTGAATTGCGCATATACCTGCGGGTACTTTCATCATACTGCGCTTTATGGTCATCATTGCCATAAGTGTTGCGCATCTTTTCGATCTCTTCGGTGGTATCAAATGCATGATAAGCATGGCCGGAGTCTACCAGCTTTTGAGCATATTCGTAATAGAGATACTTGCGTTCGCTCTGTCGGTATGGGGCAAACGGGCCGCCTTTTTCAGGGCTCTCATCGGGCTCCAGCCCGCACCATTTCAGGCAGTCCATTATATACTTTTCTGCGCCTTCCACAAAACGCGCCTGGTCGGTATCTTCTACTCTGAGCACAAAATCTCCGCCATGCTTGCGGGCAAACAGATAGTTGTATAACACGGTGCGCACACCACCCAGGTGCAGCCCCCCGGTGGGGCTTGGGGCGAATCTTACCCTTACTTTTTTGCTCATAAGGGTGCAAAGGTAATAAAGATGGAATTGGGTAGTTCGATCGCTCATTATAGCAACAAAATTGGTATTATGTTTTCTAAAATTTTACCCTTTTTAAAATAAAAAAAGCAAGGTTGTTACGCCCTGCCTTTTAGTTCAAACCGGATTTAACTATTGTGCCGGGTTAGTCGGCGTACTCATATTTTCAACTGATAACTGGACATTCAACATATAATTTTCAAGGTTCTTTACAACAATCCCGTACAGTGCCGGATTGGATTCGTTGGTAATAAGGATCGCTCCGTTAGTTTTTGTCGCTATGCTCAGTGCAGCATCATCTATGCCGTGAGTAAGCTCGTTCACATCCATACTGATGACGGCTGTATAAGCGCCTTTATTTATTGGTAAGTTGGCCAGCATTACGCTATTAAGGGCTACCGATGTACTTATAGCTATTTCTACAGGCACCGGGCTAAAGGGAGCAGTATGGCTTGGCGGCTGGATCTGGTAGTACTGTCCTTTCAGGTCCAGTGACGTGACTGAATTTACCGGGTTAAGGCCAATGGTAAAGATGCCCCGTAAATAGTTGTTATAAGGTACTCTCACTGTTCCCATGTTGGTAACAGAAGGCGTTACCAGGTCTATGGTATGTAATGAATTGCCTGCAAACGATTGCGCCTCTACGGCGTTGCCAGCCATAAATGTACCTCTAAACAGGACTTCATCAGTGATCATTGATCCGGAAGTCCATTGCAGCATATAGCCCGGCCGCTGTGGTATGGTTTGCACTTGGAAAGTAATATTTGCGGCGGGGGCCATTAATCTTGTATCGTAAGCGGCTGTACCAGTGTTGGTATCGTCTTTCTTACAGCCAGCAAACATGGCTGTTGTAACAAAGGCGGCGGCTATAATATATTTTATCGGTTTCATGATCTGTAATTTTTAAGGTTAACTGATAAGTTGTTTACTCCGTAATTTGCAATAAGAGATAGTAAACTTGTGCCTTGCTATGCAAATGGTTTGCTAAAGTTTTAGAAGTGCGGGATTTGTAATCACTCGGAAATTGCATACTTTTATTTGCGATGCCTACGATCCCGGCTAATAATTCAGAAAAGCATTTTAAATATCTCGATTCCGCTCGCGGCATTGCTGCTTTAATGGTTTTTGGCAGCCATTTTATAGCCCGCACTTTCCAGGAAAAAATGAATGTGCACTATTTTTTCTTTGTGTTCAATGGCAATGATGCAGTTTCCTTCTTTTTTGTGCTCAGCGGATTTGTGCTGTCCTATAAGTATGTAATACTGGGCGCACCACTCGATATAAAGAAGTTTTACGTTAGCAGGGTCTTCCGGTTGTTTCCGGCTTACTTCCTCATTGTTTTATGGAGCGCACTCTATGCTTACAAGGACGAGCTCAGCCTCCAGACGATCAAGGACATGTTTATCTTCAATAAATATGAATTTTGGGAAGAGGCATTCCTGCTTCATTTCCACAACAAATTTTACTATCCCGGCTGGACGCTTACCCTGGAAATGGTAGGATCTTTTCTCATGCCGTTCTATATAGCGTTGGCTATAAAAAACAGAAAGCTTATTCCGTGGTTCATTGTCGCGATGCTCATCATAGGCAATAACCTTTGCTTCAGCTACATGTTTGCTTTCGGCATTGTTGCCAGTTGCTATTATTACGAGATCACAGGTATCTCGTTCCGCGAAACAAAGTGGTTTAAATACAAGTACCCCATTCTGCTGGCTTCATTTGTTTTATTTTCCATCAGGCAGATCGATGCCATTTCTCCCCTGGGTCCATCATATAAATACCTTGCAGGCTACCTCGGCATAGATTTTTTCACCTATACCGGCATTGCCTGTTTTGTTTTTCTTGTTGCCATCCTGCATAGCAAGGGTGCACAGCAGTTTCTGGAAAACCGGGTACTGGTGTACCTGGGCAAAATATCTTACGGTGTATACCTGGTGCACGTAGTGGTCATCAATACTGTTTATATCTATACCGAGCCATACCTTTCCGGGCCGTACCCCACGAGGAGCTTTATACTGATAACGCTGCTGGTAATTGCAGCGGTCTTATTAGTTGCCACCGTTTTGCACTATTGCGTGGAATTGCCCTTTATGCGGCTGGGGAAGCGGATCACAAAAAGGATGAAACCGTCATTGGTCATTCAGCGCGAAGCTAACTAAAACAAACTATCACTATGCCCGCGACTGCCAATAATGCTGAACCTCATCTCAAATACCTCGATTCGGCAAGGGGCATTGCGTCATTAATGGTATTTGCTACTCATTTTTTGTCGCGCAACTTCCAGGAAAAAATGAATATGCACTACTTTTTCCTCGTTTTTAACGGGCAGGAGGCAGTAAATTTCTTTTTTGTGCTGAGTGGATTTGTGCTGTCTTATAAATATATTGTTCGGAACAAGTCGCTCGATGTTGGACCGTTTTATGTAAGCCGTTTTTTTCGGCTTTTTCCGGGGTTTTTTCTCATGGTCCTGGCCGGCGCTTTATTTCAGCATCGGGGTGAACTGGGGCTGCATTTTTTTAAAGACCTCTTCGTTTACAATAAGTATGAATTTTGGGAGGAAGCACTCTTATTGCGTTTCCACAATAAATTTTATGGCCCTGGCTGGACACTCACTTTTGAAATGGCCGTTTCATTTCTTATGCCGTTTTTCATAGCTCTGGCGCTAAAGGACAGGCGATTGGTCGCTTACCTGATCGTTGTAACCCTGATCATAGGTAATAACCTGATGTGCAGCTATTTGTTTTTGTTTGGTATCCTGGCCAGCTGTTATTATCTGGAAATTTCAGACAGGTCTTTCAGGCAAACAAAATGGTTCAGGTACAGGTATCCGATATTAATTGTCGCAGCAATATTTTTTTCTTTGAGGCACATAGATGGTATCTGGCCGTTTGGGCCTACTTATAAATACATTGCAGATTATCTGCATCTCGATTTTGCAGTCTATGCCGGGCTGGCGTGCTTCGTATTCCTTGTGGCCATTCTTCATAGTAAACGGGTACAAAGAATTCTTGAGAACAGGATATTGGTATTCTTCGGAAAAATATCATTCAGCATATACCTGGTGCATGTATTAGTAATCGACTTGCTCTATCTGTACCTGGGAAATTTCCTTTCTGGGCCAGACTACCGGTATCGCCTTGTTTTAGTTACGCTGACATGTACATTGCTGGTAACCTTAGCCGCCACCGTACTGCATTATAGCGTTGAGCTCCCGTTTATGCGTTTGGGAAAACGCATTACCAGCAAGATGAAGCCTTCATTGGTTATTGGCCGGGAAGTTGATTAGTTTTCGTTATACCGTGTTTTCCTATTCCTGTTTTTCGTTACTTACCTTTGCCTCATGGCATACAGATCGTTACGTGCATTTATAGACGCACTGGAGCAGGCCGGTGAACTGGTAAGGATAAAAACATTTGTAGATCCGGTATTGGAGATCGCGGAGATCACCGACCGGGTATCAAAAACCGCCGACAGGAACAAAGCCCTTCTTTTTGAGAATACTGGCACGGCTTTCCCGTTGCTAATTAACAGCATGGGCAGTGAGCGCCGCATGTGCATAGCCCTGGGCGTAAACAACCTCGATGATGTGACCCGTGATATAGAAGACTTGTTCAAAAAGCTCACCGCTCCCAAAAATGGAATGATGGAGAAGCTGGCTATGCTGCCGCAGCTCAGCAAGTTTGCCTCATGGATGCCCAAAGTGGTCAATGGCCGCGGCGCTTGCCAGGAGGTTGTGATGGAAAAGCCCGACCTGGGCAAGCTGCCTATACTCAAATGCTGGCCCGAAGATGGCGGACGGTTTATCACCCTGCCTGCTATACACACCAAAGACCTGAACAACGGCATACGGAACATAGGTATGTACCGGATGCAGGTATTTGAGCCTACTATGACTGGCATGCACTGGCACAAGCATAAGGTTTCTGCACGCCACTTCAACGAATACAAAAAACTGGGCAAGCGCATGCCCGTGGCCGTGGCGCTGGGGGGCGACCCGGTTTACACTTACTCGGCCACAGCTCCGCTGCCCGAAAATGTGGATGAGTATATGCTGGCCGGCTTCCTGCGCAAAAAAAAGGTGGAACTGGTGCGCTGCATCACCCAGCCGGAGCTGGAAGTGCCTGCCGATGCCGATTTTATTATTGAAGGCTATGTGGAACCTGATGAAGACCTCATCTGGGAAGGGCCATTCGGCGACCATACCGGCTATTATTCCTTGCCCGATTTTTACCCAAGGTTCCACGTTACTGCCATCACGCACCGAAAAGACGCCGTATATCCTGCAACAATAGTGGGCATACCACCACAGGAAGATGCCTGGCTGGGCAAAGCTACCGAGCGTATCTTCCTTGCACCGATCAAAATGACGATGGTACCCGAGATCACTGATATGAACATGCCGGTGGAGGGTGTGTTCCACAACCTGGTTATCACGGCCATCAATAAAGAATATGCCGGGCAGGGCCAGAAAGTAATGAATGCCATGTGGGGCGCCGGCCAGATGATGTTCAATAAAATACTGGTGCTCACAGATGGTGTTGCTAGTGGCGGGGTTAAAATAGACGACTACAAAGCTCTGGCGCAATATGTGTTCAACAATGTAAACCCGGTTACCGACATTTACTTTAGCCAGGGGCCGATGGATGTATTGGACCACAGCTGCTCTAAACTGGGCTTTGGCGGCAAAATGTGCATAGATGGCACCCGGAAAATGGAAGAAGAGATAACTACGCCATTGCTTCCTTTCAAACTGCTTCCGGATTTCTCTAAGCAAAATATCATGGCCATCTACCCCGAAGTGATCGGGATAAATGAAAAGCTGGCCAGAGAATGGGACATACCCGTATTATTTGTGTCAATAAAAAAAGAACGGTCACATCATGTGTCCGAATTGCACCAACAGCTGTGTAAACAAGCAGGTATGGCTGGAATAAAAATGATACTGTATGTAGAACACACAGTAAAAATTGATGATATAGCCGACGTTTTATGGCGTTTTTGCAATAACCTGGACCCCAAAAGGGATAATTTCTATGCCGGAGGCAATATTTTAGGACTGGACGGCACTCGTAAAACAAAAAAATTAGATAACTTTGATCGTCCCTGGCCGAACATTATAGTAGCAGACGACAACACGATAGCGGCTATTGACAGTAAATGGAGCACGCTGGGGATAGGAGAAATAATTTTTTCTCCGTCTTTACGGTATAAAACCCAACTATATGGGGGGGGTGCTACCGTCTTAGATAGTGAATAACAATTTTTTTTATAACTTTAGTAAAAATTAGAAATAATGAAACGCATTTTATTAGCTTGTTTCCTCCTTACAGCCACATTATCTGTGTCATCTGTTCAGCACGCTTCTGCACAGGCCGTAACAGCCACGTCATTTTCAACAACCGTTAACCAGATGGATGCTTACATCGCGGCAGGAAATATGCCCATGGCCCAGGCAACTTTTGATACCCTGAACAGAATGATGAAAACTGTACTCGCAGTAACAAAGGCCAGTATTGCCGGTGCGGCAACCCCTGCAGCAACAGACGCTTACAAAGCTATTATACATAACCAGATAGCTACCTACCACAGTATCTGGAATTTAAAAACCGATCTGGCTACAAACCGTACTGCCATCCATGCCAAGCTCGGAGAGTTTGATGCTACCATTTACTAATCGGTAGGGTTTTTATTTTGGGCCGTTTAATTTGAGCATATGAAACGCATTTTGTTAGCCTGTTTTCTCCTTACCGCTGTTTGTACAGTTAGTTCTGTATCGCGCAGTGCAGCCCAGGTCACGCATATATCCGCAACTGATTTCACCACACAGGTAAATCTGCTGGACTCTTACATAGCAGCCGGCAACACTGCTGCAAGCGCCACTACCTGGAATACACTCCACACCATGATGGTCGAGGTGCTCTCTTATACTAAGAACAGTATTGCCACCGCGCCTACCCCGGCGGCTAAGACGGCATTTGAGACCCTCATGAAAACACAGAGAAACATCTACGGCACCATATTGCCGCTGAAAGCCGACTTTGTTGCAAACCGCGCCGCACTGCATACCAGGCTGGCTGCGTTCGATGCCACCATTTACTAAAAGCGAGTGCGCCATAATGATAGTTTGATAAAATTCCGGTTTCGCCGGAATTTTATATTTTTAGGTCTCTAAACAGACTTTACCATGCCAAAAAGAGTCACAAACATCGGAGGTATTTTCTTTAAAAGTGCCGACCCCGCTGCCACCCGCAACTGGTACAATACCCACCTTGGCCTGAATGCGGAGCAATGGGGCGCTACATTCGACTGGCGCCACGCAGACGATCCGGATAAAAAGGGAACTACTGCCTGGAGCACCTTTCCAGCTGACACGAAATACTTTGGGCCTTCTGCAAAAGAGTTTATGATCAACTACCGTGTAGAGGACCTGGAGTGGCTGCTGGGAGAATTAAAGAAGGAAGGTGTGCAGCAGGTAGGTGATATGGAGGTATCTGAATACGGCAAATTTGCGCACATCATGGATCCCGATGGAAACAAAATAGAGCTCTGGGAAGCGATTGATGAAGAGTTTGGAAAATGATTGAGGTAACCCGGCGCTTGTTACGGCTGCTAACAAATCCGAATCGCCAAAATTATCGCTTATATTTTAGTCGGGGATTTCTTTTAGTATGAAAAATGTATGAAACAAAAACAATGTTCTGTTTTTCTATAACCTCATAAATTATTGTAAATGGAAAATCTTTGACGATAGTTTCTCTATAGTTGCCTTTCTACTTTGCATAAAGTTTAGGAGCGGCAGATAGCTCGTCAAATTTTTTTTGGACAGCGGCTAAAAAACGAAGGCCTAATCCTTCAACCCGCTCTTCATACCAACCATATGATTCTTGTAATTCCTGTAAAGCAAAAGTGTGCAGCTCGATTTGGTAGATCATCTTTTCTTGCCTTTAGACGATGCTAGTATTTGCTTTTTCGCCTCTTCCCAAGGAATGCCCTTAACCTGTCCCGATTTATATTCAGCAGAACGCCGATCCAGTTCAGTAAGAAATTCTTTATCTTTTGTCCAATCAAATTCTATAAGCTCATCTTCAACCATGGTGAGAATAGCCTTAACCTTTTTTTCGTCTGCAATGCGTATGTACTCATATAATTTCTGCCGCACCAAAGCTGTCGTCATACTAATTCTTTTACCAAATTTATGAATTAAATTTAACTTGATTACAAGATCATACATGCTTAATTGCGCATTACTCTGAGGTATATTCTAAAGCTGAAAATATATTCATAAAGCACTCCCCTTTAGGGGCCGGGGGTTTAAGGCTGGTGGGTTTAAGAAACGGGGGTAATAATATACGTCTCCACATCCTTCTTCGTAATCTTTTTATCCGAAAGGATGATCAGGCGCTCCACCACATTGCGCAACTCGCGGATATTACCTGTCCAGTTGAATTGTTGAAGAGCTGAGATCGCAGCCGACTCTATTTCTTTTACCGGCTGCTTATAATCTTCACTTATCTCTTTCATAAAGTGGCTTATAAGCTCCGGGATATCTTCCCTTCTTGCATTCAGCGGCGGTACTTTTATCAGTATCACACTAAGTCGGTGATATAGGTCCATGCGAAATTTTTTGGCATCCACTTCTTCCATCAGGTTTTTATTGGTAGCCGCTATTACGCGTACATCTACCTTTATCTCCTTTTCGCCACCCACGCGGGTTATTTTGCCTTCCTGCAGTGCGCGCAGCATCTTGGCCTGCGCATCATGGCTCATGTCGCCTATCTCATCCAGGAACAGTGTGCCGCCATTGGCCTGCTCAAACTTACCTATACGCTGCTTTATAGCCGATGTAAACGACCCCTTCTCATGCCCGAACAACTCGCTCTCTATCAGTTCAGATGGTATAGCAGCACAGTTCACCTCCACCAGTGGCCCATTAGCCCGATTGCTCAACTCATGTATGCGGCGTGCTACCAGTTCCTTGCCCACGCCATTTTCACCCGTTACCAGTACACGCGCATCCGTGGGTGCCACTTTCTTTATCGTTTCCTGTATCTGCGCCATCGCCTCACTGCCGCCTATCATCTCATTCCCGCGCGATATCCGTTTACGCAGCTGCCGGGTTTCTGATACCAGGCTTTTTTTGTCCATGGCATTGCGCACCGTTATCAGCAATCGGTTCAGGTCGGGCGGCTTGGAGATATAGTCGTATGCGCCCTTCCGCACCGCATCTACAGCCGTCTCTATGTTTCCATGTCCGGAGATAACTATGAACGGCGTATCCGGCCGCTCCTCGCGCGCTACCTGCAGCACCTCCAGCCCGTCCATCTTCGGCATTTTTATGTCGCAGAGGATGCAGTCGTAACTATTCTCTTTGATTTTTTTCGCGCCTTCAGCCCCATCCACAGCCTCGTCCACCACAAATCCTTCGAAGGTCAGTATCTCGTTAAGCGCCTTGCGGATCGCTTTTTCATCGTCTATAACAAGTATGTTTTGAGCCATGTATTGTGTTGAGGGTTAAAAGTAAGGAACCAAAATTGATCTGATGTACAACTCCTCATTTTTCTTTCCGCGCCACTTCTGATAAATCGCAATTCCAGTAAATACTTTTTATGAAAACAACGAGTGCAGGAACATTCAATGCTTATTTATCAGAACTAATGAAGATGGTTCTAAAACTATTAAGAAGACCTTCCAAAACGAACTATTAAGAAATCCTTAATAGTTGTTTTTGGGTCTAATTCCCTTCTTTACGAACTTGTAAGAAATCCTTACAAGTTGCGGATTCGATCAATTCCCTTTCATCAAAAATATTTTTCAGATGAAGGGTTATATTTTGAGGTGTTGTCTGAAACAACTTCGCCATTCGCTTCTGGGTAAGCCAGACGGTTTCATTTTCTAAGCGGACATCTAATTTTGTCTGGCCGTTTTCGGTTTGATAGATTACTGTTTGGGAATTAGATTCCATCTGCTAATTTAATATAATTACGGGGAAATTGCAGGGTGCTAATGGAAGGATATCGGTTTACAATTTCGGGTACGGTCATAAACATACGGAACTTTTTCAAAAAGGGCAAAATATCTCTGGGAAAGCCTGATTTTACTGAAAGAGACTTGGGCTTTGCCGGAAAATATCTTTTTGGAGGTCAGGTGGTTTAGGCCTCACCCTGCATACAATAGGT
>CAIRTW010000139.1 GCA_903881585.1 uncultured Bacteroidota bacterium | reverse complement strand
TCTTCATCCGCGGCGGCTTCCCCACTACCATGATCAAATTCCCTTCGTATCCTACAAAGGTTTTTGAGTTGAGTGTGGTGGCGAAGAAGTACGACTAGGATTTTTAGGATAAGCTGATTATAAGATGCTCGATTGGTTCACCACATTCTCTTTACAAATCACATAGTCAGGGCTGCGTTACACCTCCCCTCCTTTTTTCAAGGAGGGGACGCAAGAAAACATAGCGAAGCAGTGTTTTCGAGCGGGGGTGGTTGGCTCGCGCAATGCTCTACCATGCAGCTCGTACCTACGGGCGCGGCGGCAACGGTGGCAGCGGCGGAGCAGGCAATCTACCCGGATGCGGCGGTAATGGCGGCCGGCCATGTGGATATGGTGGCACCGGCACAACTACTTCTACCCTCCCCCCCTGCGGATGGTGGTACCCATGATGATAATGGCGATGATGATGGGGGACGGCGAATGAACTTACGGACATTACGACCATCGCGGCAAACAGAAATATCTTTTTCATAAACTTCAAGCTCAACAAGCTCGCCTCCGCCATCAAAAAACTCAAGAACCGCAGCACCATCAATGAGAGCATGGAGATGTTCAACTTCTTTCCCGGTTGCTCGTAGTGTTCACGAAACAAAAAAACATAACCGTTCGGCGTAGGCTGGGCCTACGTCGTAGCGGAGGCCAATCTCCGATTGGCGAGTCGCGTTATCCACATTCCCTCTATTTTGTGGATTTCCCCCAAAAATACTTCCCTTACCACACCTGCGTTCCACCCGAATCCCTAAGAAGATATCCACAAAATTCGTCCTGTGATGAACCACCATTTTACCTTTGCGTTAGAAAACACAAAACTGGCGAAAGTAGCATCTTTGCGCCTTCGCGGTTAAATAAACAACCTTATATATGAAAAACGAACAACAGGAACAGGCTAAAAAACTCTTCTTCGAGACCCTCCTCACCAAAACCGAGATCGCCGAGCAGGTAGGCGTCAACCGCCGCACCATCATGATGTGGTGCCAGCAGGGCAACTGGGACCGGCTCCGCCTCTCCGCCCGCCACATGCCGGCGCTCGTTGCAGAGAAGTGTTACTATGTCATAGACCAGTACACCACCCAGATCCTCACCACCGGCGCCAATGTCGTTTCCAAAGCCCACCTCCATGCCGATGCCATCAACAAGCTCGCCTCCGCCATCAAAAAACTTAAGAACCGCAGCACCATCAATGAGAGCATGGAGATGTTCAACTTCTTTCTCGAGGGCCTCCGCCGTCGCGATGAAGCCCTCGCAGACCAGGTCATGCCCCACATGGAGTACTACATGGAGCACCGCCGCGGCATAGACAATACAGATTTCCTCCTCGAGGAGTTCGGCCCGGACGGCCTCATCAATTACACCGGCAAAGAAGCCCAGGAAAACCTCCAGGACAAACTTGACGACCTCGCCCTCGATGCAGAGCTCCGCAAAGCCACCACCCTGGACGAGGCCTACGAAAAGTGGCTCAACCCCACCCCCGACGAACCAACGACCCCACCGACCAACACCAACACCAACACCAACCCATTCCCCCACAACCCAAATTAAAAACTACGTAGGGGCAGAAAATTTTCTGCCCCCCCTGCGCGCTGAGGCCACGCAACACACTCCCTCCTTTTTTCAAGGAGGCGACGGGGGAAAACACAGCGAAGCAGTGTTTTTGGGCGGTGGTGGTTGACTCCCGCCGGACGGGTCTCGCGCCTACGCCACACTTCCCCTCTGGAGAGGGGCTAGGGGTGTGTCTTTTACGCCACATAATAGCCAACCTCATCACCAAAAACCGCGTGATATTTTTGTGATATTTTTGTGATATTTTAGAGCACTAACTAATTGATTATCAGCGAATAAATTCAAAAACTTTTTTTCTCGAAAAACGTGACATTTCGCAATCCGGAAAATCCTTACATCCCAAAATCCTGATCCAAAACAATTTTTCGTAACTTCATAACAGTAAAAACTAAATTATGACTCGCTTGGCCGGTACATATCAGAACGGTTCTATAAAACTGGATAAAGAATATTTATCTGAGAAAACAGTGAAGGTTATCGTTACCTTTTTGGAGCCCGACGAACCCGAATCAGAAAAAGGTTTCTCCTTTGACGGTTTTTCATTTGCCAAAAGCCAGGAGGTATTGAAGAATTATTCCGGTTCCCTGAGCGATACTTTAATCGAAGAAAGGCGTAGCGAAATATGAGGTTGTTTCTCGACACATCGTTTGAAAAATACAACTTTGTGCCTGTTGATAACTTAATAGTGACGCGCGCAAAAGACTTAATTGAAAAATATGGCAAAGAAGGATTACGGACACTTGATAGTATTCAGCTCGCCACGGCGATATCGCTAAAGAGTCAATGTGATCTGTTTATAACGACCGATAAGTTATTGCATAGTTTCTTTATACAGGAATCGCTTCCCGTACTGTAGTATCCTGATTCCATCGCCTTTTTTTAACTTTTCCGTCTTTAATTTTCAATACCTTTGATGATTACATTTTTTTGTCTAAAAATAAGTAAATGAAGCGTATAGCGATATTGGGATCAACGGGTTCTGTGGGCACACAGGCGTTGGAGGTGATCGGAGCGCACCCCGATTTGTTTGAGGTAGAAATGCTGAGCGCGCACAGCAATGCCGCGCTGCTCATAGAGCAGGCCAGGAAGTTCAAGCCGAATGCCGTAGTAGTTACCGACGAGAGCAAGTATAAAGAGGTGAAGGATGCGCTTATGATGCTGCCCATAAAGGTGTTTGCCGGGCAGAAGAGCCTCCAAGAGGTAGTGAAGTGGGAAGCGATAGACACGGTGCTGGGCGCCATAGTGGGCTTTGCGGGCCTGCACAGCATAATGGCCGCCATAGACGGCGGCAAGCGAATAGCCCTGGCCAATAAAGAAACGCTGGTAGTGGCGGGTGAACTGGTAATGCAGCGCGCCGCCGAAAAGAATGTAGCCATAATACCGGTAGACAGTGAGCACAGCGCCATTTTCCAGTGCATGGTGGGCGAGGATATAGCCAGGGTGGAGAAGATGATACTTACCGCCAGCGGTGGTCCCTTCCTGGGCCGCAAGCCCAACTACCTGGTGAATGTAAAGGCCAGCCACGCCTTGCAGCACCCCAACTGGAACATGGGCGCCAAAATAAGCATAGACAGCGCAAGCCTGATGAACAAGGGGCTGGAGATCATAGAGGCTAAATGGCTCTTTGGCCTGCGCAACGAGCAGATAGAGGTGGTGATACACTCCCAGAGCGTGATACACAGCATGGTACAGTTCACCGATGGCAGCATAAAGGCACAGATGGGCCTGCCGGATATGAAGCTGCCCATACAGTACGCACTGGCTTTTCCGCAGCGGATACCCAATGCCTACAAGCGGCTCGATTTCAAGGATTTCCCGTCGCTGACGTTTGAGGCGGCTGATTATAAAACTTTCCGTAATCTTGCCATCGCAAGAGAGGCGCTGCAGCGCGGCGGCAATGCACCTTGTGTGCTCAATGCGGCCAACGAAGTGGTGGTGCACGCCTTCCTGCAAAACAAGGTGGGCTTCCTGGAGATGAGCGAGATGATAGAAAAGACCATGGACATGGTGCCCCTGATAGAGCACCCCACCATGGACGACTACGAGCAGAGCGACAAAGAAGCAAGAGAATATGCAACAGAGTTTTTGAAAAAAAGCCAGTTGTCTATTTACTAGTTTGTTTGTTCGTCTGGAATTAGGAGTTGGGAATTAGTAATTTGGATTGCCTTGTGGGAAATTGAACCAACTGAGAAAGTGAATAAACTTATAAAAGTAACGATCCAAATTACCAATTACAAATACCTAATTCCAATAAAAATACCTGGTTCCATAAAAAAGCAACGATCCAAATTCCCAATTACAAATACCTAATTCCATAGAATATACCTAATTCCAATAAAAAGACTTAATTCCAATAAAAGAAAATGCATCCAATACTATTAATGTCCGGCACTGGTGTAAAGGTGCTGCAGTTATTCGCCGCCTTATCACTACTCATTGCACTGCATGAAGGCGGGCACTTCTTTTTCGCACGGCTGTTCAAAACCCGGGTAGAGAAGTTCTATCTCTTCTTCGACTTCCTGTTCCCGTTCTCGGGCATGCTCAACTTTTCCCTGTGGAAGAAAAAGATAGGCGATACCGAATATGGCATCGGCTGGTTTCCGCTGGGTGGCTATGTGAAGATAGCCGGCATGGTAGATGAGAGTATGGACAAGGAGCAGATGGCCCTGCCGCCGCAGCCATGGGAGTACCGCAGCAAGAAGCCCTACCAGCGGTTGTTCATCATGCTGGGTGGTATCATTGTGAATGTGCTGGTAGCTATAGTGCTGTACATACTGGTGTTTGGCGTATATGGCGAGGAGTACCTGCTTACCAAAAATGCTAAGTATGGTATAGCCGTAGACAGCCTGGGCCGCAGCATAGGCCTGCGCGACGGCGACTTTATCAATTCTATAGACGGCAAGCCGGTAGAGCGTTTTGAGCGCATACCCATGGCTATGATCTTCAGCAAGGACCAGACCGGCGCTATGCAGATAACCCGCAATGGCAAAGACACCACCATCAACATACCTACAGGTACCGTGCGCAAAATGATGAAGCTGCAGAAAGGTGGATTTATCTCGCCGGCGCTACCTATGATCGTGGACTCTGTAGGCCCTAACTCAATAGCCGCCAAGGTGCATATGCAGGTGGGCGATAGCCTGGTGTCTATCAATGGTCAGCCGGCGGGCTTCCGCAATGAGTTTGACGAAATAAAAACCAGCAATTATGGCAAGCCGCTCTCGATCGCATTCTTAAGAAACCATGTGCTCGACTCCGTGAATGTCACGATACCTAAAGACTCTGCATTTGGTATATCGCAGGATGTAAGAAAATACCTGAAGCCGGAGAAGATCAAGTACGGTGTTGTAGATGCCATCACCAAGGGCTTCTCATTTACGTTCGAGCAGTTTGGCAATTACATTGCACAGTTCAAGCTCATGTTCGGATCTAAGGAAGTAAAGACGAGCGAGAGCGTGGGCGGCATCATCAGCTTCGGCAAGATATTCCCTTCAGAGTTCGATATGCGGCAGTTCCTGATGCTTACCGCATTCATATCCATCATATTGGCGTTCATGAACCTGCTCCCCATACCCGGCCTGGACGGCGGTTATGTGATCTTCCTGTTGTTCGAGATGATCACC
>CAIRTW010000138.1 GCA_903881585.1 uncultured Bacteroidota bacterium | reverse complement strand
GCCAGCCGATTCAACTTTTTACATAGGTATCAAATTTAACGTCACAGAGCTTGAATCATCACCAAATCTCATTAGCGGAGCAATATTAACTCCAAGCAAAATTTTGGATCGTCCAACTAATTATAATAGAAGGGTTCAATGCCCGGAGAAGAAAACTCTGCACCCCTGGTATTTTTTGAATAATTCACTTGTATAACTATATAAATATCCAAACAATGAAGAACATAACACTTCTACTTATTCTTGCCACGGTTCTGGTTTCCTGTGATCAAAAAACACGTCATTCCAACCGCGTCACGTCCACTGATACTGTAAAAAAATTTGAAGACCCTGAGCGTTTTCGTACTTGCGAAAAATTCCTCAGTTGCGTAAAAACGCATAACCTTAATGATGCTGTTTCATGCTTGGACACAAAAGCATATCAGAATCCCACAGCAAAAAAAGGGTACGTTAATTATTGTCTTGGAAAAATAGATGACATGGAAGACCTAATGGCGAATTATAAATTAGCTACTGAAGACAAGTGGATAATAAAATACGATACAATACATACGCTCGTGAACTTTGACTCAATGTGGGGAGATATCAAAAAGCCGGCCATTTTCTATTATGAGACCATTCATATACTTATTGATAGAGGTATGGAACCAGTTGAATCACATCGTTATTTAACTATTACTTTTGATCTTACTGCGTTTAATGCGTCACCTAAAGTTATTTCGTTTCTTGGAATGTCCACTTATAGTATGCTGAACGATCCTACCACTCATAATAATGAAGGCGAATAAACATACCCTATGTAAAAACAGCCAAACGATAACAGGAAAAATGAGAATATTGTCATCGGAATTCTCGTTAATGCTACACTGCATTGTCTTCGCTTTATTTGTTGGCACATTGATCCTTTTTCGGAAACCGTGGCTTATTATCCCGCATATGGTATCGTAGCATGCGAGGAAGATCGGTTTCCATAGTGCGTTTTTTATTTCCTTTCTGCTATCTCCGGCAATTGAGTTAGTTTTTGCAGTAACTTTCCC
The DNA here is from genome assembly GCA_903881585.1 of uncultured Bacteroidota bacterium. Lineage (GTDB taxonomy): Bacteria > Bacteroidota > Bacteroidia > Chitinophagales > Chitinophagaceae > Nemorincola. The sequence continues at coordinate 2,643 of CAIRTW010000138.1, read as the reverse complement.
TGGAAATTAAGACACCATACACCAGGAAAAGATGCTGGAAATAGCCGAAGGCCAGGTGCAGCCATCTTCGATCGCCGACCGACGCTACAAACTCAGCAAGCTTAGAAAAGATGACCTGCTGACAGAAGACGAATTTGCAGCACAAAAGGAAAGATCACTAAACTCCTGATCGTTAACCGCACGGGTTAGCAATTTTGTTTCCTGATGTACTGCAAATGGGCTATCTTCTGTGCAAATGCTTCATCGCTCAATGAACTATGGTCAAGGCCCGGCAGGTAATATTCAAGCAGCGTTTCCAGGTATCCTAAGGAATCATGCGCCGGGCCCCCGCACGACTCCTCTATAAGTTTACCAGCTTCGCTTTTTTACCATCCAGTTTCACCTTTAGCTCCTGGCTCACCCCTATAAACATCTGGTCATCCTTTAAGATATCCTCACTGCCGCCAATGAACGTAATGTTTGCCAGCTCTTCGAAAATATCAAGCGCTTTATCTCTGTCGGCTTTGCTCATGGCGCAGTTCAGCTCATTCCTGCCTGGGTTCTTAAAATACCCTACATGCCCGTCAACCTCTACGGCATAAATGCCGTACTTATGTTTGGCCTTCCACTCAGCTATCTGGGCATCAGTCGCCTGCCCTATCAATTTATTGTCGTTCATAAAGTATTGTTTGATAAGTTTTTTTTAAACTGTCCTCCTGTTCTGCTTGATTGAAGTTAGGGGTAAGCAAGCTGATGTTTCCGGACTTAGAAAATGTCCAATAGATATCCTTCAGTTCAATGTCTTAGTTCAAAAGTGCACCCCCTTCAGGGAGCCGGGGAGGTTAATTTGTTATCAGTTTCATAAACACTATCGGCAGTGTCACATCCATATTCTTAGCCCCCTGGTCCCAGCCTTTCTCAAAGTCTTTCACCTCCACGCTTACCAGCGTATCCGTTTGCAACGGGCGTGTGCCTTTGGGCTTGTAAGTGATCACTATGTCAAACTGCATATCCAGTATGTCATCACCGCCTGCGCTTATTGCCGCGCGGTTCATATCGTCTATAGCACCTTTCAGCACTTTTATCTGCCCTTCATAAGTGCGGTTACCGCTCTGTATGCTTATAGGCTCATCGCCGGCGCTGTGTAGTAGCTGTTTTTCTTTAGAGGCTTTATACTTCACCCCGCGTATCTTGGTTAGTGGCGATCCCGCAAACATCACGGTCATATCCGCCCACTCACAATCCTTACTGTCAAAAAATGGTATTGATGGCATTGTCTAATTTTTTATGGCTTGAAAAATATTTATACACTTTGTGCGCATTTTCAAATTTGCACATTTTCAAATTTTCAATTTATTGTTGAAAGCCCAGGCTTATCTCAATATCAGTTGCATAGCCCACCGGCGTTATTTTCAGTACCACATTCAGCTGGTTTGTGCTTAGTATGTTTTGCGCGGGGTCTATAAAACAATTCACATTGCTTCTCTTTATTGGCCGTCATCGTATTGTTTACCTGGTTCACGATCTGCTGTTCCAGCCATTTGCAAAAGCCAGAGTCAAGTGTACCATCAGCATTCACAGGCACTTCATCGTCCACCTCCTGCACAAAAGTGGTGTAGGCAAGTATATGTGCTTTGTCTATCACCCTGCCGCGCGCCAGCATACAGTAATCATCTGTAGTAGCAGTGCACATCGGGTCACCGCTGAAGAAGTAGCCGCTCACATTAGGGTACGTGATAAACGTAATAAAGCCTTTTGCAGCAATCACTGCCATGCTGCCGCCAGCTGCTTCCACAGTTTCGCCGCCTATGTATGCGTTCATGTTAGTTAATGCCCCCGTTCTTACCCTGCTTATCTTTCTTTGCACAGGTATTGATGATACAACACCCAGCAATAGCCCCACACATGCTGATGCGCTGCTGTAAGTAATGTCTGTATCTCCTATCAGTATTGCCGTTCTGTTATTGGTAGTACCTGTTGTTTCATCATTAAGATGGCCTGGCGAACCGCCGTAGGAAGTTCCACCTATTATGGCTCTGAATGGTTTCTCTGCTATAAAATAGGCTTCCGCCATCACAGCCATATTCGATGCCGCAGTATATGCATCCCCGTTCAGCGAGTTCGTTACCGTAATAGTTCCTCCGGCGGCGGCTATGGCTACGTCATCACTCAGCAAGCCCAGCACCTTTATCTTACCGGCGGCAAAATTCAGCAGTGCTTTGGCTCCGGCAGCGTTTGCATTGTCCGCCATTTGCGCTATGGTCATTGTTGCCGGCGTCAGCATCAGGTATAGCTGTGCGCCGGTGCCGGCCTGGTTATAAAACTCCTGCAGCTGCTTTATTGCAAACGGATTGTTCGTCGCTGTGATACCCGCTGTAGCCACGTCTGCCATGCTGGTCACTAGTATTGGAGTGCCCGTGGTATATCCACCAGATTCGCTCACACCGGTGAGTACAAAACCCGTGACCCCGTCATTTGTTTGTATCGTTCCTCCTAGCTGGCCATTAGCCAGCGATATATTTACACTACCCATTGTTTAAATCGTTTTTTAAATTGTTGTTATCATTGACTATTTTCCTCAAACTTTTCACACGCGTGTAGCGCCCTTAAAAACGAAACACGAGAACTGCCTGTCCGAATGGCTCGGGCGGGCGCCTTTGCGAG
>CAIRTW010000137.1 GCA_903881585.1 uncultured Bacteroidota bacterium | reverse complement strand
TTGTGGTCCAGCTTGCGGTTTTCGTGGGCCACATCTATGCCATTGGCGCTCAGCTGGCCGCCCAGCATCTCGCTGTCCACCATATTCTTGCTGCAGCCCAGGGTGATGATGTTCACCTTGTCGTTCTTTAATGTTCTCGTTTTCAAATGCTTGTCGTTTTGTCTCCTCGCTAAGGCAATGGTCTCGCAAAGCCGCAAAGCTCGCAATTCCCTCGTTTCGTTTTTAAGGGCGCTAAGCGCGATTGAGAGGCCTGCGAAGGTCGGATAGTAGAATGAAAGAAAAAACTAAAGTTTGATCAGGATTTCGGAAGTTAGTGAATCTTTGGGATCGCCAAAAATATAAAATTGCACATTTTCCTAATGAACGCAGGCATGTATGGAGAAATAATTTGCCAATTTCAGCTATTTGCTTAATTTTATACGGCATCTTTCGGAAATAAAAACCTGGAGGAGCAATAATTAATTGATCTATTATGGATGATTTTCAGTTCCCTTTTATAACATTGAAGTCTTTTAAGGGCAAAAATAAAATCAATATTTCAGTTGGTATATTGACATTGTTAGCTGAAGAAGATGGAGGGCTTAGTTGTTATCTTCCGGGATTTGATATTTATTTTTCTGCTACAGATAAAAGAGCTGCAGAGAAAAAGGCGTATGCACTGACTAGGATGTATTGCGATCACTTTGCACTTCATAGAAAAGGCGGTGTTAAGGCACTTTATTTAGAATTGCACAGACTTGGTTTTACCACCGGAAATGAGAACACTGATAATGCAATATTGGGGAGAATAATGTTGAATAATCCCACAAATGCAACGTTCGAATCTTACGCCTCCGCGCCATTTGATTTTGAAGATGCTGAAGTAATAAAACAGAAAGCAGTTTTGACAGATTAATCTTCGAACATGGGATATGATAGGCTACAATTTATTGAAAATATTGAATCCATAAAAGGGATAACAATCATTAGAGATGAAGAATGCGAAGGAATACGTTCCCGTGTTTATGAAGGTTTGCGCGGCATAAGCGTAATTATAGATATTACTGATTTGGACGAGGATGTGACAGAAGGGGAAGGAAGAGGAAACCTAACTAAATTGGGATTAGAATATTTAATTCCAATTTTCTTTCCAACAAAACAGCTGATTAATGATGTTGAAGAGGTTGAGGTTGAGGTTGAAAATCAGAACGAAGAAAGTCGTATTTAACCCCACTCGTCCCCGTTGCAACGAGGACGCAATGGTGTCGTGTCTGTAACGTGACTAAAGATGATGCCTATCTCCCGTAATCTTCCAAAAATAAAAAACGAAAAACAGTGGGGCGTATGTCTCACGACTACGTCCCGACGGAGCACTACAGATAGCTATCGGTATCAGATTGCCGTGGCCATCACATCCATCGAAAAATGTGGATTTCTTATCGCCGTTTTTGTTGGCTATTATTACTGCACAGTCTATCTTTAAGTTATGGCGAATTCGCCATAACTTAAATTGAAAAATAGAAACTTTTCAAAGGGGTCGAATTCGACCCCTTTGAAAAGAAATAGCAATAATAACCCGCAATTATATTTTAAAGGTAACGGATTCGTTAGGTTTAAAAACATATACAATGGCTAAAAGCAAAACCATAAATGTAAAAGGTTCTGAAATAACTATTATTCAACAGAACAATGAGGATTTCATTTCGTTGACTGATATGACAAAATCGTTTGAGGACGGCTTGGTTTTGATTGAAAAATGGCTGCGAAATAAAAATACTATTGAGTTTATTGGTATTTGGGAGGAGATGTACAACCCCGATTTTAATTCCCCCGAATTCGGGGGAATTAAAAATGAAGCTGGTTTGAATCGTTTTACTTTATCGATTAAAAAATGGATCGAAAAAACAAATGCAATAGGCATAAAAGCAACTACCGGAAGATATGGCGGCACCTATGCACACAAGGATATCGCCTTCGAATTCGGCTCCTGGCTCAGCCCCGAATTCAAATTATACCTCATTAGAGAATTCCAGCGACTCAAAGAAGATGAAAATGACCGTCTGAAACTGGACTGGAACCTGCAACGCACCCTTTCCAAGATCAACTACCGCATACATACCGATGCCATAAAAGAAACACTGGTGCCGCCAACAATAACAAAGTCGCAGGCCGGTATGGTATATGCCAGTGAAGCAGACATGCTCAACGTAGCCCTGTTCGGCATCACAGCAAAGCAATGGCGGGAAGCCAACCCCGCAAAAGACGGCAACATCCGCGACTACGCCGAGCTTGAACAATTGGTAGTCCTCACTAACCTCGAAAGTATTAATTCCGTGCTCGTTCGCCAGCAACTCCCGCAAACCGAACGGCTCATGAAACTTAACGAAATTGCCATCACCCAAATGAGATCGCTGCTTAGCAACAATAGCCTGAAGAAACTCAAATAGAGTTTACGCGCAATAACAATTTACTCTCCCCACCCAAGATTTCCATAGTTTTATACGTCTATATAGTAGTACCATTTTCCTTCAGTGTATGAAAAAAAGATTGCTATCTTTTTCGTTATTGTTTTTATTGTCATTGGGTATCCATGCCCAAACCATTTATACCATAGCAGGCACAGGTATCTTTGGCTTTTATGGCGATGGCGGCCCGGCCTCGCTGGCGCAATTGTATGACCCCACCGGCGTGGCCGTTGACGCGTATGGCGCCATCTACATTGCCGATGCGGGCAACAACCGTATCCGCAAAATAGACACAGCCGGGACCATCACCACCTTTGCTGGCAACGGTGTTGTGGTGGATAGCTCTGCCGGCAGCTACAGTGGCGATGGCGGTCCTGCCATTGCTGCGGGTCTCGCGCTGCCCATGGCGGTAGCCGTTGATGGCCGTGGTAATGTGTACATCGCAGATGCGGGCAATAGCTGCATACGTATGGTCAACACTGCCGGCATCATCAGCACTGTCGCCGGCAATCACATCCCCGGCTTTAGTGGCGATGGTGGCCCTGCCACTGGCGCGCAGCTTCACTTCCCCACAGGGGTTACAGTGGACGGCACCGGCAGCCTGTATATAGCCGATTTTTCAAACGATCGTATCCGCAAAGTAGACACCTCCGGCATCATCACCACAATAGCCGGGAATGGTTATGCCGCGGCTACTGATTCTGGCGGCTATAGCGGCGATGGTGGCCCTGCCGATTCCGCTGCGCTTTACTGGCCCATTGCTGTTACGCTTGACGATAGTATGAACCTGTTTATTGCAGACAGCTACAACAATCGCATCCGGAAAGTGACGCCCGCAGGTATTATCAGCACGGTTGCCGGCAATGGCACGCTCGGCTACAATGGTGATGGCATACCTGCTGATTCAGCCAATTTATGTGCGCCATCGGGAGTTGCGTTCGACAGCCATGGCAATATGTACATCGTTGACGACTGTACCAGCCGCATCCGCCAGGTGTCGCCCTCCGGCATTATCAGCACCTTTGCCGGCAATGGTCTGCTCGGCTATACCGGCGATGGCGGTCCGGCCTCCATGGCCGAACTTGGCGCCCCGGCAGCTATGGCGCTGGACAACCATGGGAATTACTACATAGCCGATTACAACAACCAGTGCATCCGTTTTATTACCTCCCTAACGGCAGGGGTGCACACCGTACCGGCTGCACAGGACATCACCGTTTTCCCCAACCCATCCTATGGAAATTTTACCTTGGGTTTGCCCGTTACCGCTGCCGGTTCCATTGTTACGGTTGGTGATATTTACGGCCGGGTTATAACAACGCTCGAAGCTCCGCCAGGCCAGGACAAAATGGAAGTCTCACTCCACAACCTCCCCGCGGCCACCTACGTGCTCAAAGTGCAGACCGGCGAAAACTGTGTTACCAAAAAAATTGAGATCAGGTAGTTTCGTTTATGATCGCCAAGCGGTGATTACAAGCATCAAAAAATGTGGATATCTTCTTCCGGCAGCATTGCTTTCCATCCTAACTTTGTTTCAGTTACTGAAGCATGAATACCGGCGAAATACTCATATACCAAAATCAGGCAGGCAACATCAAAATTGATGTATCGGAAAATGGGCGATTTTCAAGTTGCGCAAGATTATGTCTGTTCCTTTTATGTTTTGAGGATGAGCTGGTGCAATCTTTTTTTAACGCTATTTACGGAGGGAGGATGTTGCGTAGCTGCCTCAATAAATATTAACAGTATTGACACTAAGTTGCCCATTATCTTCTAAAAAATGAATAGCGTAACAGTTGCGCGTTTGTCATGACTTCGCTACGCGGGCTTTTATTTTTCTGTAAAAAAGGATTGAAACGAGCATATTTGCCATTCGCCAATCCTTCGTTATCTTTATTTCAAAATAATCACTAACTAAAAAAATATACAGAGTATGAATCCAGTTGTGCATTTTGAGATGGGCTATTTCGACCAGGAGCGCATGAAGAAATTTTATGAATCTGCTTTCGGGTGGAAGCTGCAGCAGTTAGGCCCCGATATGGGTAACTATGTTGTTGCCCAGACCGCGGAGACAGATGAGAAAGGCATGGTGAAAACACCGGGTACTATTAATGGTGGCTTTTATCAGAAGATGGAAAACCCGCTGTCGCACCCGCCATCGGTAGTTATCTCTGTTCCCGATATTAAGCAGGCGATGGCTGCTATTACAGCCGGAGGAGGAAAAATACTGGGTGCTATGGATGAGACCGGACAGCCAAACATGGAGCCAATGATGATACCCGGAGTAGGCCTTTGGATATCCTGCATGGACCCGGAGGACAACCGCATAAGCATTTTACAGCCGGCCGGGATGTAATAGATGTGGTTTTTTACGACCTGATGTGCAGGCATGAAAATTCGTGCCTCCGGTTTCTATTGCCGTAACAAAACGTAAAACAGTTGTTCGCGATTTTTTCTTCATTTTTTTACATTTGTATATGCGCCACATCCTTTCTGCCTTTTTGCTGCTAACCGTATTTTCTATTGCTGTAAAAGCACAGGAAGCTAAGGATGTTCATATTTACGACCCCAAGGCCGATGCCGCTGCGAATATTCATGATGCGGTTACAAAAGCCGGTAAAGAAAACAAACATGTGCTGCTGCAGGTAGGCGGCAACTGGTGTGTATGGTGTCGGCGGTTCAATACTCTAGTCACTACAGATGCCGCTTTGAAGGGTTTCATCGACAGTAACTATGTCATCGTTCATGTCAATTACAGCCCGGAAAATAAGAACCTGAAAGTGCTCGAGAGCCTCGGCTATCCGCAGCGTTTCGGCTTCCCTGTGTTCGTGGTGCTCGATGGTAAGGGCGCCAGGCTGCACACCCAGAACTCCGGCTATCTGGAAGAAGGGCAGGGCCATAGCCCAAAGAAAGTCGCCGAGTTTTTGAAGCAGTGGTCACCTGCTGCGCTGAATCCGGATAGCTACAAAAAATAGCATCTCCGCTGAGGATCATACAGTTAAATAACGTTAAAGGATGTACAGTTTAGATACCCGCGACCTATTTTAGTGCGATATTGAACCTGTTTTTACTCCTTTAATTTCTCCCTATGAAAAACAAATACAAAATGCTGGTTGCATTCCTGATGCTTGCAATTCAGGGCTACGCAATGAAGCCTAAAAGCGACTATATCGTTACTCCGGACTCGCTGGGCATGAAGTATAAAGAGCTGCAACTAACCACCACCGACAACTACAAGATCAATACCTGGGTGATGCGGCCCGATAAAAAGAAAGATAATAAAACGGTGATGGTGGTGGCTTATGGGGATGCTATGAACATGTCCTACTGGGTAGAGCAGTGTCTTTATTTTGTGCAGGCAGGTTTTACGGTCATTACATTTGACTACCGCGGTTTTGGCCACAGCAGCCCATTCGCACTCGATACCAACCAGCTTTATTACAATGAATTCGCCCTGGACCTGGAAAGCGTGGTAAGGTATGCCCGGAGCGAATTTAAAGGATGCAAAGTTGGCGTGCGCGCCTTATCTATGGGCACCGTGACGGCAACGATCGCATACAGCAGTACTCCTTTCGACTATTTCATTGGCGATAGTTTTGTGTGCGATCCCCTTGCTATGCAAGACCGGTTGCTGAAGATCACGGGCAGAAGTTCTGCTATTCCGAAGGATGCTGGACAGTATACGGCGTCGTTAAATAAAATAAACATTCCAACGCTCGTCTTCTCCGGAACGAAGGATGAAAATACACCATTGAACGAAAGCAAAGCTATAGTGGCAGGCCATGCAAACCGAAAACTTGTAACATACGAGGGCGGGCACCTGCAGGGCATATATATGCTGTCGGGCAAAACCTTTGGTGCCGAATATATAAAGGATATAAAGGACTTTTTAAAGCTAAGATGAGACGTTTCGCCGTTCTTCGCGTTTTTGCTAATATGTAATTACCACTTATCGCCAGCAATCATTACTTTAGCACTCCAAATTTAAACTAATGAAACTGCTTGAAAATAAGGTGGCGCTTGTAACGGGTGCCAGCAGGGGAATAGGAGAGGCGATCGCTGTGAAATTCGCAGAGCATGGCGCCAGTATAGCATTTACCTATTTATCGTCTGAAGAACGTGCAAAAGCGCTTGAAGAAAGGCTGGCGGCGATGGGCGTAAAAGCAAAGGGGTACAAGAGCGATGCGGGCGATTATAAGGCTGCCGAGCAGCTGGCCAATGATGTAGTTAAGGAGTTTGGAACTGTAGATATATGCGTGAACAACGCAGGTATCAGCAAAGACAATCTGCTGCTGCGCCTTACACCCGAGCAGTGGGATGATGTGATGCAGGCAAACCTGAAAAGCGTATATAACCTCACCAAGCAGGTAATAAGGCCTATGATGAAGGCCCGTTCGGGCAGTATCATAAACCTTAGCTCTATAGTAGGTGTGAAGGGTAATGGTGGGCAGAGCGCATACGCAGCAAGCAAGGCAGGTATTATAGGATTCACAAAAAGCATAGCGCAGGAAATAGGCAGCCGCAACATACGCTGCAATGCAATAGCCCCCGGCTTTATAGAAACAGATATGACGCACTACCTGAAAGACGGCGGCGCTGAAAAATGGTTTGAAAAGATACCCCTGGGCCGTTTTGGCAAGCCCGAAGAAGTAGCTGATACTGCGCTCTTCCTGGCAAGCGATATGAGTAAGTACATGACCGGCCAGGTGCTGAGCATATGCGGGGGAATGAGTATGTAGTAAATTCCAATAGTTAAATTCCAAAATCCAAAGGTGATTCGTATGCCTGTGGTTTGGAATTTGGAATTGGACTTTGGATTTTGTGATTTGGAATTTATTTTAAATTATTTTTGCTCTTTAAATTTTTATAAATGCAGAAAATTCATGCTGCCATAACAGCTGTGGGCGGATATGTTCCTGAGTATATACTTAAGAACTCGGAACTGGAAACGATGATGGATACCACCGATGAATGGATTCAGTCGAGAACGGGAATAAAGGAGAGGAGAATACTGAAAGGTGAGGGGAAGGGCAGCAGCGATATGGCAGTAGCAGCAGTGCAGAACCTGCTGGAAAAAAGGGGCATAGACCCAAAAGAAATAGAGATGGTGATCTGCGCCACCACTACTCCGGATATGCAGTTCCCGGCTACGGCTAATGTGATATGCGATAAGGCCGGTATGACCAAGGCGTGGGGCTACGATGTAAGCGCTGCGTGCAGCGGCTTTTTGTTTGCCCTTACTATAGGCTCACAATTTATAGAAACAGGAAGGCATAAAAAGGTGATCGTGATAGGGGTGGATAAGATGAGCTCCATAATGAATTACGAAGACCGCAAGACTGCTATCATCTTTGGTGATGGGGCTGGCTGTGTGCTGCTGGAGCCAAATGAAGATGGCTACGGGCTCATAGATTCTGTGTTGCGCACTGATGGCAGCGGACGTGTGTTCCTGCACCAGAAAGCAGGAGGCTCTGTAAAGCCGGCATCGCTCGAGACGGTAATGAACAAAGAGCATTACGTTTACCAGGAAGGGCAGGCGGTATTCAAATTTGCGGTGAAGAACATGGCCGATGTTGCCGCCGATATTATGGCGCGCAACAACCTCACTGCCGAAACTGTTGACTGGCTGGTACCCCACCAGGCCAACAAACGCATCATAAATGCCACAGCTGAGCGCATGAACCTGCCCGCCGAAAAGGTGATGGTGAACATAGAGCGCTACGGCAATACCACAAACGGTACTTTACCGCTATGCCTGTGGGAGTGGGAATCTAAACTGAAGAAAGGGGATAACCTGGTGCTTGCTGCCTTTGGTGGCGGGTTTACGTGGGGCGCTTCTTATGTCAGGTGGGCGTATTGATAGTTGTGGTATTAAAAGAATTGATGCAGGCAGGCCAGGGTTTGTGATTTACCTCGTGTAATTCAAAAAGCCTTCAGCTGAAAGATCTTCGTTTAGTTCTTCCCAATGTATCCATTTCCCATCTTCCCACAACTCGTATTTTTTCATTTGGCCAATAGTGCCCTTACGTAAATTAGGAAACCATTCAATAGGCGAACCGATGATGCGCCCGTCTTTTAACTCAATGAATATTCTATTATCGTCAAACCACACTGCTTTTGCACTTACCATAGCGAGATTATTTGCACTTTATGCTATTATTTTTTATTAAAATATTCATTCCATTTTTCGGCAATCAAATCGGCGTTCTCTTCGATAATGCTTTCAGCCAAATGAATATCCTTGCTTTTCATTCCCTTATTTTCGATAAGCTTTAGTGGATTGACTTCGAATCGAGCGCTTCCATCAGCATTTTTTACATGAACATGGATTGGCAAATGGTCATTACTGAAAAAGAAAAACCTTATCCCAAATAATCTGAAAAGTTCCGGCATAGAATAGATTTTTGCAAAGATACGATCTAATTGTGATGCATCTTTGTTCCATAGATTGTTAATCTTGCTACCTCAATCCCGCATTAATATCTTTCAATGCTTCATTACCGGGGCAAAGCACATCTTCGCTAAGTCTGTTTAGTGGTGTTTCGGCGGTTTGTATCAGGTGGTGCAGGTCTTTGGTGTTGCGGTCTATGAACAGGAGGCCTGTTAGTATTTCGTGTTTAGCAGATGCTGTCTTTACCGCATTTATAGCAGAAATACGGTCTTCAGGATTCCACTCATTGGCCAGTTTGTGCAGTTGCAGATCGCTGCCATCGTGCATTTTTACGCCCTGCACAGTGCCTTCGGCGTACTTGGTGGTGATCTCCTTCATCATCGGCACAAAGTCCGTGGTTCCGGTGCCTTCTATATGTTCGCGCACATAGTCGTAGGACTTGGTAGAACCTACATTGTTATTGAAGGTAACACACGGAGAAATGACATTGATAAAGGCAAAGCCCGGATGCTTCATTGCTTCGCGGATCAATGGAACAAGCTGCTCCTTATCCCCAGAGAAACTCTGGGCCACAAACGATGCACCCAGTTCTATCGCAAGGCTGGCAAGGTCTATCGACTCAAACAGGTTTACATTGCCTGATTTGTTCTTAGAGCCGGCATCAGCAGTGGCTGAGTCCTGCCCTTTTGTAAGGCCGTAGCAACCGTTGTTCATAACGATATAGGTCATGTTCAGGTTGCGGCGGATGACGTGTACGAACTGCCCCATACCAATGGACGCAGTGTCGCCATCGCCAGATACACCAAAGTAGGTAAGATCGCGGTTGGCAAGATTAGCGCCAGTAGCTACCGAAGGCATACGACCGTGAACAGAATTGAAGCCGTGAGAATTGCTCAGGAAGTAGGTTGGCGTTTTTGACGAACAACCAATACCCGAGAGCTTTGCCAGCTTGTGGGGTTGTATGTTCAGATCGAAAGCGGCCTGTATGATACCGGCGCTTATGGAGTCGTGACCGCAGCCTGCGCATAGCGTAGAGAGCGCGCCTTCATATTGTGCCAGTGTATAGCCCAATTCATTCTTTGGTAATCCCGGATGGCGAAATTTCGGACGTATGTATGTCATTTAGGCTGTGGTTTTTTCCTGGCTAAGTAATAATTTTTGAGACACCTGTTTTAGGATATTGTCGGCGGTGATGGGCATGCCATCATAGTTAAGTACAGATACCAGCTTGGTTGGGTTGGCGCTGAACTCTATCATCATGAGGCTACGCATTTGTGCGTCGCGGTTTTGCTCTATTACGAATACGTGCTGGTGTTCGTTCACGAAGTCCACAACGGCCTGGTTGAACGGGAATGATTTGATGCGCAATGCATCCATTTCTATCCCTTCGGCTTTCAGCAGATCAATTGCTTCTTCCGCTGCATATTGCGATGTGCCGAAGAATAAAACGCCGTTGGTCTTTGTGCTTTTCTCCTGGTATAGCTGAGGAGTGGGTACCATGTTCTTCGCGGTATTCCACTTCTTTATCAGCCGGTCCATATTGCGTTGGTATGCCGCGCCATCTTCGGTGTATGCTGCGTATTCATCGCGTGATGTGCCACGGGTAAAGAACGAGCCCTTGGTGGGGTGGGTGCCGGGGTAGGTGCGATAGGTGATTCCGTCATTGTCAACATCGAGGTAGCGGCCGAATTTTTGCATTTTGTCGAGGTCTTCGGCAGTGAGCACTTTGCCTCTTTTGTAAACCCGCTTATCGTCCCAAACCAATGGGGGCGAAACGTGGTCGTTCATACCGAGGTCGAGGTCGGTCATAACTATTACCGGAGTCTGCAATTCTTCTGCAAGGTCGAACGCATCGGCGGTCATTTCAAAACACTCTTTCGGTGTGGACGGGAACAAGAGCACATGCTTAGTATCGCCATGAGAGGCATAGGCAGCTTCCAGCACATCAGACTGTTGAGTCCGGGTGGGCATACCCGTTGATGGGCCGGTACGCTGCACATCTATGAGCACCGCAGGTATCTCAGCGAAATAGGCCAGGCCAAGGAATTCATTCATTAACGATACTCCCGGCCCGCTGGTGGCAGTAAAGGAGCGTGCTCCGTTCCAGTTAGCGCCTATTACCATACCTATTGCAGCCAGTTCGTCTTCTGCTTGTACAATGGCTACGTTTCGCTTACCGGTTTCTTTGTCTGTGCGGTATTCGCCGGCATACTCACTAAATGCTTCTACTACAGAAGTAGAAGGCGTGATAGGATACCATGCAGCTACCGTAGCGCCGGCATAAACCGCGCCAAGCCCGCAAGCGGAGTTTCCGTCTATCATTATTGCGTCTTTTATAAGATCACGGCGCTCTACGTGTATATCCAGCGGGTACTTGAAATTGGCCTGTACATATTCAACGCCCATTTTCAGCGCCTTGATGTTTGGTGGTATCAGCTTTTCCTTTCCCGGAAATTGTTCTGCGATCAGTTTTTCCAGCACGGCAAATTCGATCTCGAATAATGCCGAAAGCGCACCGACGTAAATGATGTTCTTGAACAACTGGCGCTGGCGCGGATCTGTGTATTCGCGGTTGCACATTTCCATCAGGGGAATGCCGAGGTAGTTGATGTCATCGCGCACATAATTGGCATGAAGCGGCTTGGTGCTATCATACAAGAAGTAGCCTCCGGGCCTTACTATTGCCACATCGCCCGCCATACTCTGGGGGTTCATGGCCACCATCAGGTCAACACCCTCACGACGCCCCAGGTAACCCTTTTCACTGATGCGCACTTCATACCATGTGGGCAGGCCCTGTATATTGGAGGGGAAGATATTCTTCGGTGTAACCGGAATACCCATCCTGAATATGGACTTGGTAAAAAGGAAGTTGGCACTGGCAGAACCAGTTCCATTAACGTTGGCAAACCGGACAACAAAATCGTTTACCTTGCTATTACTTGTTGATGACATGTACTGTGCTTTATGACTTCTAAAAAGTGATTACTTTTTGATTCCTGCCGTAGCAAGGTATCCTCCGCTAATGATGCTGGCAAGCATGCTCCGCCTTCGTAACCTTGTACAGGAACTGCTGCATATCCCACGCTGAAGTGGGGCAGCGCTCTGCGCACAAGCCGCAGTGCAGGCACACATCTTCGTCTTTTACCATCACCCGCTTTGTGGGAAGGGTGTCTGAGACGTAAAGGTCTTGTGTGAGATTAGTTGCCTGTACTTTAAGATGGGCTCGCAAGTCTGTTTCGTCTTCGTTTACCGTAAACGTAATGCAGGCCGTCGGGCAGATGTCCATACAGGCATCGCACTCTATGCACTTGCTCTCTGTGAACACAGTTTGAACATCACAGTTGAGGCACCGCTCTGCTTCTTTAAAACCGGTAGGCATATCGAAGCCCAGTTCCACTTCTTTTTTACGGTTGGTAAGTGTGAGTGTTTTGTCGGCATGGGGCACTGCATAACGCAGGTCCGTAACTACTTCGCTGTCATAGCTCCATTCGTGTATGCCCATTTTCTGGCTCAGCAAGTTGGTAAAAGGAGCGGGGCGCTCGACCATATCCTCGCCCATGCAACCCATGTGTATAGAGATAGCTGCCTGGTGGCCATGAGCCACAGCTGTAATTACATTCTTCGGCCCGAAAGCTGCATCGCCGCCGAAGAATACTCTCTTATTAGAAGACACAAAAGTAGTTGGGTCAACAACGGGCATGTTCCACTTATCAAAGTCAATACCCAGATCGCGCTCTATCCATGGAAAACTGTTTTCCTGGCCGATGGCTACGAGTACATCGTCTGCTTCAAAGAATACATCTGCATCACCCGTTGGCACCAATTTTCTTTTGCCTTTATCGTCATATACCGCGTGAACCTTTTCAAAGGTCATGCCTTTTAATTTTCCATTCTCAATTACAAATGCTTTGGGCACATGGTTATCAATGATCGGGATGTCTTCATGTATCGCGTCTTCCTTCTCCCAAGGAGATGCTTTCATTTCGGCAAAGGGGCTGCGCACGATCACCTTCACTTGCTCACCACCCAGCCTGCGGGCTGTGCGGCAGCAGTCCATCGCGGTATTGCCACCGCCAAGCACGATCACTTTTTTACCGATCTTACTGATATGCTCAAACGCAACATTCGCCAGCCAGTTAATACCTATATGAATGTTTGCCGCGCCTTCCTGCCTTCCTGCCATATCCGGCAGGTCGCGCCCCTGTGGCGCACCGGAGCCTACGAATACCGCATCATAATCTATTGCAAGCAATTCCTTCAGGCTGGAAGCGTAATGATTGAAATGCTTACTGATACCGAGATCAAGGATGAAGTTTACTTCTTCATTAAGCACGGATTCTGGCAGGCGGAAAGATGGTATCTGGCTGCGCATAAAGCCACCACCGGCTTTTTGCTCATCGTATAAGTGTATCTCGTAACCAAGTGGTGCAAGATCACGGGCAACGGTAAGGGCGGCAGGGCCTGCGCCAATGAGTGCGATCTTTTTGCCATTGGGTGCGAAAGGCCCCTGAGGCATATGTTGTTTTACATCTCCCTTGTTATCAGCGGCAACGCGTTTTAGGCGGCAGATGGCCACAGGTTCTTCTTCTACGCGCCCACGTCGGCAGGCGGGCTCACAAGGCCGGTCGCAGGTACGCCCTAGTATTCCCGGGAAAACATTTGATTCCCAGTTGACCATGTATGCCTCAGTGTATTTTTCACGGGCTATCAGTCTTATATATTCTGGTACAGGAGTATGGGCAGGACATGCATACTGGCAGTCTACCACTTTATGAAAATACTCGGGGTCCTTAATGTTGGTT
>CAIRTW010000136.1 GCA_903881585.1 uncultured Bacteroidota bacterium | reverse complement strand
ACATCTCGATGTTTAACACGGTCCGTGTTTGTTTTGACGCCATCGAATGGGAAAACGAAGCAGATTTCGATCCACAGGTCCTGTATAACAACAGCACTCTCTTATAATAGCAATCTCCCCTCCAGCCAAAACACATAGAGACGTTGCACCGCAACGTCTCCACACAATGCTGATAAATTTCAATAGTTTACTCGATCACTATCTTCCCGCTCATATTTCCATTTGCAGTTACCGCATTCAGCAAATAAATCCCTGCAGGTACATTCAGCGAAGCATCGATAGGCTGATTGGTTGCACCGGTGATCTCTTTCAGTTTTGCGCCGGTTACACTTGTGATGGTGAGGATAACCTGCTCGTTTTTAGATGAGGACACCGTTACTGTAAAATTATCCTTTGCAGGATTAGGCATTACGACCAGTTTGTCGGCACCTGCAGACGTGGCGTTGATACCGGTAGTCGCACCCGATACCGTAAAGTTAAAATAAGTGTTTGCTGTGCCGCATGCATTAGTAACTGAATAAACGATAGAATCAACACCGGGAGCAACTCCATACACCAGGCCAGCGCCGGTCACTGTGGAAACCGAAGTGTTAGTAGTGCTCCATACACCACTGCCGCTGGCAGTGTAGTTAAAGAGTGTCGTGGAGCCCCCTGTGGCAATAGTATTGCTGCCCATAACGCTCCCTGCATCAGGTGCTTCGTCCACATTGATTGGCGAGGTTGCATTTGAAACACATCCATAGACACTTGTTACTGAATAGTACAGTGTATCCGGGCCGGCGATCGCTCCTGTAATGCTGCCACCAGTATCAACAGTAACATAATAATACATACTGCTCCATGTACCGCCAGGTACACTTTCCGTACAGAGGGCTGTAGCGCCAAGGCATATATCCGCAGGGCTTGAGATAGCACCTGCATCTGGCAAAGGATAGGTTTCAACAAACATCCAGGTATTAGCCGTGCCGCATATATTGGTCACAGTGTAATAGACACTATCCATCCCCGCTGATACGCCTGTCAGTGTGCCTGAAGCGTCAACAGACGCATGACCATTTATCGTGCTCCACGTACCCGTTGGAATAGTATCATACAAAGTGAACGTATTCCCTACGCAAACCGCCGTTGGCCCTGATGTAAAGATAGAACCTACGGGCGTGCCTACGATCATTGTAAAAGTAGCTGATGATGAGCAGGTGCCGTCGTTTACGGTATAGCTGATCGTGCTCGCTCCGCTCGCAACAGCTGTCACTAGCCCTGTACCGCTGATCGTTGCAGCATAGGTACCACTGCTGCTCCACACGCCACCAGCAATCCCATCGACCAAAGGGGTAGTGGAACCAAGACATACAGCGCCAGAACCTGATATAACACCAGGATCAGGTGCCGCAATAACAGTTATCGGAGCAGTAGCCGTACACACACCAGAAAGATCATAAAGCACTGCATCCGTACCTCCTGTGATCCCGTCTATTTCACTTCCGGACGCCACTGCATTAGCGTTGGCAGTGCTCCATACGCCACCATAAAATGTTGCCCCGTAGGTAACAGATGTACCCGCACAAAAAGAGGAAATACCTGATATAGATATAGGAGACGGCGCAGAAACAGAAACATAAATCGTCATCACATCAGAAAGTGTGCCATTAGAAACCATCACCTGGAAAGAGTCTATGCCGGTATAACCCGCAGCAGATGTATATGATAAACCGGCAGGAGTTGTGGTGCTGTCTGTACCCCTGGACGCAGCCCAGTAGGGGAAGCCCGACAATGATCCATGCGAAGGTGCACTGTAAACCGTCCATGTCTACATTTGCCCCGGAGTTATGTTAGTAATAGCAGTTTGATTATTGAATGATACCGGGGTGCCGGGGCATGGATAAATATACTGGCCCTTCTTGTAGGCAAATGATGGCGTATTAGACAACGGAATAACTTTCCTGATCCTGTTATTGGCATTATCAGCCACATACATATTCCCCGCAGCATCAACACATATCCCAAACGGATTGTCGAGGTAAGCTATCAGGGAATTGATATTGTCCGCATAAGATTCAACTGTAAAATCACCCGCAACTGCATAGATCGAATCCGTGGTCACATCTATCTTCCTGCATGAGCAGCTTATTTCGCAGCAATAAACATTACCCGACCCGTCACAGCAAAGGCCGGTAAGGGTACCGAGGTAAGCGCCAAGTGCCGGACCGCCAAACAGATAGGTATAAGTGGGGCCGCCGGAAATGATAGAGATGATCCCGGTTGCCGCGCTGATCTTTCTGATAGACATGCCGGTGGCATACTCAATAACACCGCCGGTGATCACACCTTGGTCTGCAAAAAATATGTCTCCCGCAGCGTTGGCACATAAAACAGTTGGAGCCGTTAATGTTGCGGCTACCGCTGCACCCCCGTCTCCTGTAGCGCCGGCTGTTCCGGTACCTGCTATGGTTGTTATTATCCCGGTCGTTGCATTCACCTTCCTGATCCGGTTGTTGTTACCATCAGCAATGTAGAGGTTTCCTGCACCATCCAGGCAGATGCCCAGCTGTCCCTGTATCATGGCAGAAGTAGCTATGCCACCATCGCCCGAATAGCCTATAGTGCCCGTACCCGCAACCATATTCACCGCGCTGGTTACCGCATCAATCCGGTATACAGCTCCCGGCGCCGAAAAAAACAGGTTGCCTGATGCGTCTATACACATGTAGTAAGGATTTACCCCGCTCACTACAGTAGTGGTTACCCCTGTGTTCTGGTTCATTTTTCTTATCCGGCCGTTACCGTGATCTGAGAAATAAAGATTACCCGCAGCATCCGTGCATACATCATACGGGCTGTTTATCTCGTTCAGGTACCCCGACTTGTTTTCACCAAAATAACCGGGTAAGCCGTTGCCAGCCAGCGTTACGGTTATTCTTTGTGCCTGTGCATTGCCTCCGGCAACTACACACAGCATCAGCGCGAGCATCAGCGTAGAAAGTATTCTCATAAGGGTAATTTTTATTAAGGTTCTAAGAAAGCATTTTATATTATCATGTCCCACACCTTTGAGGTGTGGGACATCTATCAAGCTACTCGATCACTATCTTCCCGCTCACATTACCATGAGCGGTTGCTGCATTCAGCAAGTAAATACCTGCAGCCACATGCAGCGAAGCATCAATTGGTTGGTTGGTAACACCAGTTATCGTTTTCAATTTTGCACCCGTGATATCAGTTACGATAATGGTCACCTGCTCATCAACTGGCGATGAAAAAGTAACTGTAAAATTATTCCTGGCGGGGTTAGGCATGACCACAAGTTTGTCTCCCGAAGCAGTTGCGTTATTCACCCCCGTAGTAACACTCGGCAAAACGGTAAACGAAAAGTAAGACGAGGAAGAGCAGGCTCCATTTGTGGTGGTATAAACGATCGAGTCTACGCCAGGATTATACCCGCTTACAAAACCTAACGAAGAAACGTCCGAGATATAACTATTTGTGCTGCTCCATACTCCGCCGGCAACTGTATTTGCCAGGGTAGTGCTGCCCCCAACAAGAACATTGTCTGTGCCACTGATCACACCTGCATCCGGTACTGGATCTACGATCACGGTTAACGTTGTAAACGATGTACCGCAAATATTTGTTACTGTATATATTATCGTATCTGTACCTGTTGTCAGCCCATTTACATATTCAGATCCAGACGAGTCTGAAGTCATTACTGCATTACCGTTCGTTAAGCTCCATGTGCCATCGCCAGTGCCATCAAATACATATGCTTGCGATCCAGGACAAAAGTCGCCAGTCCCGCCTATCGAAATATTTCCGGCAGGCGTTCCTATCGTAACTGGGAACGTTGCAGCGGCTGCACATGCTGCGTTAGTGACAGTGTACTCAATGGTCGCTATGCCCGTAGATAACCCAGTCACCACTCCTGACGCGGTTATATCGCCATAACTGTCTATACTCCATGTTCCGCCGCCAATATAATCAGACAAAGTGATGCTGGAACCGATGCACACTATAACACTACCTGAAATAGCCCCGGCATCAGGCGATGCGTATACAGTGATCACTGTTGGCGCTGCTGCACATACACCGGCAATATTATAAAGGACTGTGTCTGTACCTGCAGTCTCCCCCCAAATTGTTCCCGGTGCAATAGTATCTGCATATGCACTGGCGTTCGTAGCGGTAAAAAAGCCCCCTGCCAGAGATCCTGTAAAAACTATGGACTGCCCTGTACAGACATCGGTTGGGCCGGAAAGAGACGGTTGCGCTACCGTGCCTGTTGAGGCATACATGGTAAGCACATCCGAAAGGGTACCGTTTGATACCATTATCTTAAAAGAATCTGTACCGGAATACCCACTGGCTGATGTATAAGACAGCCCGGCAGGCTTGGTAAGCCCCGCCATACCATTTGACGCTGCAGCATACGGGAAGCCAGCCAATGAGCCATGTACAGGAGCTGTCACTACGGTCCATGTCTCGGTTTCACCCGCATTCATATTTGTTATAGCAGCTTTATCATTAAGCGACAAAGACACACCCGCACAAGGGTAAACATAAACCCCTTTGCCAAAAGCAAATGAAGGGGTATTAGTAAGCTGTATGGCTTTCCTGATGCGGTTATTACTCTGGTCGGCTATATAAAGAGTGCCTGTTTCGTCAATAAATACGCCGTGCGGATAATTGAACCATATATTAAGCGCATTGCCACCGTCTCCATTATATCCATCGGTCAGGTCACTTCCGGCCACTGTAGTGATGATCCCGGTTGAAGCATCTATCCTCCGGCATGAACAGCTGATATCGCAGCAAAAGATATTGCCACCGCCATCGCAGCACATACCCATTACCCATCCTATGCCTGCTGCTGTTGCGGGCCCGCCATCGCCGCTCGCCATATTCCCGTTTCCTGCTATAGTCGTTATCAATCCTGTAGTGGCAGCGATCTTCCTGATGTAGTTGCCATTTTGATCAGAGAAAAAAACATCTCCCCCTGCATTTACACAAATGGAAATAGGAGTACCCAGTTCTGCTGCCGTTGCAGGCCCTCCATCGCCGGTATATCCCGGAGTGGCATTTCCCCCGATTGTGGTGATAATACCTGTAGCTGCTGTAACTTTCCTGATACAGGCATTTGACTGATCAACGACATAGATATTACCAGAAGCATCTATACATACCCCTTGGGGTATATTCATCGTTGCAGCTATCGCCGCTCCGCCATCACCTGTATAGGCGCCCGCGCCGGTACCAGCTACTGTGGTAATTATACCCGTAGCTGTGATGATCTTCTTTATTTGATTGCCTGATGAAAAATAAATATTTCCTGTTGCATCTATGCACATGTATTGTGGCTGAATGGCTTCATCGGTGGCAGGAACGCCATCAGCATATGAAGCGCCGCCGCCAGCTATTGTAGTTACCAGGCCGGTAGCTGCCGATATTTTTCTTACAAGATGATTGAAGTCATCTACAAAATAGATATTATGAGCCGCATCAACACATACATCCTGCGGCTGGTTTACATCTGTGATATAGCCTGCGGTGCCATCGCCGTTAAAGTCGCCAACTCCACTACCGGCCATTGTCACGGTTACTCTTTGGGCATATGTCGTTACAGACAAAAAAAGACTTAGCGCAACTAAGGTAAGTATTCTCATAAAAGGGGGTAATTAGTGTGTTGTTATAAAAAGGCACTGTATATATAGACGCTAAATATAACAATTCCGTTGGTGATTGTTAAGAAATAATATTCACCAAATTGCTGTATTAATCAAATATTAATAATTTCAGAAGAATTATCACTTAAGCCTTGTCCGCTGGGCGTAAAATAGCTTTCACCGCCCCCTCAATTTCAGGATGATCAAAGACAAATCCCGTTGCAAGGACTTTATCGGCACTTACCGTACAGCTTTTCAGCACCTCAGTACTCAATTCACCAAGCAGTATTTTGAGCAGTACTGACGGAACATGCACGGGTATCCGGATACCGTGCTTTGCCGATGCAATAGTTCGCATCAATTGCTGGTGTGATACATGGCCCGGCGCCACGGCATTGTAAATCCCTGTCACTTCTGTGTGTTCTATGGCAAATAATATCAGCCGGGCAAGATCATGTATTTCTATCCAGCTCACTACCTGCCCACCTGACCCGAGAATAGGCGAAATGCCATACACCATAGGGTTTGAAAGTTGCGGAAAAGCGCCGCTGCCCTTGCCCAGCACTATACCGAACCGCAGCACTACCCTTCTTATATCGTTGTTTATTTTTTCAGACGCAGCCTCCCATTGCCTGCACGTCTCACCGAGGAAATCAGTTGCCGGAGCAGCATCCTCCACAAACGAATTGGAATAATGGCTATCAGCACCATAAAACCCTGTTGCAGAAGCTGTTATAAAAGTTTTGCAATCCGGCGCATAAGCATTTAAGTGGTCCACCAGGAAATCAGTGCTTTTTACCCTGCTTTCCCTTATCGCCTTTTTTCTCTTTGGCTTCCATCTTTTGTCGGCTATCCCTTCACCAGCCAGGTTTACCATCACATCCACACTTTTTATCGCTGCCAGGTCACATGCCCCGTTTTCGGGGTTCCAGTGGGCATATGAAATATGCTGTTTTTTTCGTCTCTTCGCCACACCCGTTGTAAATACGACCACCTCATACCCCTTTCTTATCAGTAAAGCCGTCAGGTGCCGCCCGACAAAACCTGTTCCTCCAGTTATCCCTACTTTTTTCATCTTATTTTTGGCTACTAAAATGTAAATATATAAATAAAATATTAATTCATAGGGCGTAATTTCGGCACATTAACATTAATTTTTATTTCCTATACAATAATCAGTCCGTCGCTGCGTTTTTTTGAAAACAACTTTTATCAATGAACAAAACTTTACATAGAAAACTTACTGAAAAACACCTTTACGATCACACGCCTGCTATGGCGCATACTGGTGATGATGGGCAATATGGGTTTGCTCAGGAAATGAATATCCTGCACGCAGCAGCCAAAGATCTGCTGCAGCCTCGTCCGCAGGCAATTGCCAACATACTCAAACTGGCAAGGAGTATCTGAAAATAAAAAGTTTTGTGGTGCAGGGGGCGCATTTGTCCTCTGCACTACTACTATTTAATACCGGCATAAACAAATCTACTCCCGCTTTGCCGCCTTAAAGCAAAATGAGTGAATTGCCCGCCCGAACAGCCTGGCCTGGCGGACGCTACCGCGCTTCGTATGTTTACAAGAACCATTTTACTCGCAGCTTGGCGGTCTTAAAAACGAAATGAAGGCATTGCCCGTCCGAACGGCTGGCCGGGCGGGCGAGCTTTGCGACTTTGCGAGAGACCTTTCGGCTAATACCGGAAGTATATCTCCGTAGCCCCTCGAGTTTGACACGTTTTTCCATTTTGTCGGCTGAAAGCACCTATTGACGCGTGCTGTTTATTTTTTTGATTCAAAATGTAGAGAGCCGATTTTAGTGCATGTACTTTTCAGGCTGGTGGCCTGTCTGTAATTTTGCGTT
>CAIRTW010000135.1 GCA_903881585.1 uncultured Bacteroidota bacterium | reverse complement strand
TAATAGCTGATATAGGGCATTATGAAAGCGAACAGTTCACCTCAGAAATATTTGAGGAAATTCTTAACAGAAATTTTCCTACATTTGCAATCCTTTTATCAAATATAAATACCAATCCTGTAAAATATTTTTACTAATGGCTACTGTAAAAGACTTTTCTGTTGAAGAAAAACTGACCGCTGTCCTGGCGCTCCAAAAGATCGACTCCAAGATAGACGAGATCAGGACAATGAAGGGCGAACTGCCTATGGAGGTGAAAGACCTGGAAGACGAGATCGAAGGGCTGCAGACGCGTATCAACAACATTGATGCGGAAATAAACAGCATCAACACCTTCGTTGATACCAAGACCACTGCCAAGAAAGATGCCCAGGCACTCATAAAGAAATATGAGAAGCAGCAGGACAACGTAAAGAACAACCGTGAGTTTGAGGCCATCAACAAGGAAATGGAGATGCAGGAACTGGAGGTGAAACTGAACGAGAAGCATGTAAAAGACGCTACTTATGAGCAGAAAGACCGCCTGAATGCCCGCATCAAAACGGAAGAGAAAATAAACGACGTAGAAGCTGCGCTGAAAATAAAGCGCAAAGAGCTTGAAAAGATCACTGCCGATACCGAGAAAGAAGAGAAACTGCTTTCAGCAAAATCGGACGAGGCTAAGGAAAAAGTGGACCCACGTTTGCTCTCTGCTTACGACCGCATACGCACCAGCTACCGCAATGGCCTGGCTGTGGTGCCGATCGTTCGTGATAGCTGCGGTGGCTGCTTCAATGTAATACCCCCACAACGCCAGAGCGAAATACGCCAGCACAAGAAGATCATCGTTTGTGAACATTGCGGCCGCATACTTGTGGACAGCGATATGAACGATAAGGTGAACGCTGCAAAGTAATCCTTCGCCTACGCTGGCCATCGTCCAGCTAAATTTTAGAAGATATATTTTTCGCCTCAAACCATTGGTTTGAGGCGTTTTTGTGCAGGGATGTTTGAGCGCATTGATTTTATTAGTACAATTGTTGCCGGGTAATAATTATTATGCCGGCCTAAAAAGAACAACATGGGTTTCTACAACGCTGGTTTATCCCCTTCAGACTTTACGATCGTGAGGCAACTGCAGCCCGAGATCATCGGGACATTGCGTAATGCGGCGGCAAAGGTTGGAAAGGGGCTGGGCCAGCCTGAATGTATAAAATGGTTTGGGGACGACAGTGATTTGTGGTCAGCTGAAGTACAAGAAAAGCTCAACCTGCTTGCCGGTATGGTAAACGTGAAACAAATTGCAGTCTCCTTCTCGAGGATGGATGGCCGCTGCGGAAAGGAGCTGGCCGAGGCAATGTTATCTATAGCCGGCTTGCCCGCTGCAGTTGTGGGAACAAACCCGATGACAACCGGTGAAAACCGGAATTTCAGGATCCTCCTCAATCATGCCTCGTGGAATAGTGCGCCGTTATATCGCCCGTTCAAGCGGCCTGCTGCCAGTAAATTCCAAATATTGATACATGAATGCACCCATCTTTTTCTCGACACAGATGACGAAGCATACGGCTTGCAACCTTGCGAGGTCGTTGTAGCAAACGCCCCGGCTGCTGCCAAAATAAACGCTGATACCTGGGGCTATTTTATTGAGGAATTCCGGTTATAGCAGTTTTTGCGATTTCTATGCGCTCCATGCCCCATGTTTATTATATTTTTTGGGTGATTATATGGGGCATTTTAAAATTGCAAGTTGTTTATTTTTAGCTGTTTATGTATTAGGCCATGTCCCGTTTTGCCCCATTTACGCCCCGGGTGGGGCATTCCAGTCGGCAGTTGGCAGTTAACAGTTGGCTGCTATGCAATTTTTTGATTCGTCTGCTCTTTGTTCTCCGGAAAGGCGTTGGAATGCGGGACATTTTATGCGCCATTGTACCGCGTTGCGGTATTGGAAAATTTCCATCCCGCAAATGCGGGACAGGCTGCAAAGAACGCAAAGAAAAACGCAAAGGCCGCAAAGCCGGGTTGGAGCGAGAACGAATTTTACAGCTATGGCTGGCGATGCCTTCGCCAGGCTACGGCAGTTAAAAATGGGAAAAAGGGCTTTTTTGGCTCAAATTTCAGATAAGAAAATGAGGGTAAAAAATAGAAGTTTTATGATAGTGCGTTTTTGCGATATCATGTGCTGCGGGCGGGATATGATGTAAAATATTTTTGAGATAAGGGTTTGGGATTGAGGGCGATATATGTTGCATTGGGCCACAGTAATGGTGAGGCCGGTATGGCGCGGGCCAAATACCTATAAAATAAAAATAGTTTCCAAACAAAGAATAGCTAGGTGAAAATAAAATGTATTTTAATACATGAATATTCTTTTTAACTTTATTTACAGAATGTATAAATAATAATGTTGTAACCAAAGATTTGTAACATTTTATACGTCTATAAAATAGTCGCTGCCTAAAAACCACATTTATGAAACAACTCTTACTCACTTCTTTTCTTTTGGCCCTCGTTTGCGGAGCGCAGGCGCAGGTCATTGTTACCTATGCGGGTGGCGGCAGCGCAGGCTTAGGTGATGGCGGCCCGGCCGTATATGCAGAGTTAAACTCACCTTATGGTATAAACCTTGATGACAGCGGCAATTTATACATCTGTGATTTGCTTAATGAACGCATACGTAAGGTAGGCAATCCTAATATTCTTGGCACTGACCATAGTACATGGGGCGGCATTATTGTAAAAGGCGATCATTCGTTTCCGCAGTATCTCGCACCACTTGCCACATTCCAGTGCCAGGGGCTCTGCAACTTTTCGGCCGCGGAAATATCTTATGCAGACATAGCGATACAATCGGGTGCAGACGCTGCAGATGGCGGGGGCTGGATAGAAGCAACCTATGGACCGAATAGATTTTATAACAACAAAGAGGCAGTGGTGATCTGGCCATACAGTAATGTATCGAGCAGTGGCGTAATATCTAATTCAGTTGCCAATCTGAACCAGACAACGTTCTATAACGATAATAACGCCTGGTTTACGGCGCCTGATTTTGTGCGGGCTTACAGCGTAAAAGCTGTGCAGCTATTTTACTGCAGCTTTGGCGTTCCGGCAGGAATAACTGCTCCTGCCGCAGTGGTCGGGACAGATGCCGGCTTTGCAATGGGAGGAAGCACATTTAATAATTTTCAAACTGCAGTACATGCCAGTTACTCAACTGCAACGCATAGCCTGTTCGTTGGCAGCTGTATTTTTAATGGTAATCACATAGCGCTGCAAGATATTGGCGGCGTTGTACCATCTGTCACTCAGAATACGTTCAATATTCCGAAATTTATGGGAGGGCCACATTCGCTTTACCCAGGCACTACCAATGTCGTTATGATCAATGGACAAAACATTGGCGCACTAATGATGGGAGCAACTGGTTACAACCTGTCGCAAAATAATTTCCAGACTTCGGCTCCACCAATCAGTCACTACTATTCATTTACTACGGGAACTATAGAGTGGAATACAACCAGTGAACCCAACCAGGTAGTGGGCAATAGATTTTCCCGTTTAGGAGCGGCCATGCAAAGTAATTTCGTCAATAATAATCCAGCAGCAGGAGTGGGGTTGCGTTATTTGTGCGACACAGATGTCAACACCGGGTATGATATAGCAGTATGCGGTTATCCTGCGGCAACCGGCGGTATCAGTTTAATCCAGGCAAGCAATGTTACCAGTTCTTCGTTTGCACCTGCCGGCAATATATTTTCAGGCGTATGGAATTTATGGGACCAGCAAGAATGGTTTTATTATGTGTATAACGGGTCAATCCCCGGGGAAGCGCCACTCCCGTTAGCGTACACACCAAGTACCGTGCATCCTGTAAATTTTACAAACAGTCCGACTTGCAATATCATTGCGAGCAGCAGCTCACATGCTTATGCGGCCTACTCCCCTAATCAACTTGCCGATACGGTGCTTCATTATGCGATCACTACTGCAAATGTGAACTACTACATGATGGACGATAGCGGCATGCAACACCGCGACAGCCTTTATTACTGGGCAGGTCAAATGGGCACCGCTTCAGGAGACCTGCTTGTTGCCAACCTGCTCATTGAAGATGGCATGACAGATAGTGCAAACATTGTTTACAATGCGATAGCTACCAAGTATAGCCTAGACAGCATAGAGGCTAATGAATTTACACAGGGACGAAACCTTATGGATATTCTGATCACACAGCGAGTGAATAATAATGGTTTGTTTGGTCTCGATTCTGCGCAGGTGGACTCGCTCAACTCGATCGTTGCAAATTGCAATATGTGGGCGCATGTAAGGGCTGAAAGCTGGCTGAACATGTATAACGGGAGGCCATTTAGTGATACGTTGCTTTATCCCGGTGACTCTATATCGTCATATCCACCACAGCCGCCCGGTGTGCTTGCCGTAACTGAAATATCGCAAGGCCCTGCCTACGGCTGCCAGTATGCGGAAATGATCGTGGCCAACTGCGGGAGTGATACGGGGCAATATGTAAGCGTGGAAGGCTGGATATTGGATGATAATTCGGGTGTCTTCAGTGATGGGGTGTGCGACCCGAGTGTGGGTGTGAACCAGGGGCATTACCGGCTGGCGTATGATGGCACATGGGCGAATGTGCCGGTGGGCAGCGTAATAGTGCTGTATAACCATGATGTGAACTGCTACAACCTGCCAGATACCTTTACGCTGGATACGCTGCATCAAATCTACTGGGTGCCTATAGGTGGCACAGTGGGCAGCGCGTATGGCAATCCGCATGTGGAAATGTACACGGGCGTGGAGAATGCGAGCATATGCAGCTATTGCAGCGATACCGGCGCTACCATCTATACTACTGCAGCGGCATGGATGAGCACTATAGGGCTGGATAGTATGATGGATGGCTTCCAGGTGCTTTGCCCCGGCTGCACGGCTGCTATTCCGGCTGCGCCATCGTACTATTTTGGCGTTGGGTTCCTGAGCATTGATTCCACCATTTATATACCTGTGGGGCTGAGCGATACTGTAGTGGTAAATATCAACAACAGCGATACGCTGAGCATAGGGTCGGTGGGATCTGGCGGTACATCGTATGGTGGTGGCAGCCTTGCCACAACACTTTATCCGGGTTTTGGGTCGGCTAATATTAACCTGGCACCACGATATACTGCGCTGGCAACCAGTACCAGCTTTGGTACCAGTATTGCCCTCGTCACAGGCATAGGCACAGCCGTACTGGGCGGCTCAGGGTATAAAAAGTATATGTTCTATGGCGGCAGTACCAGCGACCTACTCGACTCTACGCAGTGGATAGGCTCTGGCGCAGATACTGCGGGTGTTGCACCGCCGTCGTTGGGCAATGTGGATTCTACGTTGTACAGCCAGGTTCTGGCGCATTCGGTTGGGTTCCCATGCTGCAGTGGGTTGTCGGCTCGGCACTCGAACCCGAATAAGCCGAAGACAACGAAAGGGACAGTAGCCCCTCCCGGCCTCCCCCAAGGGGAGGAGGTGATACGTGTGTATCCTAACCCGGCGAATACGATGCTATATTTTGAGTTTACTGCAACGGGTGAGGTGACCATAAAGATGATGGATGTAACGGGGAGGGTGATGGACGAACAGGTGATAGAGAACGGCTCTGCTGCGACCTTTAATGTGGGTGGCTATGTGCCGGGTGTGTATATGTACCAGTTGATAATGAGTGGTAAGACACAGAGCGGGAAGGTGGTGGTGGGGAAGTAATTTGAAAATGTGGGAATTTGAAAATTTGAAAATGCCCTTGTGGCGTAATCAGAGGCTGCTTCTTCGGGAGCGGCCTTTGTTTTTTTGTTGAGATTGCTTCCTGCGCCGCAATGAGGAGCGCAATAGAGAACATAACGTACTCCACCTTCGCTATATCCTTCGCTAAAGCTACGGCTATTGAGAAAAGCTATGGCGGACGATGAACTACGCCTTCGCTTTATGAGTTTGATGAAGCAAGCTATGGCGTACAAGGGTGCTAACGCCACTGAAACGAAATAGTAGTAAGTAGGCTTGGACCCAATTTCCCCTCCATTTGTTAATCAATAGTTACTGATACACCCAGGCAAACAACCTCTTTACCCCTATTCCGGGGGTTTGGCATGGTAACTGCTTTAACCTAATTAAGGTTATTTTACTGTTAACAGCTAAACTATATGTATATGAGATCAGCCAGACTAATTATTTTCACGGTAATATACATCTGCTTATATAGCATGGGTTTCTCGCAAACCGCTTCGAGGGTTTTTATCTCGTCCATTACTTCAAGTATAAACACCGGGCAGGATTACAGCCCATGGCTAAACGATGACACAACCAAACTGGTTGCAGATGTGTGGTCATCGGCCAATTCGCAATATGTAGATGTTAAGCTAAAACTGGCAGCGACAACAAATATTGCAAAATTATCGCTATACGATTATGAAGGGGTCTTTACATCAACTCCCGCATATATTTATGCAGTCAGCGGCAACGTAAAAACGCTCATTGCAACGTTCACTGGTCCTAGTTATATGGTCTGGGAAAACGTTGTTTTATCGGTTCCGGTACTCGCAGATACGATAGTTATTCACAAATATGGAAACTGCATTCCAGAAAAGATAAAGATCTATGGAACTGCTGCGGGCTTAGCAACACCGGTAACAGGTGTCGCAACTGTATGTGCCGGCCTAACTACATCATTAAGCAATGCAACACCGGGCGGGACATGGGCCAGTAGCAACACCGCTGCTGCAACCATTACATCCGCAGGAGTTGCCACTGGTATAGCAGCGGGAACTACCACAATATCTTACACTGCATCGGGCCTCGTCGCCACCGCCGTTTTAACGATAACATCCGCCAGTGCGGGCAGCATCAATGGTGCGGCAATGGTGAATACCGGATCAACTACTACCCTCACCGATGCAGTGAGCGGAGGCGCCTGGAGCAGCAATGCAACCGGAATAGCAACCGTAAGTACCGCGGGTATCGTAACCGGGGTAGCGGCAGGATCTGCAACTATGAGTTATAAGGTTACCAATAGCTGTGGTATGGCAATCGCTACTAAGACAGTAACGGTGAGTGCAGCGTCTGTTGGCGCTATAACCGGCAGTGCAACTGTATGTGCAGGCTCAACAACTACACTCAGCGATGCTACCACAGGCGGCGTGTGGAGCAGCGGCACTACCACCGTTGCCTCAATAAGCGCGGCAGGTAAAGTGACCGGTGTCTCGGCAGGAACTGCAACTATAAAATATACAGTGGGCACGGCTGTGGCCACGCTCACTGTGACCGTAAATGCAACCCCTGCAGCCGGTGCTATAAATGGCACGGCAACTGTTTCTGTGGGAGCGACAACCATACTTAGCAATGCAACAACCGGTGGCGCCTGGAGCAGCTCTGCAACCGCTAAAGCCACGGTGAGCACTGCCGGAATGGTAACAGGAATGGCGGCAGGCTCGGCAACAATAAGCTATAAGCTTACCAATACTTGCGGCTCGGCAGCAGCGACAAAGGCAGTAACCGTGAGTGCGGTATCGGTTGGCGCTATTACTGGCACTGCCTCGGTATGTGCCGGGGCAACAACAACACTTAGCGATGCAACCACCGGCGGCGCCTGGAGCAGCTCTGTTACAGCAGTTGCAACAGTTAGTGCCGCAGGAATCGTAACGGGCATGTCTGCGGGAACAACAACTATAAAATACACTGTGGGCACTACAGCAGCTACCAGCGTGATAACAGTTAACGCCCAGCCCACCGCTGGCAGTATAACAGGTACTGCGACAGTAACTGCAGGGGCAACAACCACACTCAGTGACGCGACAACCGGCGGTGCCTGGAGCAGCTCAGCGGCGGCAATTGCAACAGTAGGCGCTACAGGTATAGTAACTGGTGTTGCTGCCGGTGCCGCAACAATAAGCTACAGTGTTATCAATAACTGTGGCACGGCAACGGCTACCAAGGCAGTTACTGTGAATGCAGTATCAGCCGGTACCATACTCGGCGCTACGACAGTATGCGCCGGGGCAACCATTGCGCTTTCTGATGCCACTACCGGCGGTACCTGGAGCAGCCTGGCTACAGCCGTTGCTACCGTGAGCGTTAACGGTATAGTTACAGGCGTAGCTGCTGGTACCGCAACAATAAAATATACTGTGGGCGCTGTTTCAACCACCAGCTTAATAACTGTAAATGCTGCACCTGCCGCCGGTTCGGTATCTGGCGCTGCAACAGTAACTGTGGGATCAACGATCACCGTGAGCGATGCAACAGGAGGTGGTGTATGGAGCAGTTCAGCAGCAGGGGTCGCAACAGTGAACATCAACGGTGTAGTAACTGGTATGGCTGCCGGCATGGCAACAATTAGCTATTCCGTAACCGGTGGCGGTTGCACTGCATCGGCAGCCTTAATCGTTACAGTGGCTGCACTCCCCGGCACTTTGGTACACGGCAAAATTCCTATAGATGGCAACAGGTGGTACCAGCTGGACAATACCAGCAATGGCCTCCAGGGCCTTTTTGATGGAGATACCAATACGCAGGTACTGACAGGATGGGGAAAGATACTTTCTACATACGATGCCTACTATCCCCTGTTACCCGGCGAGCAGATCAACATCGACAGCATCAGGTTCTTTGACGGAACAGGCAGTACTTTGAACGCCTTCAACCTGTACTACCTCGATGCTAACTGGAACCGGGTATTGATAGCAACCTATACAGGTGGACACTACAATATGTGGGTAGGCCCCAATACCAACACGCCTACGAACTATGCATTGCCCGTACCTGCTACCAATTTCAGATACCTGCTGATCAGCTGTACCAGCGACTATCCCAATGAAATGGAGCTATACGGCTCATACGTAGCTCCAACTGCACTGGCTGCGGCACCTGCCAAAACGATAACGCTGAAGCAGGAAACCGGTGTGAACGGATTTGAGTGGGATTTTGAAAATCCCAACGCTCCCGATGTGATCGACGAGACAAGGATGGCCACCATCAAAAGCTTCGGCGCAGTGCGGCACTACCTGGACTGGAGCAAGCTGGAACCAAACCAGGGCGGCTATACCTTCAACCCATCTCATAGCGGCAGCTGGAACTATGATACCATGTATGCACGGTGCAAAACCGAAGGCATTGACGTATTGGTTGACATTAAAACACAACCAGACTGGATGCAGGCCACATACCCAACCGGCGCAGACGCAGAAAATGTTCCGGTGATGTATGGCGCTGATTTTACAGATCCTGCATCCTATATATTACAGGCCAAGCTCGCGTTTCAGTTTGCAGCCCGGTATGGTAACAATGCAAACGTCAGCTCATCCTTATTGTCTGTTGATGCATCGACCAGGTGGACCGGCGACCCCGCAAATACAGTAAAGAAAGGCCTTGGCCTGGTTACCTATGTGGAGTGCGACAATGAGCGCGACAAGTGGTGGAAAGGCCGTGCTGCTTACCAGACCGGTCGTGAGTATGCTGCGAACATGTCGGCCTTTTATGATGGCAACAAAAACACAATGGGTGCGGGCGTTGGTGTTAAGAATGCAGACCCTACCATGCAGGTAGTTATGGCGGGCGTGGCAAGCCCTGTTCCCGACTATTTCCTGGGCATGATAGACTGGTGCAAGCAATACCGGGGCTATAATGCCGACGGATCTGTGAACCTCTGCTGGGACGTGATCAACTACCATGTATATCCAGATAATGGCGGCTCGCTGCAGGGCAGCGGCACACAGGGAGCTGCGCCTGAAGTGGCCCACATGGATACGATCGCCAAACAATTCATCACCGCGGCCCACACATTTGCAAAGGACATGCCTGTATGGATTACCGAGACCGGCTACGACCTGAACCAGGGAAGCCCGCTGAAGGCTATTGCTATAGGCAGCAAAACCGCAGCGCAGACCGAAGCCGACTGGATACTGAGGAACTCCCTGCTGTATGCCCGCATGGGCGTAGAGCGCACGTTCTTCTACATGATAGATGACCAGGACACCACCAGCGCTGTACAGTTCAGCTCTTCAGGACTTATCATCAACAACGCTACCCGCAGGCCTGCAGCAGATTATCTGTACCAGGTAAATAAACTGATGGGCAACTACGTATATGTAGAGACCATCAGCACAAATCCACTTATTGACCGGTATGAACTGAATGGTAATTCTGCCTATGTGCTGGTTAAGCCCAGCCAGGATGGCTCAACAGTGCCATACACTATGCACTTCAGCGCACCGGGCAATGTACACATCTACAAACCCGCTATTGGCCAGGACTCTATGAATGTTACCGTTGCCATTCCTGATGCGTCGAATGCGCTTGCAGTTACTGTTACAGAAACCCCGATGTTCATTATACCTAATGCCGGTACCTCTGGTGCCCGCACATCAGCGCCAGGCACAGAGGTTGGTAATACAGCCACTGCGCCACAGTCTGTAGTCTCGATATTTCCTAACCCTACCACCGGCAGTATGAGTCTGAGTATTGATAATGAAAACCAGGGTGAAGTGAACGTAACTGTTTACTCCGAGACCGGGCGCGTATGCCAAAGCCATTCGTTTGCAAAGGCGGCCGGAACCACTACGAAAATCTTGGACCTGAGCACTTTGCCTAATGGATTGTATAGTGTGGAAATAATTCAGGGTGGGGATAGAGTGGTGAAGAAGGTGATCAAGGTGAATAGGTGAGCAGTTGGTGTAAGATGAGAGATTGTTGCCATTTGTGATTTCCCTTTATTATTTTGTACATTTGTATTCAGAAGGGCTTTTAGAACTTTGAAGCTCCATGTTCTACATGGAAGATCAGTAGAAGTTTTAGGGGCTTTTCTATTTTACATCTCTATACATGGCAAAAGCAGCAAAGAAGGAAACGCCCAGCCCGAAACAATTAGCCGAAAAGGTCACTATTGACGCGGATTTTCACGGTGCAATGAAGTTGTTAGCGCACCATGCTAACACTAAGGGAACGAAGAAAATAACCTATAAGGGGCGTAGTAGGAAAGCAGAATAAAAAGCGCATTTCAGCGCATTAGCCACATTAATAATTAATTGAATCCCAAGTTAGCGATAGTTACCAAAAAGTCGAACTATCTTTCAATACATTCTGATAATATTTCCGGAGGCTCGTTATTTGCATTTCCTCAATTTTATGCTTGTCAAAAAGTAAATTTACCGCTGTCCTGCGGGATTTGCAAACCACATTAATCACCACCGTCAACAAGCACATAACTCGTACTCCTGCCACCTGCATCATCTTTTGCCAAAACACTCATACCTACTAGTTCCTGTATATCACGCAATGGAGCGCCTTGCATTTAATAAAATATTGTTCGAAAAAAATTATTCTACGCATATTTTGCGTAGAATAGCTCCCGTATTCTACGCAAATGAACAACTCGCATATGTTACCACCGCAAGTTTACCGCAAAAAAATTGTGAATATCTTTCTTCGCAGCACATTTTTTTCGGTACTAACTTTGTGCAGAATATGCTGGTAACCTCCTGTAGGATTAGCAAAAGCGGGTCAACCAAAATCAAGTAGCGGCGCAAATATTCAAAACCTCCCACATCCGAAAGAACGGGAGATTTTTGGGAGATTTTCAAAGTCGTTTATAGCTTAGATCGTTGATTACCAATAGCTGGGTGGGAGAATAAAAAATCTTAAGAAAGCGGGAGATTTTTCGGCACTATTGTTCCAAAATCGATAAAAGCTACAATAACAATCACTCTTTTTTACCTACTTTTGCAATCCCTTTCGAAGGGTTATAATAATTGTATTTATGAAAATACTAGTTTGTATCTGCCCGGTGCCGGACACCACTACCAAGGTTGCGTTTGCGGATAATAATACACATTTCAGCACGCAGGGGGTAACGTTTATCATCAATCCGTATGACGAATGGTATGGCATTGTAAGGGCGCTGGAACTGAAGGAAGCGGGTGTGGCAACGGATGTGCACCTGGTGACTGTAGGCAAGGCTGATGCCGAGCCGGTGATACGCAAGGCGCTGGCCCTGGGCGGCGATGAGGCGATACGCATAGACACGGACAGCAATGACACTTATATAGTGGCAGCACAGATAGCTGAGTACGCCAAGACTGTGGGCTATGACCTGGTGCTTTGCGGTAAAGAAAGCATAGACTATAACAATGGCAGCGTGGGCGCTATGGTGGCCGAGCTGCTGGATATGAACTACATAGGCTTTGCATCGAAAATAGATATTGCTGGCGGTGTAGTGACGACCAAGCGCGAAATAGAAGGCGGTGAAGAAACAGATTCATGCAACCTGCCAGTGGTGATCAGCTGCCAGAAGGGTGTGGCCGAAGCGCGCATACCTAATATGCGTGGCATTATGGCTGCGCGCACCAAGCCGCTAAAGGTGGTTCCTCCTGCTGCGATAGAAGCGCTGACTGCAATAGTATCGTATGAGTTGCCACCAGCAAAATCGGGTGTAAAAATGATAGCTGCTGAGAATATGGATGAGCTGGTGCAGTTGCTGCATACAGAGGCTAAAGTAATATAGAAGCCTCCCCCGGCCCCTCCCAGGGAGGGGAGATGTTGCGCGAGGTCCGGTATTACTTATATTCACAACTAACTACTAAAGACTAATTACTAACTACTTTATACCAAAAAAATGAGCGTACTTGTTTTAGTTGAACACGCGGGTGGGGTTTTTAAGAAGAAATCGCTGGAAGCGGTGCAATATGCGGCTAATATAGCCACGGCTACTGGCACTACCGTAACGGCTGTGGCTGTGGGCAATGCAGATAATGCTGCGATGCAGGCATTGGGTGAGTATGGCGCTACTAAGGTGCTGCACACTACCGATGCGCGGCTGAATGAATTCAACAGCCGTGCCTATACCAAAGTGATGCTGGCTGCCGCTGCAAAGGAAGGCGCCAAGGTGATCGTGGGCCTGCATGATACGGTGGGCAAGGCGGTAACTCCAAGGTTGGCTGCACGCCTGAAGGCAGGCCTGGTAGCGGGTGCTGTTTCTTATCCAGACCTGAGCAAGGGGTTTGTGGTGAAGAAGAATGTATTCAGCGGCAAGGCGTTTGCGTATGTGAATGTGACGAGCGATGTGAAGGTGATCACGCTGATGCCGAATACATACCCTGTGGTAAAGGGAGCAGGCAGCGCGACCGTAGAGAATCTGGACGTAGCTTTTGAAGACAAAGATTTTTCTATAAAGGTGGTGGAAGTGAGCAAGGCCAGTGGCAGTGTGCCGCTGAGCGAGGCTGAACTGGTGGTGAGTGGTGGCCGCGGCCTGAAAGGCCCTGAAAACTGGTATGTGCTGGAAGACCTGGCCAAAGAACTGGGCGCAGCGCTGGCATGCAGCCGCCCCGTAGCAGACAGCCACTGGCGCCCGCACAATGAGCACGTAGGCCAAACTGGTGGTACCATTCGCCCTAACCTGTATATAGCTGTGGGCATATCCGGCGCGATACAACACCTGGCAGGTGTGAATGGGTCGAAGACTATTGTGGTTATAAATAAGGACCCCGAAGCACCATTCTTTAAGGCTGCCGACTATGGTGTGCTGGGCGATGCTATGGAGATAGTGCCGAGGCTAACTGAGGCGGTGAAGAAGTTTAGGGGCCAGTAACCCCCAGCCCCTAAAGGGGAGTGCTTTGAGAATAGGTTCTCAGCAGTGCTGGATTAATTTAGCTTTTATTGTTGGGATATCTAATTGAACAAAGCCCCGTTTTTCGGGGCTTTGATATGAGATAGTATTCCTTAGAGAAGGTCTATTCCGGGGATAAAATGAAAATCTTTTTTGTTAAGGGTATAGAGTGTTATGTTATAATTGATAGCTGTTGCAGCGATCAGCATATCGGGTATAGCAGGGCGATGGCTTAAAGAAAACAGGTCGAAAAATTGTGTAAAGACCTTTACAACATCTTCATTCAAGGACAGAATTTTGAACTTTGCGATCAGCTTACGGCATTTGGCCAGTTCTTCTTTGTCTCTTGCGCCACGATAAAATTCCGCAATAACAACAGGGGTTACATAAATGTTCTCCTGCTTAAATTCATAAATTTTATTGATGATCGCCTGGTTTCCACGCTGTAGCTCAATAACAATAGAAGAGTCGAGCAATACTATTTTTCCGGCCATGCTTCAGCACGTATTTTTTCAATAGATGGGAAATCGGTGATTGCTTCAATATCTGCTAAAAAATTCTTTTTTTTCACTTTTCGAGCTTTATCCTCCTCGATCTCGAATGCAATCACCTCCACCTGTTTGCCATACAGATCGGGCGGTAATACTATATTATGGTTCTTTTCAGTTGGCGTTACTATCTGGCGAAACATCGTTATCCAGTTTTATTTTATTATGCAATTTAATCAATTTTGGCCATCCAATTAAATCCGGCAATAAATTTGGTTTTTCAGTTTTGTAACGTATATTTACGTTATGAAACGGAATAAGACATTACCTACGCTCACCAAGGCCGAAGAAGAAGTAATGCACATCATCTGGCAGCTGGACCGCTGCGTGGTGCGGGATATAATAGATAAACTTGGCGACCCCGATATGCCGCCTAGTACCATATCATCTGTGGTCCGCATACTGGAGAAGAAAGAGTTTGTAGGCCACAAGGCATATGGAAAGACACATGAGTACTTCGCCATCATCACCAAGGAAGAGTATGCACAGCATGGCGTAAAAAGCCTGGTGGAAAAATATTTTGGCGGGTCGCCCAAACAACTGGTGAGCTTTTTGGTGAAGAGCGAGGACATGAACCTGAAAGAACTGAACGACTTACTAAAGTCAATTGATAATCCTAAAAAATAGGTTATGCTACAATACCTTTTAAACGCTTCTGCCATTTGGCTCATCAGCCTTGTGCTGTTTGATGTTTTCCTGCGCAGGGAAAGCTATCATGGGTACAACAGGTTCTACCTGCTGTTTACTTTTCTACTAGGAGCTTTGTTGCCGCTGTGGCAGTGGCAGGGTGATAGCCCGGTTTACACCGCTGCATTGCAAAGGCCTGTGGAGCGGGTAATAGCGGCGAAGCAAACTATTGTTACAGCCGCAGCACCAGCAGCAGATGTGAACTTGATGCAGTGGATAGGCATTGCATACCTCGCGGGGGCGCTGGTGGCTTTAATACTATTGATATTGGATATTGTGAAACTTGCTGCATTTTATAAAGTAGGTGTGAAATCCACCGAAGACGGTTGGCGTATTATTGAAACAGATAAAGAACATGCACCGTTCTCTTTCAGGAATACATTGTTTGTTAGTAACCGCCGCCGGTATAGCGATGATGAATGGAAGATGATACTGGCGCATGAGCGCAGGCATACGGCGCTACAGCACTTTGCAGATGTGCTGCTGATGCAGGTGGGGCGTATTATCTTCTGGTTTCATCCGCTAGTGTATTTATATAATAAACGGCTGCTGATGTTACACGAGTACCAGGCCGACAATGTATCAGCAAGGCAGCCACGTGTATATGGACAGTTTCTTGTGGAGCAGGCATTGCTGCAGCCTGCACCAACTCTTTCTCATTCATTTAATCGTTCACCCATAAAAAACAGGATCGTTATGCTTACACGGAGATCAAGTTCAATCGCTAAAATAAAGATGCTGGTATTTGTGCCTTTGGCAGTGATATGCATCGCATGCTTTTCAAAAAGTGCTTTCTCTCAAAAACCGAAAAAAGAAGGCAATGTAATGGTGTATAATGGGAATACGATAGAATTTGCGCCCCAAAAACCGGTTGATACCACAATCGTTATTGATCCCCTAACAGGCAAAGAACAGAGAGAAATTCACAACTGGGCAAACCCGCCAATGAAAGTAAACGCCAGGACAATATATGATTACCGGGATGCCGAAAAACCAAAGATAAAAGCAAAAGACAAAAGCCTTGCAGACTACATGGTAAGGAACCTGAAACCTGAATTTGAAAAACTCGCTGATGGAGAATATAACCTGATCATATCTGAGGTTGTTATCGATAAGAACGGGAAGGTTGTGTACTATGAAAATAACGGAATTCAAAAAATAGGTGCGGATGTTGATGAAAAAGAAACCAATAAAAAGCCAATAATTGACAAAATAGAAGAGCTGCTTAGCGACTCAAAACTTGTATTTGAACCAGCTACTCTTAATGGCCAACCTGTAGACTATTTAATCAGCAATACCATAGGATATACGGGCGGAGACATTGTTGTGAAGGACCATAAGCTACAGTGGACAAGCATTGAAGAACAATAAGAGTAAGATTAAGCCAAATGAGGTACATGAGCACAGTGTCCGCCACGAGCCAACCACCCCAGATCGCCGCTAGCGGCGATCATCCCCTCCTAAAAACAGCTATGCCTTACCCAAATTTTTGGTAGCGATATTATCAAGATATTTGGGGTAAAAAAAATGCATCAGATAGCTGTAAAGGATTTTCCAGGGTTGGAT
>CAIRTW010000134.1 GCA_903881585.1 uncultured Bacteroidota bacterium | reverse complement strand
AATCAAGTTGGAGCAAAGATTACCTAATGGCCGTCCTAACTGGGGTTGACAAATTTTAATGCGTTTGCCCTGCTTCACGAGATATCACCCACATTGAAAGCCCTTATTGATTATCTTACCAGGGAGAATAATGGCATACGCGTTTATGAGCAAAAAAATTACCTGGATGAAGATGGCGAGCCGGTACATGTTATGAGCAATGGCCTGTCTTATTCAATAGACAAGAACAGTACATGGGCGGTGGTTTATTGACGACTTAAAAATAAGTTAGCAACACGCACAAGTGCGTTAGTGTCTCAGCCCACGTGAGCTCATTTTTGCCGATTTTCATGTTGATTTATAACAGAATAATAAAGGGGCCGAAGCCCCTTTAAGCAATTTTAAATTTCAATAAGCGGTTACTGCTTTCTTCCCTGCGGAGTGTCTTTCCTGCTCTGGGTGTTTTTATCACCCTTCCTGGCAGTACTGCGCTGTTCGTCTTGTGGCAGTTCCTGGTTTTTGTTTTTCAGTTTGTCGTCTTGGTTTTGCTGGCGGGCGTCTTGTTGCTGGCCCTGGTTCTTATTCTGTACCATAACACAAAATTTTATTACCACAAATGATAACAATACTGTGCCACAATGAATAGTCGTTTCGGCATTATAAATGACATTATCAGTTAATCAATTGGCTCTTTAACAAAATGAAACAATAAAGCGGAGTGTTGATTTTTTTACACGCTACGCCCGCCGATTTTCCCATTCAGTTCTATTTATCCTGAACACGTCCACTTCCTGATCGCGCCAGTTTCCGCCCTTTTCCCTAAGCGTCATGCCATTGCGCATCGCCACATTTTTAGAGGGGAAATTAAGCGGGTGTATAATTGACACGATAGAATCCGCCATGTTGTTCTCAAAACCATAATCCCGGAACCGTTGTGCGGCTTCAGATGCATATCCCTTGCCCCAATGTCTGCGCAGCAAGTGGTAGCCTACTTCTGTTTCGCTGGTCCCGCTTACCTCTTGTATCATCAAGCCGCACATACCTATGAATTCGTCTGTTTCTTTGTGTATCAGGGCCTGCATGCCCAGCCGGTTCTCGCTGTATCTCTTCATTACATACCCGATCCATTCTTTAGCACGCTCTTCGTTCGATAGCATGGACGGATTAAGTATAAAAGTGCAGTTTACCGGATCTGTGAAAAACTCCGTCCACAGCGCGGCGTCTTCCGGCACTACAAATCTTGTGGTTAGCCTGGCGGTTTCTAATCCATCGGTATAGGTCATCTGCTTTATTGTTTTTTGGCTTTTATTTCGTCCAGTATTTCCATTATTATTTTGTTCTGGTTCTCCAGGTGCAGCAGTATGGTTTCTATCTCTCGCTCTGCTTGTGTATTCACTTCAAAGTCGGCCTCTGCTCTTGCATCTGCATGTGTCGATTGCAGGTTCTGGCCCACCATTATCAGTGGCATCAGGAATAGCTGGATCATATTTGAAATGAAGAGCCACAACACAAATGCTGGGAACGGATCAAATCGGGACGCCACAGGCGCCAGCATGTTCCAACTCAGCCATATGGTGGTCCATATAAAAATGAGGAGGAAAAATTTCATGCTGCCCACGTGTTCGGTTATCCAGAGGGCAAGCCGGTTCAGTGGGCTTATTTTTAGTGTGCTGGTTACTATTGCTTGTGTGCGCGTTTTTCTTTGTTTTTTTAGTTCGGCTAATGATTGCGGTGCAGTTTGTGTTGTTGGCATACAGTTAGTTTTTTAGGGGTAAAAAATAAATGGAGAGAAAGATACAGTTTATGCCGATATTATTATCCATAACACCATCTTTCCAAAAGTGTTACTTTTGAAGCGCATATCAAATGAGTAAAATTTAATAATGTCTGATAATAACCGTTATAACCTGCGCGGCGTATCCGCACAGAAAGAAGATGTACACAAGGCTGTAGCCAAACTGGATAAGGGATTGTTTCCTAACGCCTTCTGTAAAGTATATCCCGACTATTGGGGCAATGACCCCGCATACTGTAGCCTCATGCATGCCGACGGCGCAGGCACCAAATCAATACTTGCCTATCTCTATTGGAAAGAGACCGGCGACATGAGCGTGTGGCAGGGCATAGCTATAGACAGCATAGTGATGAACATAGACGACCTGCTGTGCGTGGGCGCTACAGGGCCATTCACATATTCATCTACCATCGGGCGCAACAAGCACCTGATACCAGGTGAGATTATATCAGCTTTGATAAATGGCACCCAGGCTTACTTCGATAAGCTGAAGGAATATGGCGTGGATGTGCACTTCCTGGGTGGTGAAACTGCCGATGTAGGCGATGTGGTGCGCACTGTTATCGTAGACGGCACAATGGCTTGCCGAATGGAGCGCAGCAAGCTGGTGACAACCGAAAAAATGCAGGCTGGCGATGTGGTAGTATCTCTTGCCAGCTACGGGCAGGCCACCTACGAAGATGAATACAACAGCGGCATGGGCAGCAACGGCCTTACCAGCGCCCGCCACGAGATGCTGAAAAAAGAATACAAAACAAAATACCCCGAAAGTGTGGACCCCAACCTGCCGGACGAGGTAATATACAACGGCAAGTATGCTGTAACAGATGCTACCACTACACCGCTGAATGTAGGGAAGATGATACTATCACCCACACGCACCTATGCACCTGTGGTGCTGAAGGTACTGCAGCAGCACTTTGATAAGATACACGGCATTATTCATTGCAGCGGTGGAGGCCAGAGCAAATGCCTGCATTATCTACCTGGGCCACTAAGGGTGGTAAAGAACAATTTATTGCCCATACCCCCGTTATTCAACATGATACAGCAATCAGCCGGCACCGACTGGAGGGAAATGTACCAGGTCTTCAACATGGGCCAGCGCCTGGAGATATTTACAGATAAGGACACCGCAGCTGGAATAATAGAAATAGCAAAGAGCTTTAATATAGATGCACAGGTATCTGGCTATGTGGAAAATGCAGAGAAGAAAGAAGTGATTGTGGATAGTGAGCATGGAAGGTTTAGTTATTGTTAGTAAAAGTGTCCACGCCTCAACGTTGTGGGACACTTAGGCAACACAGGTATTAAGTTAGAAACCTGATTATAAAAAAACCAACAGAAAATGAGCAACATTTCTAAAATATTACTCGTTGTAGGTGCAGCGGTATTGTCTTTTTCTGCACATGGACAAATATGGGTGCCGGTTGGCAGTCCGGATTTCTCCCCGGGGATCACAGAACATACCAATATGGCTATCGATACAAGTGGTACGCCCTATGTGGCCTTTTCAGATTCAATATATGGTTATGCGGTTTCGGTCATGAAATACAACGGCAGTAGTTGGGTAAATGTAGGTAGTCCGGGTTTCTCGGCAGGTGAGGCTGATTTTCTCCACATGGTAATAAACAACAGTGGTACTCCTTATGTGGTTTATACAGATTGGGGCAATGGCGGACAAGCTACGGTAATGAAATATGACGGCAGCAGCTGGGTGAACGTAGGCAGCCCTGGCTTTTCAGCCGGGCTTGCACTGTGGAACTCCATAGCCATAGATACCGGAGGCACTCCATACGTGGCTTACTCAGATTACAGTGATACCGGGAAAGCTACGGTGATGAAATTCAATGGCAGCAGCTGGCTACCGGTGGGCAGCCCCGATTTCTCGGCAGGTTTGGCCAATTATTCGTCAATAACCATCAACAGCAGCGGTACGCCATATGTGATCTATAGCGACACATCGTTGGGCGATGCAGCGGTTGTTAAGAAGTTCAACGGCAGCAATTGGGTGACAGTAGGTAATATCACTGGCCTCACCACAGCCGGGGCTAATTTCACCTCTATTGTCATGGGGCAAAATGATACGCCCTATGTAGCTTTTACAGATTACAGCATCAGCGGTGGCGCTACAGTAATGAAATATGATACGGGCTGGACCGTGGTGGGCAGCCGCGGATTCTCGCAAAGCTCATCCGTGTTCTATACCTCTATTGCCATGCACCCCTCTCTCGGCGGCTGGATACCCTATGTGGCCTATGAAGATTATAGTGATGACCTGAAAGCTACGGCGATGAAATATACTGACACTGGCTGGGCGGCGGCAGGTATCCATGGATTCTCAACAGGGACCGCTGAATTTACCTCCATTGCCATAGATAAGAACGGTATACTTTATGTGGCTTACACTGACCAGGGTAGCAGATCAGCTGCTTTTGGGCCCGCCACGGTAATGAAGTTGGATACAAGCATTCCCACGGGCATCAGCAGTATCCTTGAGCTCACACGGGCGCTTATCATTTCCCCCAACCCAACCACTGCCTCATTTACCTTAAACATCTCTTCCCCGCAAACCGAAGAAGCAACAATCATCATCACCAACATGCTGGGTGAAAAAGTAAAAGAATTTGTATCTTACACAAATACAGATATTCAAATACAATTAAATGAGCCTCCGGGCGTTTATTTCATTAGCGCCGTTATGAAAGGGGGAACGGTAACGTCTAAAATACTATTGGAATAAAATCTCAAAACAAAAATACCTATGAGCTATCTGTCCAAAATATTATTGCTGCTTGTTGTTTCGGTTGCAGCGTCTGTAGGTCTTCATGCACAGGATAAAATTTACAAAACCGACAACAGCATTGTCGAAGCCAAAGTAAAAAAAATAGATCCTGTCAGTATTGTTTATAAGCGCTTTGACAATCAGGAAGGGCCTGAATATACCATCCCGAAAAAGCAGGTGGTAAAGATCGTGTATCAGAATGGCACCACAGATGTTTTTGAC
Source organism: uncultured Bacteroidota bacterium (assembly GCA_903881585.1). Lineage (GTDB taxonomy): Bacteria > Bacteroidota > Bacteroidia > Chitinophagales > Chitinophagaceae > Nemorincola. The sequence continues at coordinate 4,212 of CAIRTW010000134.1, read as the reverse complement.
GGAACGCCTAAGTATGACGAGGATAGAAAAAGTACTGGCAAAAAGGGTGGCCACGCTAAAGACGGAAACCAGGCGAAAAAGAAATACGGAGGTAATATTTTCTCAATAGTCCCCGGGGCTTATACCGTTTCTGTTGATGGCAGTATGAACGATGTAGGTGTAGGCCTGTGCTACGAAAGGCTGCTGGACAAGCGTGGGCACATCGGATTTAATCTCCCGGTCATAATGAGTTTTGCCTCCAGCAGGGACTTTAACAACTACACCTATAATTACTTAAACAACGGGGTGAATTATCCGGGCAACTACCATTCTCTTTTCTTTGCACCCGGTGTTAAATTTTACCCGGCAGGCATTAATAAAAGCGTACGATATTCATTTGGCGCCTCTCTTTTCTGTGCATTTGGCACAGAGCCACAGGGTGTTTATGATTATAATTCCACCTCCCCAACCGCAACTTATCACTACGCTATGACAGGGCTTATGATCTCCAACTCGGTGAATATTTCAGTTGCCCGGCACCTGTATATGGCACTGGACCTGTCTGCAGGTGTGCCTTTTTCTGATAACAGGCACACCACTAACTACAACAGCTTTGCTGATATTCCCGTGCCGTTTTTACAGTTTGGGTTTAAGTTCGGGTACAGGTATTAAACGTATTATTTTACACGCTTTTAAACATAACCTTATGCAATTTAAAACACTGTTGCTTTCTATCATTGCCGTTGCATTGGTCAGCAGCGCTTTCGCCCAGGATAAAATTTACAAAAAAAACGGCGATGTTGTTGACGCAAAAATAAAAAGCGTAGGTACTAAAACGGTTACCTATCTGCGTTTCGATAACCAAGCCGGGCCGGAATATACCATAGTGAAAGCCGATGTAGAAAAGATCGTCTATCAGAACGGCAGCGAAGACGCCTTTGACCGGGGACGGCCCCGCCCATCGCGCCATAGCGATGAGCCAAATTCACCGGCAGAACCTGGCATAAACTACAAGACCAGTGTGCTGTCCATATCGCCAATGCAGTTTACTGAAAACGGCCTGGGCGTTGGGCTGAGCTATGAGAAAGCGATCGATAAAAAAGGTGTCATTGCGTTTTACCTTCCTGCGGCGCTTACGTTTAACCTGAGCAGTTCCCACTACGACTATACCACCGGCACTACGGTGAATGGACACCAGGATGCAATGTGTTACCTCATGCCCGGTGTAAAAATATACCCTACAGGCAGCTTTGGCACCGTGCGTTATGCAGTGGGGCCATCTATTGTTGTTGCAGATGGGCAGAAGTCATCAGCAGGCTATGACCCATATTACGGATACAGCAATTATCAAACATTGTCGCACTTTATGCTGGGTATTATGGTCAATAATTCGCTGAACATTAATCCTACACCGCATATTTATCTTGGCCTTGAACTGGGCCTTGGCTTCACCTATGTCAACCAGGTTGGCGGCTTAAACCAGAGCACCGGGTTCCTTGCCCAGGGCGGTTTCAAGATCGGGTACAGGTTCTAACCCAGCAGGTTAGCCAGCATATGGAATATCGTTTTTGAATTTATCTGTGTGCCTGTTGCCGGGATAGCATTGATGTGTGTGCTTATCCTGAGGTATAAGGTGTCCTGTATAAAATAATTCTTCAGGTTCACGCTGGTTATCGTATTTAGGTTCAGGGTAGTTTGTCCTTTGGCTATGCTATAACTATACGCCACAAGCACTTCGGGTTGAGACGGTGCGGAGATGTACAGTTGTACGCTGTCCAGGAAATCGAAATTCTGACTGGCCGGCGATAATATCTGTAGTGCAAAACTATCAAGGTCCACTTCCACTATCTTATCAGCGCTGGTGTTGTACTGCGTAATATATGTTTGCGAATTGGTAGCCAGCGGAGTTGACGGAAACGACAGAGCAATACCACCTGCCGGCAGCGCCACTCCAAATGTATCTCCCGCCACCTGCGGCACCGTCACCTGCTGGCTGTACGGGATATTGACATTGATATTTAGGTTTGTGATGGGGTTTATCTTAATACAAGATGTCAAAGTAAAGACCATTGCCACAACCATTATTCCTGCTATCTTCCTCATAATCAATAAGTATTGCAATTTTTGTACCAGAAACTAAATTACCGTAATTTTGCGCCCCCTGCCAGCCAATGGGGTATATGTAACGTTTTCATGGGTAAAACAGTCGCTTTCCATACTTTAGGTTGCAAACTCAACTATTCCGAGACCTCTACACTTAGCCGCTCGCTGGAGGCGGAGGGTTTTGTGAAGAAGGACTTTGAAGAAGATGCCGATGTGTATGTGATCAATACCTGCTCAGTCACTGAAAATGCCGACAAAGAGTGCCGCATGATCGTGCGCCGAATACAAAAGCGCGCGCCCGACGCCATGGTGGTAATAACCGGTTGCTATGCCCAGCTAAAGCCCAAAGAGATAGCACAGATAGAGGGCGTTGACCTTGTTCTTGGCGCTGCTGAAAAATTCAACCTGGCTGCTCATTTAAAAGAAATATGCAAGGGCCCAGCCGATGGCGGCGGTGCAAAAATATGCTCCTGCGACATAGAGGAAGTAGGTGGTTTTCACAGCTCGTTTTCCGCAAACGACCGTACCCGTGCTTTTCTGAAAGTGCAGGATGGCTGCGATTACAACTGTAGTTTCTGCACCATTCCCCTTGCCCGCGGCCACAGCCGCAGCGATACCATAGAAGGTGTGCTGGGCAATATGCGTGAGCTCGCCGCAACAGGTACTAAAGAGATCGTGCTTACCGGCATCAACCTAGGCGATTTTGGCAAGGGTGCTGACGGGGGCCGCACGCGGAACAGTTCCTTCTTTGAGCTCATACAAACTATGGATGCAGAAGAGGGTATTGAGCGCATCCGCATTTCATCTATAGAGCCAAACCTGCTCAGCAATGAGGTCATAGAATTTGTGGCCCGGTCGAGGCGGTTTATGCCGCACTTTCATATACCCTTACAAAGCGGCAGCGACAAGATACTGGGCCTCATGCGCCGCCGCTATAAGCGCGACCTTTATGAAGAACGCGTAGCCTGCATAAAGGAGTTGATGCCGCATTGCTGCATTGGCGCCGATGTCATAGTTGGCTTCCCCTCAGAGAGCGATGCTGACTTCAGAGAGACCTACGACTTCCTGCACCGCATTGATGTTTCTTACCTCCACGTTTTTACCTACTCAGAGCGGGCCAATACACTAGCCCCCGGCATAAAGCCTGTGGTGCCGGTACATGTGCGCAACGAACGGAACAAAGCCCTGCGCAATCTGTCCTACCAGAAGATGCAATACTTCACAGAGCAGCAGCGCGGCGATACCCGTAAAGTGCTTTTTGAAATAGCGGGTAAGAGCACCATGATGGAAGGCTTTACCGACAACTATATAAAAGTAGAAACGCCATATAGACCCGAATGGGAAAAACAAATACTAGATTGGAAGCTGTAGACTTCTCGTGAAAGCTTTAATTTCTCTCAAAACCTGCCGGACCGCTCTCCGCTCGCCACACTCCGCTCTCACCTTACTGGCATGCCTTGTTAAACTCTACTTCACGCATGGTGGATGCCGGTACTATCTCCCATTTTGCTGTTTCGGAAGGGTCGGGGTCGTTAGTGCCTATTTCCTTTCCGTAGATGTCGTAGTAGGTACATTCACGTACGCGATATACCTTACCCCGGCAGTTGTATTGTATGCGGCGGCGATAATAGCCCAGCTTCTCAAAGCCATCTGTTTCCAGTTTGTCCTTGGTCCTTTGTTCCAGCACCTGTTTACGGAACGTCTGTAGCTGCCCTTCAGCAGGCTTTACGCGCTCAAACAGGTCCATTGAGCCATTTCTGTCGCGCCTTATGGACATGATGTAATAGTTGGTAACCTTGTCTTTAGTGGAACCAATGAAGACATCCTGGCAAAGAGCCTGGAACGTACATGCAGTAAGGCTTAAGAAGAGGAGTAGCGATTTCATTTAGCGTAAAATTTTGGCGAAAATAGGTTAATCAATTGTTAATGCAAAATATAGCACTGAAAAGATATTCACAGCTACTTTATTAAAATACACCCATCATCTTTTAGCAATTAGTTTTTGGGTAACAATTTTTCTTTTACATTTGCACTCCCAAATACAAATAACCGGTCTTTTAGCTCAGTTGGTTAGAGCAGCTGACTCTTAATCAGCGGGTCCAGGGTTCGAGTCCCTGAGGGACCACAGTT
>CAIRTW010000133.1 GCA_903881585.1 uncultured Bacteroidota bacterium | reverse complement strand
CGGTAGCCGCGTTAATGGTCGCATTACTTGGGGTGATCGCCCACGAGCCGCCCGCAGTTGCGTCTGAAAGTTGTGTAGTACCACCTGCCATACATACGGTAAGTGTACCCAGTATAGGAGTAGGAAGTGCGTTCACGGTCACTATTGCCGTAGTGATACAGCCTGTGCCCGAAGTATAAGTGATAATAGAAGTACCAGGAAGAGCGCCGGTTACAAGGCCTGTGCCGCTTACAGTGGCGACAGCAGTTGTACCGCTGCTCCATGTACCGCCGGGGGTGCCGTCAGTAAGTTGGGTTGTTGATCCCGAACATACGGTCAGTGTGCCATTAATAGCAGTTGGCAGTGGGTACACTGTTGCTGTCGCAGTAACATAACATAGCGAGCCGGTCAACTGGTAAGTCACGGTTGCAGTCCCGCCAATCGCTGTCACACCGCACATATTCCCGGGCGCTGTAGTGAAAGAAGCTACAATTGTATTGCTGCTGCTCCAGGTACCGCCAGCAACGGCATCGGTAAGCAGGGAACATGATTGATAACAAACTCCCAGCGCCCCATTTATTGGTCCCGGTAGCGGATTTACGGTTACTGTAGTTGTAATGATACAGCCGGAACCCAATGTATAAGTGATCGTAGTTGTTTGCGGAATTGTCGAGCCGGTTAATACGCCAAACACATTACCTGTTGCGTCCACAGTACCAACAGCAGGAACGCTGCTGCTCCTAGTACCGCGCGGAGTGCCGTCTGTAAGCTGGGTTCTTGCACCCTGGCATACGCTCGGGTTACCATTAATTGGGGTTGGCAAAGGATTCACCGTTACCGGTGTTACCGTATAACAGCCTGTAGGCAGTGTATACGTGATCACTGCCGTAGTCGAACCAACAACACCACAGATCATTCCGGTTGACGACCCTGCGGTCGCGTCCGATGTGTTGCTGCTGCTCCATGTGCCGCCGGCGGTGGCATCCGTGAGTGTTGTACATAATCCCTGGCACATAGTAGGTATGCCGAGTATTGATGTTGGGTTCGGGTTCACGGTTACTATTGTAGTTATGCTGCAGGTAGTTGGCAAGGTATAGGTAATAATAGAAGTTCCCGGAGCAACTCCTGTTACCAGGCCACCGCCTAATGTAATGGTAGCTACTGAAGTATTTCCACTGTTCCAGGTACCGAAAGGCGAAACATCGCTCAGCTGGATCGTAGCGCCTACACACACTTGTGGTGCGGGTGGCAGTATAGCGGCAGGCAATGGCTGCACAGTTACCACGAGGGTAGTGATACAGCCCGATGACAATGCATAAGTAATGTTACAGGTGCCTTGCGATAAACCGGTCACTACACCTGTGCCCGACAGGCTCAGGATAGTAGGACAGCTGGAGCTCCAGGTACCACCGGCGGTTGCATCACTGAGTGGCAACGATGATCCCACACAAACAGATGTGCCGCCAAGAATAGCCGTTGGCAACGGGTTCACCGTAACGATCGCTGTTGTTAAACAAGTGGTCGGTAGTGCATAAGTTATGATAGTTGTGCCAGCGCTCATACCAGTAACAACGCCGGTCGTGCTTATTGGGCCGAAGAATGGACTGCCACTGCTCCACGTCCCACCTGCGGTGGCATCAGTAAGTGCAGTTGTTAAGCCTACGCATACTGTAAGTGTACCGTTGATCGTCGTTGGCAAAGGATTTATTGTTACGGTCTTGGTAATGATACAAGTAGTAGGCATTGTATAAGTAATGATAGTTGTAGTGTTTG
>CAIRTW010000132.1 GCA_903881585.1 uncultured Bacteroidota bacterium | reverse complement strand
CCGCAGGTATGTGCCGGAACTCTTACGTTCTACTTTTAGAAAAGGCATAACGCAAAATTACAGACAGGCCACCAGCCTAAAAAGTACATGCACTAAAATCGGCTCTCTACATTTTGAATCAAAAAAATAAACAGCACGCGTCAATAGGTGCTTTCAGCCGACAAAATGGAAAAACGTGTCAAACTCGAGAATAAGGCCATTGATTTTTTTTCGCACTTTCACTCAAAGCAATATACTACATCTTTATGACATTTTTTGAAAAACAAATATCAATTTTGCAATTAATTTTTCGCGAAAAACAGAGCGCATCATTAACGTTTCGTTGACGTGATTTATTTGTTACTGTGCGCAATGTGAACTATGAATATTTACAAAAAAACACAAAAAAAAGGTTTGATGCAAAAGCATCAAACCCTGCAACTTCTTTTTAGTTTTCTTAGATCTCCATGTTCTTATCAAACGCCTCCAGTTCTTTAGCTACAGCAGTAAGAAAACTGGCTCCCAGTGACCCATCAACAATACGGTGATCATAACTGAGCGACAGGTACATCATGTGGCGTATCGCTATTACATCGCCGTCTTCGGTCTCCAATACTACCGGCCTCTTCTTAATAGCGCCTACTGCAAGTATAGCCACCTGCGGCTGGTTGATGATAGGTGTGCCCATCAGGCTCCCAAACGTCCCTACGTTCGTTACCGTAAATGTACCACCCTGCGTATCGTCTGCTTTTAGTTTGTTGCCGCGTGCTGCATTGGCCAGGGCATTTACATCCTTGGTAAGGCCCAGCAGGTTCTTGGTGCCTGCATTCTTTATTACCGGCACTATCAGGTTACCGCTAGGTAGCGCCGTCGCCATACCAATGTTTATGTCTTTCTTAATGATGATGTTATTACCATCGAGGCTGCTGTTGATCATCGGGAATTTGCGGATGCAGTTCACGATGGCTTCAAAGAAGATCGGTGTGTACGTGATCTTCTCACCATACATCTGCTCAAACTTTCCTTTCACCCGCTCTCTCCACTTTACAATATTAGTCACATCACATTCTGTAAAGCTGGTCACGTGCGGAGATGTGTGCTTGCTACGCACCATATGGTCTGCTATCAGCCTGCGCATGCGGTCCATTTCTATGATCTCTACATTGCCGCCTATAACAGCCGAAGCAGGGGCCGGAGCAGAAACAACAGGCTGCGATGCAGGCTGCGATGCAACAGCTGGTGTCGGCTGCGGAGCAGCCGCCTGTGGTGCTGCTTGTGGAGCCGCCTGCGGTTGCGATGTGCGCCTGCTTACATAATCAAGAATGTCTTTTTTGGTCACCCGCCCTTCATTGCCGGTACCAGGTATTTTCTCCAGTTCGGCCATGCCAATGCCTTCAGTACCCGCAATATTGAGCACCAACGGAGAGTAAAACCGTGCACCGCCGTTTTCAACAACAGGCGGGGCCTGGTATTGCTGCGCTGCTGGCTGTGCAGGAGCGGGCTGCGATGCAGCCTGGTGCACTGGCTCTGTTGTCGGGGCAGCCACAAGCACAGCGCCACCGGCATCCACTCTTGCTATCACCGCGCCTACCGGCACTACATCATTTTCTTTATAAAGCAATTCAGTGATCACACCCGCTGTGGTGGATGGCACCTCACTATCTACTTTATCCGTGGCTATATCCAGCAGGGTTTCATCCATCTTCACATGGTCACCTACCCTTTTGTGCCATTTCAGCACAGTAGCTTCCATTATACTTTCACCCATTTTCGGCATTACAAGATCAACGATCGCCATAATATAATTAGTTAGATTTTTAATTGAAACGCTGCAAAAATAATCAATTCTTGCGAGGAACGAAGCAACCTCGCGACTTACGACTAAACAACGTAATACATCTTCATCATCCCATCCCATTCGCTCCATTGCGAGGCGCCAAGCAATCTCACGAAACACAACTAACCCACTACAAAATACATTTTTAATTGCCCCTTACCCTTCGCCTCTATCTCCCCCCTGTACTCGCAACTGAATTTATCTTTCACCAATTCATACGTCACCTCAGAGATATTTATCTTTCCCGCCTCGCTGTTTTGCTCCATGCGGGCTGCCGTATTCACCGTATCGCCCCAAATATCATAGGCGAATTTCTTTACGCCCACAATGCCGGCCACCACGCTGCCGCTGTGTATTCCCAGCCTTATTTGAAAGGTGCTGCTACCCAGTTTTGCAAGGCGCTCCTGCATAAAAGCGCTTATTTCTTTCGCTGCACTTACTACATTTTCTGCGTGTTTAGGGTCTGCTGTTGGCAAGCCGCACACTGCGAGGTAGGCATCGCCGATCGTTTTTATTTTTTCAATGTTATACTTAGCAGTGATCTCATCAAATACCTTGAAGCACTCGTGCAGTTCATCTATCAGTGTCTGCGGGCTCAGCCGTTCGCTGGCCTTGGTGAAATTTACGAAATCGGTAAACAGTACCGTAACATTGCCAAAATGTTTTGCTTTGGTGACGCCTTTCGATTTTAGCTCGGCAGCTACTTCGGAAGGCAGAATATTCAGCAGTAGTTTTTCAGATTTTCTGCGTTCTTTCACAATAAAAAACGAAAAGCCTGCCAGTAGCAAAATTCCGCCCAGGCCCATCCAGGTATAGCTCTTTTGCTTTTGCAGTTTCAGCGCGGCCGCTTTCTGACCTTTCAGCGCCACCAGGCTGTCAACAAGGCGCTTGCGCTGATATTCACCCTCCATACCAATTTTCACTACTTTTTTTTCTTTCTCCCTGGAGAAAAGGCTGTCTCTTATGGCCATGTAGTGCTCCATGCATTCCGGTGCATCGGCAGGGTCTCCGTTCAGTTTATAGCTTTCGGAAAGCAATTTATAGCCATCTTCTCTCCAGGTAAGCTCTGCAAGGGCTTCACATATAGCGATGCTCTGTTTAAAATAACTTACCGCATTATTTAATTCACCGCTGTGCGCACTTCCCTTTTGCCGGGCAGGTTTGTTACCGGGATGCACTGTACGGCTGCGGGCAGATGCTTTGTACATCGCCAGGTAGCATTCGCCTATGTTGTGCATATCTACCATCCGCCCATAGTTATCCTTCATTTTTTCTTTGCAGGCAAGGGCTTTCAAACCATATGACAATGCTTTATCAAGATCGCCAAGCGACAGGTTAAGACTGCAAAGGTGGCTGTAGGACACAGAGATACCTGCCTCACTCTTGATGTCTTCATTTACAGCCAGGGCTCGTAGCGCATATGCTATTGCCTGCTGTTGGTCGCCAAGATTGCTATAGATCAGTGAAAGTTGACCCATATCAGCAGCCCGCTCAGTTTTTCGCCCGTCTTCTTCATCCAGTTTTAATGCCTGCAGACAATATTTCAAAGCAGCGGGATTGTCTTCCTGGTAACGGTAAATACTGCAAATGGTTTCGCATACCATCGCCATACGCCTTTTGTCATTTCCCGATTCATATATCCTTAACGCGTCGAATTCATTATCCAGCGCATTTGCAAAATCAGATTTCGCAAAATAATTCGACCCGGTGACAAAATATGCCATCGCCAGGCCCTTATCAAACTTCAGCTTTTGGGCCAGTTCGATTGCGGCTTTGCCCATTTTTACACCTTCGTTCTTGTTGGTATCGTTATAATAATAAGTCCTCGATACGGCGATGAGGATATTTACTTTGCCGGTATCTTCTTTTGCCACGGCCAGTTCTTTGAGCAGGGAGTCAATAAGGGGCTGGCCCCGCTTCTGGGCATAGATGCGGCCCGTACTTAATACAAGTACAAACATCACCACGTACCTTAAAATCATTTTCATAAGCAAAACACTTTTTTACTCGCAAATCCTGTTATCCTTAAATTCTTTCTTCCTAAGCGAGCCGAAGGACTTAGTCAGACAACCAAAAGTATAAAAGCAAATTAAAGGTTATCCACATTTGCATATTAATAACCACGCCGTATGAATAGATTTTACCAAAGCACAGATAGAAACTTCGTCTTGGGGCGAATTCCTTTTTAATAGACCTTTGTGCTGCGATTGAGCTTTTCCAGTTTCTACTTTAGCTTTCCGGCCTTTGCATTTTTGATCTTTGCGCTATCCTTTGCGCGAGATATTTTTTCAAGCGCATTGGTATGGTGCATGCACAGAGCTCGCCGATGCGGGGTATAGTGGGGTATGAAATGTAACATCCAGATCGTATCGCCAGGCAACTGCCAGCTGTGAACTGCCAACTAACAATGCCCCACGCTGTTACAAAATGGGAAATGTAAAATAAACTTAATAACAACCGAAAACGCAGATACAGTAATGGTTTCAGCCAAATACCTCCAAAATAAAATGCCCCATATAAGCACAGAAAAAATTTAAACTACATGGGACATTATGCTTCTGGCTACCCGGAAGGCCGCAACTCACGACTATCTACTATCTACTATCTACTATCTACTTACGACTAATAAGGCGTATCCCGGTAATCCCGCCGCCGCATCAGTTTCAGGTCCTGCAGAATAGCAGACTTCACATTTATCGTAAATGTAAAGCTCTTCCTCGGCCCGAAGGGAATGGTTTGCAGGTGCATAGCCCAGCAGTGCAGGTCGCGATATACGTCTATCGACGTAAGGGTAAGCTGATGATAGCCGAAATTGTAACCGCTGCTCGCATTGAGCTTCCAGCGCTTCGTGATCTGCAGTTCCCCCTGGAAAGTCAGCGATTGAGTCAGGATTATTGTGTCCCGCTTGGAGAAATATGAGTAGCTGTTGTTAGCAGCAAATGAATAACTGCAGTTGAAACTCCATGGTATGTTAAAGTCAACATAGTCGTTGTAGCCCGCATTGCGCATGATTCGTCCATACTCTTCGCTATTGGTAGGATTATTAGCGCCGCCAGCAGGCTTCGAGTGAAAATTAGAACCCAGTGACATTGTAGCTGCGGAAAAACGCGCCAGCCCGAAGCCTTTGTCTTCCATCGTTTCCGGTAGCCGCCTGGCCTTGTCATAGTCAAAAGCGTATGGGTCAAAACTGGCGTTGGAGCTGATGTTTATTTTGTCCATCACATTAGTCCGGAAGTTCAGGCCAATGTTGCTCCATTGAAAAGAATCCGCCGCCGGGTTATAGGACATCGTTGCGCCAAGCGCATCTATAAGCGTCACATTCTTAAATCCAGTCACCGTGTCCTTTGCGCTCCGCACTTTTATCTGCAGATTATTGCTCACCCCAAAATTTACCTGCCCCGACTTGCCGATAGGAGGCGAGCCAACGATTGAAGTAATATACGGGGACTGATAAGTATAATTCTGAAAATTGTTCGTGGAATCAAGGCGGGTACGGTAATAGTAGTTGAATGGAGACGCGGCGAAGTCCGGATGATAGGAAAGCCCTACTGTAGGCGTGATCACATGCCGTATCCCTCTAAGCCTGCCATGCTTGAATATCTTCATTCCGTAGATGCGCGTGGAGAAGCTTACACCTGCATTAAAATCCCTTGAGGTATAGAATCCATGCTGGTCGGTGCTGTCCAGTTTGTTCAGCACACTGTCATACCTGCGGTATAGACGGTCCGTGAGCCAGTATTCGTTATAGTTTATGCTGAACGACATGTTGATGTACCTGAATATGGTGTAAGATGCGCTTATAGGAACGGAGTGGTGCAGGCCAGTCTGAAAATTGGACAACGAAATATTTGAAAGAAAGGGCCTGAAAAGGCTGTCGTAAAAAGTGGTACGATTGAGCATGTCCACCGTATAGCTTGCTGTTATCTTATCATACCATTTAGGTTTACCGCTTGCGATCTTCTTCTGGAACGGGTTTATCTGCGATACGTGAAAGTTTATGTCCGGCAATGTCACATTTACCTGGTGGCTCTGTGTGTTTTGGTTGTGCAATGCGCTTATGGTCAGCCCGAACGGTGTGCCCTGCCAGTTTTTTGAGTAGCTGATATTCGACTGGTATTGGTTTTGCAATATCTGGTTAGGGTCAAGACTGGTATTGGAATAAAATGAGGAAGTACCCACCTGCACAGATGCATTAAAACTCTGCCCCGGTATAGATTTCGGGTCCGACTGGTGCCGCCAGTTCACCATAAAATCCTTAGTTATCGAGGAGTTGGGTTCAAAATCCTCACCGGTCTTATTGTAGGCATATGACAGGCTGAACAACCCCTTGTAGTGATAAATATCGCTGTAGTCGCTTATCTCGCTGAATGCATAGCTCCCCTTCGTATATACATTGGCCTGCGTAAGAAAGTCGATGTGGTCATTCATATACCAGTAGTACCCGCCGTTCAGCAGTCCCAGACCACGCTGCTCCTCTATCGTATAAGTGGGTATCACAAACCCTGATTTCTGCTTCTCAGAAACCGGGAATATCCCGAAAGGAAGCCACAGAGGCGTAGGCACCCCCTCAATAGATAAGTTGCACGGCCCCGATACGATCACCTTACCCGGTATTACTTTTATCTTCTTGGCGAGTATCCCGAAGTGAGGAGTATCAAGCGCACAGGTAGTGTATATGCTGTGTGCGCCGTAGATCGTTTGGTCGGGGTTTCGCTTTACCTGCTCACTATACACAAAGCCCTCGCCATATTGGGAGTGTACGTTTCGCACTATAGCCCGCTTACTTTTGAAGTTGTATTGCAGTGAGTCGTAACTGAATTTTTCTTTTCCCTGTGTAAATGTCTGCTTTACACTGGTATCTTTCTCTTTCGCGGCTTCGTAAGGCGCCGCAGATACTAAGTTCGAGGATTGCTCATAAACTATTTGGCCGGCATTCAGCTGCAGGTCTTCATAATTCACCTGCGCATTACCATAAAGGTAAAAGAGGTTCGTATGCATGTCCATTATAAGAGAATCCTGTGCCGTGGCCTTAACCACACTCGGCAGCGCATCCTTCGATATTTTTATCCCCAGGGCTTTCTCCAGGGCTTTTCTCTTAGACGTATCCGAGGCGGCTGCAACCGAGTCTTTCTTCAGGCTGTCGTTGGCTATGAAACCCAGGTCCACTTTTATGCTGTCACTACCATGAGTAGCCAGGTTCTTTTTTGCCGTGTCCAAACTCGCGCCTGTTGAAGAAAGCGTATGTATATTATCAGATTGGCAATAACCCTTATTTGTTATGAAGAATATAAAAATGGTCGCCATACAGTAAGTAAAGCGACGCAATGATGAAAATTTTGAAATAAATTTACCGCTCACACTCATGGGCCCGACAAAAATAGTTGTTTGAACGCGGTTATGATAGTTTGTATATTTAATCTTTTGTGAAACATATGATGCGCACCATATTAATTACTGTATTTACCCTTCTGCTTGTCCCGCCGCTGCTTATGGCAAAGGGCAAGAAAATAACCAAGATCGTGATTGATGCAGGCCATGGCGGCACCAGAGATCCGGGCGCTCACGGCTCATTTTCCTACGAAAAAGACATAACACTCGCTGTAACGCTAAAACTCGGTAAGATATTATCAGACAGTATGAATGGCGTACAGGTGATCTATACACGTACTACAGATGTATATCCAAGCCTTGTTGAGAGGCACGAAATAGCCAACAAAGCCAATGCAGACCTGTTTATAGCCATACACGTAAACTCAACACCTTTCACCTATACCAAAGTGCTGGAAGGCTACAAAACAGTAAAGCGCCATCACAAAACAGTAAAGCAGCCCATCTATCGCAAAATACAGCACCACGAAACCACCCGCAAGGGCGTAGAGACCTATGTACTGGCACTGCACCGCAACTCTCAAAAAGAAAAATCCATTGGCGAGTACAGCGATAACCTTTCCGAGGAGCCTGGTCTGCTCAATATAAAGGATCCTCAGACAAGCATTATCCTGGCACAGTATTCACAGGCGTTTCTCAGCAAAAGCGTAAACCTTGGCACCCGCATACAGGAGAGCTTTGGTGCGCAGGGCCGGCCAGACCTGGGCGTAAAGCAGTTACCGCTTGAGGTGCTGGCCGGCAGTGCCATGCCAGGCGTACTGGTAGAAATGGGTTTCATCACGAATATGCAGGAAGAAAAATACCTTAACTCAGAAGAGGGGCAGCAAGATGTTGCTATGGCTATATACAAAGGCATTAAGGCTTACAAGGCCGATGTTGAAAAATAGCACAAAAAAATATGCTTGATCCGTTCATTTTAATGGCGGCAATAGAATACATTTATCCTTTGTAAAAAGATCGGACATATCAAAAACCGGACTTTTTTTGTTGCATTTTATAACTTTTTTTTTATCTTTGAACGAATTAAAACATTTTCGTACCAATGAAATCCCGCTTAAAGACGATAACCATTACTACATTGCTTTCTTTTTCTGTGTTCGCAGCACTGGTTTATTCTTCCTGCAACAGGGACCAGTGTAAGTCTATAGTATGCGCCTACGGAGGTGTTTGCAACAATGGCGTGTGCAACTGCCCTTCTGGCTACGAAGGCACAAACTGTGAAACGATCTCCCGCTATAAGTTCTTAGGAAACTGGTCGGTGTTTGAAAAAGGAAGCGAAACCCAGGCCGCAAATTATGGCGTTACAATTTCAGAAGGCGCTAAAGTAAGCGATGTAGTCATCACTAACTTCTACAACTATTTCACTGTTCCGATATATGGTTCGGTAATTCATGATACACTTATTATACCCAACCAGCAATACCAAGGTAAAGTATTATTCGGTATCGGGTATATATATACCAGCACTACCTATGGCCAGTTTGGCGGTATTAATATGGAATACGAGATAGTGGACACTGCAACCCAGGCGGTCAATGATTTTGGTTACAATGCTATCCTCGATCACAGCGACGCGTCGGAATGGAACAAATAATCGCCTTTTTTAAAATACTATTTACAACCTCCTTTGACTACTGAAGGAGGTTTTTTTATGAAATATCTTTTTGTAAATTGAAAAACCTAAACCCATGAGACTCTCGTTGAAAACTCTAATTGATCTACTTGCGTTCATCATTCTTTTTTTAGCAATTACTTCCGCTTCCTGCACAAAAGATACCGCAACGACAACAATAACTACAACTACTGTGAAATGCGTTACCTGCTCAAATGGAGGTGCCTGCATAAATGACACATGTGTTTGTCCCTCCGGATATGAAGGTGTTTCGTGTGAGACAATATCAAGGCAAAAATTCTTCGGTAATTGGTCTGTATTCGAAAAAGGAAGCACTTCTCCGGCGGCTCAATACCCGGTGAGCATTACGGAAGGCAGCACGATCAATAGTGTAGTTATTCAGAATTTCTACAATTACTTCTATGCTTATATCAACGCAACTATAATTCGGGATACTATTTTGATTCCCACTCAGCAA
Source organism: uncultured Bacteroidota bacterium (assembly GCA_903881585.1). Classification (GTDB taxonomy): domain Bacteria; phylum Bacteroidota; class Bacteroidia; order Chitinophagales; family Chitinophagaceae; genus Nemorincola. The sequence continues at coordinate 1,193 of CAIRTW010000132.1, read as the reverse complement.
TACCAAGGCAAAATAGTATATGGCATGGGGTATATCTACAACAGTACTACCTACGGGCAAAATGGAGCCATTAATATGAAATACGAAGTAATAGATACGGCTACCGGGGTTATCAATGATTTCGGGTATAATTCCGGCGCTGATCATAGCAATGCATCGATCTGGGATAGATAAACACCCGGCCGGATAATTGTTGCATTGACGCGCTCATGATAATACCAAAAAGATGAAAAAATATTTTGCTATCTTCCCTACCTTTGCTGTATGTCTGCGCAGAAGATCATAATAGCTATCGATGGATATTCCTCCTGCGGTAAAAGCACGCTGGCAAAAGAGCTTGCTGCAAAACTTAAATACAGCTACATCGACAGCGGTGCCATGTACCGCGCAATAACACTTTATTTTCTTCGCCACCATATTGATTACAGCGACCACGGAAAAGTGATTGACGCAATTGCAAACATCAATATATCGTTTGTATACAATGACCAGACATTAAACTCTGATATTCATCTCAACGATGAAGACGTGGCACCTTACATCCGTGATATGATCGTTTCTGAGAAAGTGAGCGAAGTGGCGGCGATACGCGAGGTGCGCTCTTTTGCCGTAGCCCAGCAGAAACGCATGGGCAGAAAAAAGGCAATAGTGATGGATGGCAGGGACATTGGCACAGCTGTATTCCCAGAAGCTGAACTAAAATTATTCATGACTGCAGACCCTGAAGTACGCGTTATGCGCCGCTTTAAGGAGATGTATGAAACCAACCCACGCGTAACCATAGATGAGGTGCGTCACAACCTGGAACTCCGTGACTACATAGACAGTACACGCGAAGAAAGCCCGCTCCACCAGGCTACTGACGCGATACTGCTTGACAACAGCAGTCTTACCCGCGATGAGCAATTGGAAATAGTGCTGAACTGGGTAAAGGAAAAAACTCCGAATCCGGCCTATAAATAAGCAGGATCCGGAGCCGATTACAATGGTTACAATGATTTCAACCAGTTAACCACTTCATCTCTTGTCTTGCCTAATTTCTGCTGAAGGCGCCCATATAGCTCGTCGTCTTTCCCGTCCTCATATTCCAGTTCATCATCCGTAAAGTCAGCATGTTGCTGCTTGATCTTGCCTTTCAGCTCGTTCCATTTTCCTTTTAATTCCAGCTTATCCATAGTAGCATTTTTTTCGTG